>JANQQA010000319.1 GCA_028285205.1 Bythopirellula sp. | reverse complement strand
ACTTCGACGACGACAGCTTCGACATCGACTCACTAGAGAATCCACCAGCACCCGATCCCCAGTCCCCAGCCCCCAAGTGGCAAGTCGCCGCCGCTCAAGTCACCACCGCCGCTGAGTTGGCTGGCAGCGCGCATAGCGAGTCACTACCGCGCGTCTCGCCCGACGATTTCGCCCAAGGGATGACGGTCATGCACCCCGAGCACGGCCCAGGCAAAATCGTGGCGCTGTCAGGAGCCGGCAAAAAACGCCGCGCCACGGTGAGGTTCCCTACGGCAGGTGAGAAGCGATTCGTGCTGGCGCATAGTCCGCTGCGGCCAGCGGGGAAGTGAGATATTCGGATTGGTCGGCAAGCGAATGACAAGTAGCCACTCGTCTTGCCTATTAACGAGATAATTCAACCGTGACCAAAAAGTCGAACAAAAAGTCGGCGACACAACAAAGCGGTCTACGTCGGCTCGAATTACGCGCCGGTTTAAGTAACAAGTTTTGGGAGATCGTTTGTAAAGGAAATACACACACGGTGCGATTCGGAAGAATAGGATCATCCGGTCGATCGAAGACGAAAGAGTTTGCCGACTCGAACGGCACAGCTGCTGACGCGACAAAGCTAATCAATCCGCCGTGACTGACGGCTACTTATCGCACGAGTTGATCAGCCGAATATTGTCGAGATCGGCAACGTCGAATCCTGCTTTCTCTAGCACACTCAGCAACAATCCGCTTTTGCCACTCACGTACCCATCAATGTCATCGCGAAACCGTTGCGCGAGTCTCTTCTTCAACGCGCCATATTCCGCCGCTAAGGCCGGATCCTTGCGCAAGGCATCGCGAACGGCCAGGTGATTACGCAGACCTAAGCTGCCGCGCGTGCAGACGTACAAACTATGCCGCACGTCGGAAATGGGGCTGTGAAAAGCCTCGCGACCCAAGACACCGAGATTGCCGCGGTGTCGGTAACCGATGGCCGTCAGTTTGGCGATCGCTTCCTCGACACCGCTGGAGTCACGAACGACGACATCAATATCGATGATCGGCTTCGCGCATAGCCCTGGTACGGACGTGCTGCCTACGTGCTCAATTGCGAGCGCCGTCAGTCCGAGCGATTTCGCCAAGTCTGTGCGAAGTTGCTCAAAAAGGTACGGCCACTCGCCACGATAGTCCACTACCTCAACGAGTGCCATACTTGCATCGTCCGCGACGAAGAGCCCCGCATCTACACGGAATCATCGCCGGCTCGAGCGGCTCACAATCACCAGTACTGACAACGCAAGAAGCATCGCCGACGAGGGTTCGGGCACAGCGAACTCAAGGATGTCGTAGACCTCATAGGTGTGAAAACCGGAGGTGATTCCCGCGTTCGGTGCGTCGGGATCGCCGAGCGTCAGCATCATCAGTTCTGCCTGAGACCGCGGTGGCTGATTGTAGAAGTCGTAGCGAGCGACGGTGAAGCGCCACTCCGAACCGATGTCGATCGATGACAACTCGAAGTCGGCCAACGGGATCACCGATTCCACAGTCCATCCAGTATCGGTATCTGACGGATCGTCCGCCGTCCCTTGCACTTGGACGGCCGAACTCATGCCCGACTCCCAGCCGGTCCCTGGCGAACCGAACCGCACGCGGTCGAAGCGGGCATCGAACTCCTCGCCGAGCGGACTCCACTCAAATTCGTGATAGGTGGGCGAACTGGTCGACTCCCGCACGAACAGCTCTATCACATCCCCTTGAAACAGGTTGGCGTCCTTCCCGCACTGGCCGCGCAACCCGCAGGAAGACCTGATGTCCGCGTCTGTCATTTCGAAGGCGAGGTACAAGTTGTCGTCGTCCCACAGGATCCGCGCCGTGGTCTCCGCGGCGGGAGGATCGCCGCCAGACTGATAGGCGTAGAACTCGTCCATCAGCTCAGCTTGGCCCCAGACTGGATCGCTCAGATTCCCGTCAATGGTCGGCGGGGTGGTCACTTTTCGTGCTTCGAAACGGATTGGGTTAAAGACGGCTTGCGCCGCCTCGCCCATGAGACCAATGATCAGCATCGCGGTGCATGCGAGCGTAAACGGAGATTTGCCAAGATTCATGCCGTGGCTCCTGCAGCGGTACCCGGCGTTTCAGCGCGTCGCCTGCGACGCGCTGCCATGCACAGCACGCCCACGCCCAGATAGGTCAGCGTGGCGGGTTCAGGAATCACTCGCTGTATCTGATAGATCACGCCCGTGTCTACCTCGCGATTACCAAGTCCGCCAGGAGGGGAAATGTCGGCGATGAACAGCGAGTCGTGCGTCGTGAGCAGTCCATCCAAGTGACCAACGTCCGGCTCGTCATTGTCGATGAAGTAGAAATACTCACCATTGTCCAGATTGGAGAATACCAAAGGATTTTCCTCGTTGTTCAGACCACCACTGCTGAACTGGCCGTGCATGCCGACGAACACGCCGTTGCGTATCGCCGCGGGAAACGTCGATGGGGCGAAGGCAATATCATTGGGACCTTCCCCTTCCGAACCATCAGCAGGATTGGGCAGCGGCAAGTAAGCAAATTCGGGCAGGATCCCGGTACTGCCAATTTGGTTTCCGGTTCGGTACTCGATGTATGTGCTCGGAAAACCAAAGT
>JANQQA010000066.1 GCA_028285205.1 Bythopirellula sp. | reverse complement strand
AGCATGGCTCGGAAGCGTCATTCAGATGAAGAGATCCTGAAGCTTTTGCGTGAAATCGAGGTGCATTTGGCAGGCGGTTCAGATGTGGCCACGGCATGCCGGGCCGTCGGCGTTTCCGATGCTTCGTATTACACGTGGCGCAAGAAGCTCGGTTCGATGGGGCGCTCGCAATTGGCCGAACTGAAAGGACTCGAGAAAGAGAACCAGCGCCTGAAGAAGATCATGGTCGATCTTGAACTGGATAAGCTAATCCTGAAGGAAAGCCTTGATTTTTTGAAACCGAAGGCCTGACGACGAAAAGCCTTCGCTGGGCCGTTGTTCATGTCTGTCAGAAGCTTGGTACGTCTGAGCGGCGCACGTGCCGAGAGGTCGGCCTGGCGCGCTCGACGCTGCAATACCAAGCCAAACCTCACGTCGATGATGACCTACGCCTGGCCTTGATCAGGCTGGCCAAACAGTACGGGCGGTACGGCTATCGCAAGATTGCCGAGTTGCTGGCAGCCGAGGGCTGGCATGTAAACCACAAGAAGGTCAAGCGGCTTTGGCGCGAAGAGGGTTTGCAATTGCCGGCCCGGCACAAGAGGCGCAAGCGACTCTACCATCATGATGCTTCGTCGTTTTCTTCATACTTTTGCTCTCACGCGGTTGTGACGCTGCACAATGGCGAACACTACGCTCATCATCGACACTGGTGTTTTGCTGGCCGTAGGCAGGGGTCTCCGCAGAGGCGATGTGTAGTGATTGGTAGTGAGCAGCAGTCACCACGGAGGACTACGATAGTGAGCCGGGTAGTCGAACAGATGGATAAGCTTATCGCTGAGTGCGAGGAGCTGCGCGATGTGGCGCTGAGGCAAGCGAATGATGCCATCACGGTGCTCAACGAACTGGGGTATCGGTATCGCCTGGTGCAAGATCAGTCGAACGACGCTGAAACAAACAGTAATCTCTCGCGCAAACCTCGGGCTGATCAAGACTGTCCGGTCTGTGGCTATCAAACCGATCCACCGCATGACCGGCGTAGCCATCGTAGTCAGACCATCAAGGCACCCTTCACTGAGGCTGAGCTGGTGGCCAAGGGCCTGAAGCGACTTTCTCCAAAAACTGAGTAGCAAAAAGCCGACTGTGACGGGTCGGCCTTCTGCATACTTATTCTTTTCGGCTCAAGAGGGTCGGACACCAATTCTAGCACGCGTTGTGCGCAAATCGTCGCTAGTGACGTAGTCAGCGTTGCTGTCTGAGTGCTGTCTGGTGAGATATTTGGATAAGGCGGGGCGCTGCTAACCCCTTGAAATCATTGGCGCACCGGGGAAGATTCGAACTCCCGACCCCCAGATTCGTAGTTTGGTAGACACTGGAACTTCCTGAAACACGATAAAACGCATTGAAACAACAAAAATATATATAAAACAATCAATTGTGGACTATCATCTGTTTCAATGTGTTTCAGCATGTTGCACCAAGTTCCGTCTTCTTAGACCAATTATGGACCAATTTTGATGGCATGCAAGCCAGATTATGTCGCGTGAGTCCTCACAAGATCGCCTACTGCCGCAGAACGTACGTTCCATCGAAAAAGTGGTTCGTTCTCTGCCCGACGAACTCGACAAGGTTACGGAGTTTAGGATCGCCAACGCACGCGGTCTGGTGCTTTATGTGATGCCGACAGGACGCGCAACTTGGTACGCTCATTACGATGTCGTCGAAGGCCGCAGCAGACGGCGACGCAAACTCAAACTCGGCCGATACGATGAGCTCTCCCTGGCCGACGCCGTTGCAGGCGCTGAGGACGTGCGTGCCGCGGTGCGCAGGGGTGATGATCCTGCTGATGCGACACGCGCCAATCGAGACGCAATCACTTTTGGAGAACTTGCAGAACTACGCTTACAAAATGGGGATCCCCTACGACCCAGCACCATCAGGGATTATCGACATCTCTTAGCAGCCGATATCTTCCCACGAATTGGCGATCTCCCAGCGCCGAGCGTGTCGCGCCAACACATAATCGAACTGCTGGACAAGATCACTGAGCGCGGAGCTACTCGCCGGGCTGACACGGCGCGAGCGATTATCAGCTCAATCTACAGTTTTGGTCTGGATCGCGGCTTGGTCTCAGACAATCCTGCGAGCGGATTGAAAAACCGTCATACCTACCGGCCTCGAGAAGTTGTATTGGCGACCCACGAGATTCGAGCAGTTTGGCAAGCTGTGGATGGTGGCGAAGCAGCGATGTCTGAGCCCGTTCGGCAAATCGTCAAGCTCGCACTTCTGACCGGACAGCGCCGTGCCGAGATAGCCGGTCTGCGCAAAAGTGACGTCAACTTAGATTCATCCCGTCCGAGTTTCATCGTCACCCAAGAACGTGCCAAAAACGCGACGACCCACAGCGTCCCGCTCAGCAAGCAAGCTCAAGAGTTACTGTCGGGCGCGATGGCAACCACACACGATGAAACTTACGTCTTCTCAAGCCGGAGCGGCCATCCAATCTCGCCAGGAAGTGTCACGAAGGCCTTCGTACGAACGCGAGAAAAGTTGGAAGCCGAGGGCATACGCGTGCACGACCTACGCCGCACCGTTGGGTCGCTGTTGGCGGAATATGGTGTACCACGTGACGTCCGCGAACGCATCCTCAATCACGGCGGCAAGCGCAAAGGCAGCATCACCGAAGGCACCTACACGTGGTACGACTACGACGCAGAAAAACGCGCGGCCCTCGAGTTATGGGCCGATGCCCTAGATTGCATCGTTGAAGAACGCGACGCGGAGATAGAAGACTATTACTCCCGATTGGCTCGACTGAAAGCATCAGGCAAAGTGCGCGTCAGATAA
>JANQQA010000316.1 GCA_028285205.1 Bythopirellula sp. | reverse complement strand
CACGCGCCCATTCATCATCTCGGGGAAGCCGGTGTACTCGGCCACGTCGCGGACGGCGATGCCGGCTTCTTCCAAATGGCGGCGCGTGCCGCCGGTGCTGAGGATCTCGACGCCAGCGGCTACCAGTGTCTGGGCGAACTCGACGAGTCCGGACTTGTCGCTGACGCTGATGAGGGCTCGTTTGATAGGAGAAGCGGCCATTGCGGAATTCGGATTTCGGATTGCGGTGTGAATAAGCGTCTAGCCCGTACGATAGCAATTTGCTGAGCGAGTGAAAACGGGCTGCGCACGGCGGAGTGACGATCCCAGCTACTGCTGCTTAGTCATTGTTTTTGGCTATTTTTTACTGATTATGGCCTGGTCATTGGACATTTCGACAATGTTTGAACCTCGAAGTTCGTCGGTGCGTACAATGGACCAGAGGCAGCCGGCCATGATGACGGGCCGGCATGTTTGGCAGGATGCTCAACTCCCGTCGCTGGGAACTTTTCAACGGAGCCTGCTCAGGCGAGCTGATCGCGCTGAGTTACCTGGTCGATAGAACCACGCTGATTGGCTGTGGCGATAGAATCGCACCGGGTGTCACAAACCGACCTGCCTACGATTTCGCCAGATCGATTACGACCGCCCATCGGCGGTTGCTGTATGAAGGCGATGTGATGGGCCGCAAGGGCTGTGACGGTCGCACGCACGGCAGGCTGCGAAAAGAGTTCTCAAACACGGCAGCGATTTTTGACCGGTGCCAGAACGTGACCTATATTCACGTGGGTAGCAATCCACCCCCCGTTGCTGCCACTGCGCACCGACCGTGGTGTACCTGAAGCCACCCGGTCAACCCTTCGCCGCTGTGTTGTTGTCGCTTTGCCCCAAAAGCACGACGACGCGACCTCCCCACGAAACGGAACGAACATCTTATGCAGAAATGGGCCCTTGCCAGTGATCGCGGCGCAAATCAACAAAAATCCTCACTCTGGGGATCCTTTCTGTTAGGGGCAGCGCTGCTGGTCCTCGGGATTCTGTCAGCGACCGCCTCCGCTCAGCCGGCCGCGATCGTACAACCTGCCAGTACCGAGCCGGTCACGATTGTCCCAGAGGCACTCCCTTCCAATGCTTTGGGTGCGGTGCTTGAGGAAGGGCGTCAGCTCGAATCGGGCAGCCGTTGGGGTGAGGCGCTCAGCCACTACGAAGAGGCCCTACGCGAACATCGCGGCAATAAGGCACTTCAGGAACGCCACGATTTCGCCAAGTTGCACTACAGTCTCGATCGCCGTTATCACGACCGGAGCTTCCGCAAGTCGATCAGTGCCCTCAGCAGCCAGCAAGCACTATCCTTGTACTCCGAGCTACTGAACAAAACCAACACGCACTACGTGAACTCGCCCGCTTGGCGCAGTCTTATTTCGCGCGGCACGCGCGCCTTGGACATTGCCCTGGCCGATGCTGAGTTCCGAAAAGTCAACCAGCTACGCATCAGCGCCGATCAATTGGCGCGCTTGCGTCAAGACCTGTACCAGCGCCTCGGCCAGCACTCAGCTCGCCGACTCGCTAGTGCCCGCGACGCGGTGAACGTGGCCAGTGACATGGCACGATTGGTTCAAGCTCGCACGGGCTTGCCCCAGACGGCCACCATCCTGGAGTTCGTTTCAGCCGCAGCCAATGGCTTGGACGATTACTCGGCCTACCTCACGGCGGATCAGTTGCGTGAGGTGTATGAGCAAATTGAAGGTAACTTTGTCGGCTTGGGCGTGGAACTCAAGGCCGAAGCGGGTGCCCTGTTGATCGTCCATGTGATACCCGGTAGCCCAGCCGAGCGAGCGGGAATTGTCGCTAACGACCGCATCGTGGCGGTCGATGGCAAGAGCACCGCCGACCTGTCGACCGACGAAGCAGCGGCGATGCTCACCGGCGCCGAAGGCAGTTGGGTCCAGGTGACCGCCTACACGCAAGGACAGCAGCCTCGAGTGCTGAACATCCGACGCGAACACGTCGAAGTGCCCAGCCTGGAAGACGTCAAGATCGTCGACAACGACTACGGCATTGCCTACGTCCGCATTCCCACCTTCCAGAAGACCACCAGTCGCGACTTGGAAGCAGCTTTGTGGGAATTGCATCGTAAGGGCATGCGATCACTGATTCTCGATCTGCGTCGCAACCCTGGCGGTCTGCTGACTTCGTCGGTGGAAGTGGCTGACAAGTTCTTGACGCAAGGGAACATCGTCTCGACGCGTGGTCGCAGTGCTCAGGAAGACTTCAACTATCAAGCCCATTACGGTGGCACGTGGCGCGTGCCGCTGGTCGTGCTGATCGACGGAGACAGTGCCAGCGCTAGCGAGATCTTCGCCGGGGCGATCAAAGACAACGATCGCGGCACTATCGTCGGTACCCGATCCTACGGCAAAGGTTCGGTGCAGGGAATCTTCCCGCTGGGCTACGCCGGCGCCGGGATTCGCTTGACCACGGCCAAGTTCTTTTCGCCCAACGGACAGCCAATCAGCCACCGCGGCGTGCAGCCGGACGTTGCTGTCGACGCACGACTGGCAGCGAAGCCAACGACCGACGGCAACATCGTCGAGATCGACACGGCGGACCAAGACCTGATTTTGCAAGCGGGGATCCGTGCCGCTCGCAACGACGTGGCCGCACGATCGGCACAGAAATAGGCATTCGCCTAACTCGTCACGCGCTGTTGACGCGTTGTGACCCGGGACTGATAATGGCGGCTTCTGGTATCTGTGGCCAAACCCCTCTTTGGTTTGGCATCTTTCTTACAGGTTTCGTTTCCAGTATATCGGGTTAGGTGTTTCTGATGACGTACGACGGCGAAGACGATCTATTTGACGAGGAGTTCGACTTCGTTGACGAGGAGGATAGCGAACTGGAGGAGGACAGCCAGTTGGAAGACTCCCCTGCAGAAACAGCGGACGACGACGCCGAGGCAGACGACGAAGACGAAGCGCCGCAGCAAAAGAAAAAGCCTAAGCCAAAGAAAAAGGCCCCTGCGTCGAAAGGCAAAGGACGCGCCCCGCGAAAGAAGAAGTCGAAGGCCGAATCCGCAGACGACGAGACCGACGAAAGCGCCACTGCGGACGGGAGTGAACAGCTCGAAAGCGAGAGTGCCACCGACGAAGAGCAACCCGAAGAAAGCACGCCAGAGCCTCCGCCCGGACCGCCGGCGGACCACGTCGTGCATCTTTATGAGTTCGGACAGTTCACCCGCACGGTTGCCCGCGAGTTCACACAAGACGACGCGGCAGCTTTCGCAAAAGAGTACAACCGCACCTCACGAGCGCACGCTCGCGAAGCTCTCGCTGCGGCGAAGGACGAAGAAGCCCCGCTCTCGGTGACGCAGGTCAAGTCGTGAGTAACCGGCTTGTTGCCAGGTTTCAACGAGTCTGCACCCGCGTCTGATCCGCACATTCGTCGTAATTGACCGGGCCCAGGTGTCCTGGCCGGCATGACAATTTTATCTTGCGCCTCTGCGACGCGCTTGGCTGATTTAATCGGCACAATGGGACCGAAAAAAGCCGCTTCCCACTGCCCAACGCGTGCTTTGATTGCTACTACCGTGGTACTATATCTTGGTTAGTAGTCTGGCCCTAGTCGAGGGACGAGTGATCGTCTGCCCCGACAGCAGACTCGGCGTTGTCGCTCAGGCTTTCGCCAAACCTCTACCGCTTTGCATCGAAACGATTCCAATCGAGGTTGAGTCCCATGCGTAATCCCAAGCACCCGTTCCTTGCGTTCTCTGCCCTTGCGCTGTTAACGACGGTTTCCGGTCTGGCCACGGCCCAAGAACTTGGTGAGCGCGATCCAGCGCTGACCGACGCTCTCGAGCGCGGCAAGACGGCGATGGCGGAAGAGAACTGGGACGAAGCACTTTCTATCTTTGAAGAAGCCAAGCAGTTGGACGCGGATCGGACCTTCGCGGAGTTGTACTTTTGGACCGGCGAGGCGTTAAGGCAGCTGGAGGACTACTCGAATGCCGGTGCCAATTATCAGCAAGCTGTCCGCGTCCAGAACGACTTTGCTGCGGCCTACAACGGGCTGGGCGTGTGCTGGAAGGAGCAAGGTCAGTTTGACGTGGCCCGCACTCAGTTTGAAAATGCCGTGACGTTCGATCGTCGTAATGCGGACGCGAGTGCCAATCTTGGCGATCTGCTGGTCAATATCTTTCAAGACCCCGTCGAAGGCATGGGCTATCTGGATCGTGCGATCGAACTGAATCCGCAGGACGCTGAAGCCTATCGCAATCGGGGCGTCGCACACGCAATGCTGCAAGAGTATGAAGAGGGAATCGCCGATTTGAACAAATCTGCGGAACTTGAACCGAGCGAGTACAAAACGTACGAGCGTCTGGCCAGCGTATATCAGGCCGAAGAAGATCTGCCAGCGAGCATCGACGCCCTGACTCGGGCGATCGACTTGTATGAGCCGGAAGAAAGCAGCGAGCCAGAGACGTTCATCAACGGCTATCTGCGACGTGCCTCCCTAAGAATGAGCCTGTCGAAAGAAGAAGATCAGACGGCTGAGAGCCGAAATGAACTGTACGACTTGGTCGTTGCCGATTCCGAGGCGGTCCTGGAGGAATTCCCCGATCGCGTCCCCGAATCGGGTATCGCACTGTATCGACTTGGCACCGCCAAGCGAATGCAAGAGCTTTATGAAGATGCGATCACGGCGCTGACCGACGCCATTCAGTTGGCTTCGGCCGGTCGCGAGAGCGACTACATCGGCCAAGCTTACCTGCTTCGCGGCATCTGCTGGTTCTATCAGGGCCAGAACAGCCTCGCACGCGGCGATTTCAAGGAATCGGCCTCTCGCAGTTTTTCAGATCCCCTGCCCTACTTGTGGATTGGCTTCACACAGGCCAAAGAGGGCGATTACCGCAAAGCAATTGAAAGCTACGGCGAAGCGGCCGCCAAGAGCCCCACGTTCGCGCTGGCATATGTCAACCGCGGGCTGGCGTACATGCAGCTGGGCGACTTTGAAAAGGCGTCCGACAACTTCGATAAGGCAATCCGTGCTGAACCCACTGAGGCGAATCACTACTACAAGAGTGGCCGAGCGCGGGAATTGCTCGAGATGTTTGAAGAGGCGCGGTCGTTTTACTTCCTGGCGCTGCGGCGCGATGAGAATCACGTCGCCGCCCATCGTGGCGCCGCCCGCGCTCTGCGAGCACTCGGCAAGCCTAATCTGGCTGAGAATCACGAGCGCAGAGCGGCCGAAATCGAAGCCAGCAACGAGCCTTAGTTTCGCTCGCGAATCAATTGCGGACACATCAACCGGCGGTGGTCGTTCTGACATCGCCGGTTTTTTTTGCGCCGTCGCAGATCAAAGCGCTTCGACCCCACCTTGTGTTGCCTCAGGCCTCCTCTATACTGAATTGCAAACACACATCAAAGTCTGCCGAGTTCATTTTTTCGGCCCATTTTCTAGGGATTTGCTAGCGTGGATAGCCAGGCTAATAGTTCAACTCAGTCGTTCTTGGCTCGCAACGATTTTCTGATTCGCCGATTACATTCGCTCTCGGGCCTGATACCAGTCGGCGCCTTCATGGTCGTGCACCTGATGGTCAACGCCAGCGTGTTGGAGAGCCCGGCCGCATTCCAGAAGAATGTCTATTCCATTCACGGCCTGGGTTCATTGCTGCCGGTCGTGGAGTGGGTGTTTATTTTCATTCCCATTCTGTTCCACGCAATTGTTGGCGTGGTAATCGTGGCCGGCGGAATGCCCAATAACAACCAGTACCGCTACGCTGCCAACTACCGCTACACGTTGCAGCGAGCCACAGGAATGCTGGCCTTCTTTTTCATCATGGCGCACGTCTTCCACATGCATGGGTGGTTTCATGCAGACGTTTGGCTGGAGAACGTCGTCCATCCGCTGGGCGGCGCGCAGTTCAAACCATTCAACGCCGCCTCGACTGCCGGTCTGGCACTACAAGGCTATGTTTGGGTAGCCGTTTATGTCATTGGTGTGCTAGCCTGCGTGTATCACTTGGCCAACGGCGTATGGACGATGGGAATCACCTGGGGCGTGTGGACAAGCGCCGCGGCCCAAGCACGTGCGTCGGCCGTTTGTTCCGTGCTGGGAGTTCTGCTGGCGGTCGTCGGCATGGGTGCTCTGTTTGGGATTCGAGCCTCCGGTTCTGGTGAGAAGTTGGAGCAGGCGATTCAGGCGGAAGACCAGATGTACGAAAGCAAAGTCGCCTCAGGCGAGGTGAAGGCCAACGAACACAAGCGTCGTCACGAAGAAGAGGCAGAAAAGAGCGAATCTGAAGACGATTTGGCCGCACTAGAGGATCAATCAGCTGGTGCGACCCAGCGTGAATGAACCGGGCACGAACTTGAACGTGCCGCGTGAGGTCCCCAGTTAACTGCTTCTGAGAATCGTCGGGTATTCCTGAGAAAGATAAGCACATGGCAGAGCAACGAGTATTAGTCGTCGGTGGCGGATTGGCAGGGTTGGCGGCCGCGATGAAGCTGGCCGAATTAGGCATTCCGGTCGACCTGATGAGCCTCACCCCCGTCAAGCGCTCTCACAGCGTATGCGCACAGGGAGGCATCAACAGCGTCAACGAACTCACCCGCCAGCAGGGCGACAGCGAGTATCTGCATTTCGACGATACCGTCTACGGCGGCGACTTCCTGCAGCATCAGCCACCAGTGAAGGAAATGGCTGACTGGGCCCCCCGAATCATCGACCTGATGGATCGCCTGGGAGTGCCCTTCAACCGCACACCCGAGGGATTCCGCGATCAGCGCCGTTTCGGCGGCACGCTGTACAAGCGGACCGCCTTTGCCGGCGCGACCACCGGGCAGCAACTCCTGTATGCGCTCGACGAGCAGGTTCGCCGCTGGCACGCAGGCGGAATGATCGCGATTTACGAAGGCTGGGACTTCCTCAGTCCGGTGCTCGACGACGATGGCCGCTGCCGTGGCGCGATCGCTCAGAATCTCGTGTCGATGGAGATTCGCTCCTTCCCCGCCGATGCGGTCATTCTTGCCACCGGCGGATGTGGCTTGATCTACGGCCGTAGCACCATGTCGATGGCGTGCACCGGGAGCGCGGCCAGCCGTTGCTCGAAAGCGGGCGTCAAGTATGCCAACGGCGAGTTCATTCAAGTGCATCCCACCGCGATTCCCGGCGCCGACAAGCTGCGACTGATGAGCGAATCGGCCCGCGGTGAAGGCGGACGGGTGTGGGTTCCGCGCAAGCCACAAGATAGCCGTGAGCCGGGCGAAATCTCCGAAGGCGAGCGTTACTATTTTCTCGAAGAACGCTATCCCAAGTACGGCAATCTCGTCCCCCGCGACATCGCCACGCGTGAGATTTTCAATGTTTGCGTGAATGAGGGCCTCAGTGTCGAAGCCGATCGGCAATGCGTGTACCTCGATCTCACGCACATTTCCCGCGAGGAACTCGATCGCAAACTGGGCGGAATTTTGCACATCTACGAGAAGTTCCAGGGTGTCGATCCTCGCGAAGAGCCGATGAAGATTTTCCCCGCCGTGCACTACTCCATGGGTGGCATGTGGGCCGACTACGAACGCACCGTTGAAGGCGGACTCGTCCTCGGCTCACCGCGTAATCATCAGACCAACGTGCCTGGACTGTACGCCATCGGGGAATGCGACTATCAATACCACGGCGGAAATCGCTTGGGAGCCAACTCGCTACTGTCCTGTATCTTTACCGGCCTGTTCGTGGCTCCGAGCGTGCAAAACATGATGGGTTCGCTGTCCAGCTCAGCTCATGATGAAAAGTACGATACGTTGCACCGTGGCCAGCGTGCCGTTCGTCAGCTTGAGCACGACAACTTACTAAAGCGTGAAGGCGGGCGCGAAAACCCTTACGTCATCCATCAAGAGCTGGGCGACGTGATGACCAAGGCCGCCACTGTCGTGCGTGACAACGACCAGCTCAAGGACGCGATCGAAAAGGTCAACGAGTTGGGCGAGCGAATCGAAAACTGTTCGCTTTCAGACACTGGCAACTGGACCAACCAGAATGTCATGTTCACCAAGGCGCTGCGTGACATGTTCCCGATCGCCAAGGCGATCCTGCAAGGCGCGCTGGCCCGCGACGAATGCCGTGGGGCCCACTACAAGCCCAAGTTCACCATGCCGGGTGTTGAAGCGGATGACCCCGCGGAACGTCGCCGCCAAGCGGAAGCATGGTGTGATGCCTTCGAGGAGAAAAATCGCAAGTGGCTGAAGACGACGATTGCCTCGTTCGACAAAGAGGGCGAGCCGACGCTCAGCTACGAAGAAGTCGATACGTCGATCATTCCCCCCCGTCCGCGTCTGTATGGGCTGGTCGGAGCGGAAGTGATCGAGGAAGTATGGAAAGGTCGGCAGGCCAATCGTAACGGTTCGGCGAATGGCCAATCGGAGCCTGCCCCCGCGACCGCCGCCGCCACGAGCTAAGCTACTAGTAACCGGTAATCGCCCACAGAGTCAAATTTTTCGCGAGAACTGCACGATGATTGCACCTGCTCATGACCATCATGATCAACCCTCTTCGTTTGAGGTGCGTGTGCTGCGCCAAGCCGGCCCCGGAGAACCGAGCCACTGGGAGCGACACCAGATCACCTACGAGCCGAACCTCAACGTGATCAGCGTCTTGCAAAAGATCGCCGCGCAGGCGACCACCGCCGACGGAAAAGATACGACTCCGGTGGCATGGGATTGCAATTGCCTGGAAGAAGTCTGCGGCGCTTGCACCATGCTGGTCAACGGACAGACGCGTCAGGCATGCTCGGCTTTGGTCGACAAATTGCTGGCGGATGATCCATCGGGGATCGAGTTGGCTCCGATGAGCAAGTTCCCAGTGCTTCGCGATCTGGTGGTTGATCGTGCCCGCATGTTTCGCGCCTTGGAGCGAGTTCACGCGTGGATTGAGGTCGATGGCTACGGCGATCGCGGGGCGGGACCACGCGAGTCGCAAGAGGGCCAAGAGTTTCGCTATCCCCTGTCCGAATGCATGACATGCGGCTGCTGCGTCGAGGCGTGCCCACAGTACGCCAAGGTAGAACTCACCAAGCACGTCGACGAAACCGACGAGCAGTTCGAGAAGCGCCAGGAGCAAGCCTACGACGAATCGTTCCTCGGTGCCGCCGCGATCAGCCAGGCGATGTTGTTCAACGAGCATCCGACGGGCCACATGAATGCCGGCGAGCGTCTCGAAGCATTGATGGCGCCCGGTGGTCTTCAGGTTTGCGGCAATGCTCAAAATTGCGTGTCTGTCTGCCCCAAGGAAATCCCATTGACGACATCAATCGCCAAGGCGGGACGCCAGACGACTTGGCACGCGTTCAAGCGACTCTTCGATCGATAAATGACCCGCCTGTTTGCCGGTACCGAGTGGGATCAGCCGCCAAGATGCGACCACTGCGGAGAGTTGGCGCAGGCGTGTGAATGTCCGCCGCTGGAAGAATCGTCTGCCCGGTCCCTGGCTGCTCCCGAGACTCAGACCGCGCGGATTGCTGTCGAAAAACGCAAACGAGGCAAGTTAATGACAGTCGTGCGCGGCTTGGCGGCGGCCGACAACGACCTGCCCGCCCTCCTCTCGCGGCTCAAAACCGACTGCGGCGCCGGCGGCACCATCAAAGATGATACGATTGAGATCCAAGGCGACCATCAAAGTCGCATTGCAAAAGCGCTGTCGGCTATTGGCTACCGAGTGAAATCTTAGTGCGTTACCACGGAGTCACGGAGAGCACAGAGGACTTGCGACAGTCTTTTTGCCAACGTCTATGCAGCTTGGGCGTAGAGATTCGATTGTCGCATGACATCCATGCCGTCCCCCCGTGTGCTCCGTGCCTCAGAATAAAGCTCCATCCATGACCGACGACCGACCGACGATCCATCTTGATCAGTTCCTCAAGGCCCACGGCGTCGTCGGCACCGGCGGGCAGGCGAAACTTGTCATTCAAGACGGACAAGTCCTGGTCAACGGCGAAGTCGAAACCCGTCGCCGCCGACAACTGCGCGACGGCGACGTGGTTCACTTCGAGGATCAGGAGCTTACCGTCGAGTTCGAAGGCCAGTGAGCCTCGCTGCCCGCGCCGCACCGTGTCCACGCGAGCGTAACGATGCATGACAGCAGCAATGCGACCGACGCGGGTTCGGGGACAGCCGCGATGGCGGTTTGTTGAACCTCCAGCTGGCCGCTGTGGCTTTGCCACAGCAAGTAGTCGCCGCCGCCAACATGACCGCTCGCGTCGCCATCGGCCTGCAGCCCTTCAAGCCCAAACTGTTTTTGCCAGAGTGCGAAGTCACCTTCGTCGACGATAAAGTTGCCGTCGTAGTCGCCCGCAAGGCCGGGCAACGATTGACGAAGTGTGAAGCGGGCTAGGCCATCGATGACGCCATCGGCCGCGTCGGACAACTGTACCACGAATCGACCGGTCGTCTGCTCGTTGGGCATCAATTCAAAGTTTCCGCTCAGCGAAGTCACCAACGGACCATCGACATCCGCACCGGAGTACCAGTAGTCGCGAGGCTGTGGCTCGTCAATATCGTCAAGCGTGTCGGGGGGCAGTTCGCTGCCGGTGCCCAAAATCGCGAGCATTTCAGCATCACTCGACTCCTGAAACTCCTCGCCCTCGCCGGTGCCGATAGAAATCTTGTAGTCGTGACCAAATCTTCCGCCGGGCGCCAGCAGGCTGTTTTCGATGGCAAACTGCTTGGTACCCTCAACGGGCACCTCAAGCATCATCGCGACGTCGTGCGGTCCGTCCGGCGAAATCATCGCATGCGAAAGAAACAGCGTGTCCAGTCCGTGATGCGCCGTCGGATTGCTTCCCGCGATCCCGTACACCGACTTCATTTCCCCCGCACCGTAGTCAGACACGTCGCCCATGATTCCGTCCTCCACGTGCTCGACCATGACCTCCATATCAGGGTTGGGAAACTCCGTTGCCATGCGATTCTCGAAATCGGAAATCCAACTTTTTCCCAGTTCGCTTTCCGGGTCTTTAAGTGACAGTGCCTGTCCGTAGAGATAGGCTTCGATGTCGAAAGTGAAGACATTGGACGGCCCGCCATCGACGTGGCCTGGAATCGTAACGCGAAACGAATCGTCGCTCAGTTCGTCGATGCGTTTCCAGCCGGCATCGAGGGACTCGACGGTGTTGGTCACATTCAAGATGTCCTGGCTGTTCTGTTGGATGACCTCGCCTTTGGAGTTGACGATGCGATACATGATCTTCGAGAACGCGCGATCGTATTCGTCATCGCTGTCGTTGGCAAAGACCTTGGCCCAACCACCGACGTTGTAGTGCAAGTCGACGTCGATCGCTTCGGCGGCGCTAGCGAGCCCAGTACTGTTTTGCACCTTAAACCGCTGACGGCCTCCGGCGTACATTTCCATCATTCCGTTGGCATCAGACCAGCCGCTGATGAACAACTTCATTTGATGAGGCTTTGGCTTCGGTGCTCCACCGGCTTTGCCATTCTTATCCGGCGTCGGCCAGATTTGGGCGATGGGTGCTAGTGCGCGTGGATTGCCGAATTGGGGAGCTGGATTGGGCCCAGCGTTCTGCCTCACTTCATATCCGGTTGTCGGATTGGGGTTGGAATCTTTTTTGGGAATCATGCTGTAGAACGAGATGTTCTGTTTGTGCTTGTCGGCTACGCTCGCCGCTTGAGCACTGGGATTGAGACTTGCCTCGAAGTTCGCATTCGCGCAGGCTTTTCCGGCAGCTCCCAGGATTCCCGCACAGGCGAGCAGCGCAGGCAAGAAATGGGTTCGTTTGTTTCGACGTTTGGGTTCGCGAGCAGCAATGTCCATGAGTGCCTCCTTCGCAAGGCTAGAGAAACTTGAGTGATTCGTCCCAACCATTGGTGTCGCGACCAGCGACTTGCCAATTGGTTAAGGCCCCTTGAAGAGACATCTCGCCAATCGAGACGGCTACCCGACACGTAGTCAATGCGTGGCCTGCTCGTAAACTCAACAAAGACGGCTTGGTCCTGTTCAACAAAGAGGTTGAAACCCGCCGCTACTTTCGCGAGCACCCTGTGAGAATGGATATTTTCACGTTGATGCGGTAACAGCGCCGGGGCATGACGCGGCAAATCTCGTTGAAATTGTGCCAGCCAATCTGCACAATTACGCTTGCTCAGCGTTGGGTGATTGGTTCTTTGGCAACTCGGAGTGTGATCGGAGCGCGCGAAGTGACGACTCCCGCAGGGCACTGAAGCTGCAACCTGTTTGTTTTGAAAGGTCGAGGTTCGTGAACCTTTCAAAACCTCGCGTTACGGCAACCCAGGGTGTCGTCGTAAGTCCCGCGTGACAAGGACTTTAGTGAATTACTGGACACTGAGTCCCTGGCAGGATTTGTAAATGAAAACGGAAAACCTTTCAAAACTCAAAACGTTGCAAAAACCCCAATCGGGGAACCAGGCTCGATGACTGTGGGTGAGCGTCTCGTGAGCCTGCTGCAGATTCGCCGCAGGAGATACAATCACCCAGGGTGGCGTCGAGTCGTTGAGCTTTGCCAACGCTCTGCAAGACGAGTGTGCCTTGAAGATAGACCGTTAATCCAACAGGCCGGTGGGTCTGCAACTTCTGGAGTCGAATCCAATGTTCTGCTTCCGCATTACTACGCTTCTCTTGCTTGTCGTGACCAGTACCTCGCAGGTGGGAGCGAAGTCGTGGGAACAGTGCCGGCTTTGGTACGACGAGCCGGCTAGCAAATGGGGCGAAGCACTACCAATCGGCAATGGTCGGCTCGGGGCGATGTGTTTCGGTGGTACACTCGAGGAGCGTATTCAACTGAACGAAGAGTCGATCTGGGCGGGACCACCGATTCCGATCGATAACTCCGCGATGCGAGGTGCCCTCGACCCAGTTCGCAAAGCCTGGTACGCGGGCGAGTACGCGCGGGCGCATGAACTCTTGCAGTCGACCATGGGCGAGCGGATCTCGCCTCGCAGTTATCAGCCACTTGGTGATTTGCGGCTGAAACTAGTTGGTACGAGCGGCCCGGTGATCGACTATCGCCGCTTCCTCGATCTCGACAAGGCCATCGCCACCACCACTTTCAAGATTGACGGTGCCGAGTATCGGCGGCACGTGTTCGCCTCGCCGGTCGATGATGTGATCGTGGTTCGCTTTGAATCTGATCGCGCTGGGTCGATCAACCTGGAAGTAGCACTCGATCGCCAAGCAGACTATGAGGTCAAAGCTGCTGCAGGAGAGCAGTTGATCATGTCCGGCCAGGCGCAACATGGCGGCAAGCATCGCGGTGTCCGCTGGTTGGCGAGTCTACGTGGGAGTTCCACGGGTGGCGAGGTTCGAACGGAAACCTCGAAGATCATCGTTCGCAATGCCGATGCGGCGACGTTCTACCTCGCAGCCGCCACCGATTACAACCGGCATCAGCCAGCACAGCCTTTGGACGTCGACCTTGAATCGCAATGCGCTACTACGCTCGACCGCGCCGTGAAGAAAGGATTCGCCCAATTGAGAGAGGATCACGTTGCGGCGCATCGCGATCTGTTTCGGCGCGTGTCGCTCGATCTTGGCAGCGCCAATGCTAGTGGCATTCCCACCGATGATCGCTTGAGCCAAGTGCAGCTCGGCGAAGCCGATCCCGCGCTTGTGGCGCTCTATTTTCAGTATGGACGATATCTGCTCATCAGCTGTTCACGCCCTGGCTGCCTGCCCAGCAATCTTCAGGGCCTCTGGAATGACAAACTCGAGGCGCCGTGGAACGCGGACTATCATTTGAATATCAATACACAGATGCACTATTGGCCCGCCGAAACTACCGGTCTAAGTGAGTGCCACACGCCGCTAATTGATTTCACCGAGCGCTTGGTTCCCGCTGGCCAAAAGACTGCCCGCACGATGTTCGGTGCGCGCGGCGCGACCGCGGGGCATACCACCGATGCCTGGTTGTGGACCTCGCTGATTGGGAACCTGCAGTACGGCATGTGGCCACATGGTCTGGCTTGGAATGCATTGCATTTCGCGGAGCACTACCGATTCACCGGCGACCAGGTGTTCCTTCGCCAACGAGCTTTTCCGCTGCTCAAGGAGGTGTCGCTGTTCTATGTCGATTACCTGAGTCCGCATCCCAAGACTGGCCGACTGGTCGCCGGTCCGGATACGTCGCCGGAGAATCTCTACCGCGGCACCGACCATAGATCCTATTCGGTCTCGATGGGACCGAGTATGAGTCAGCAAATGATTTGGGAGGTCTTCAGCGCCACACTGGAAGCTGCCGAGGTGCTTGGCATCGATGACGAGTTCGTCGCCGAAGTGCGCGGCGCGCAGGAGCAATTGTACCTGCCGCAAGTGGGCCGCGACGGACGAATCATGGAGTGGATCAATGAGTTCGACGAACCAGAACCGGGGCATCGTCATATTTCGCACCTGTTTGCCGTCCACCCAGGTCGGCAATACAATCGTCTCGACTCGCCTGAGCTACTCATGGCGGCGCGAAAAACGATTGACTATCGTCTCGCTCATGGTGGCGGGCACACCGGCTGGAGTCGGGCCTGGATTATCAACTTCTTCGCACGCTTCGGCGATGGGCCTCAGGCACACGCTAACGTCCAAGCACTGCTCGCCAAGAGCACGCTCCCGAACTTGTTCGATACCCACCCACCGTTTCAGATCGACGGCAACTTCGGTGCTACGGCGGGTGTGGCAGAGATGCTCTTGCAATCGCACATTCAGCGGGAGCCGCCACATGGTCCGTACGAAATCGAGCTCTTGCCGGCGCTGCCAGCACAAGCATGGCCAACGGGTTCAGTGACGGGGCTTCGCGCTCGTGGCCGATATGAGGTCGACGTCGCGTGGGAGAACGGCAAGTTGTCGACGGCCATGATCAAGTCGCACGGTGGCGAACACTTTTGGCTGAGGTATGGCCCAATCCGCAAGGGGTTCCACATCAAACCTGGCGAAGCAGTACGCGTCGACGCGGAACTTAACGTCTGGCCAAGATAGCGGTAGTCGATGCCACACGGTCTTCGCGACGATAAGAGTGTTTCGCAATTGCGATCGTGTGTGAATTCGTCAGAGACCGCAGACGGCTCTGGACGCTCGAGTTGTCATATCTCCTCGATTTTCGTGGTAGCAATCTGTGTGCCTACTGAGGGCCTTGTGGCGGTAGCGATCGTCCAAGCACCCAGAAAAATGGCAGAAATTTCCCGGCAACCGCGTAAGAAACCGGCGTAGGCTCGAAGTATTCTACTAGAGGCCTATGCTGAATCACCCAGCCCGTGACGTTCCAACTAGGAAGGCTGATTTGAATCAACTCCCAAAAACTCGACATTCGCTGGTGGCGCGGTTGGCCGATACGGACAACGGCAAGGCCTGGAATGAGTTTTTGGAAATCTACGAGCAGGTGATCTATCGGTATGCCTGCAGCCGCGGCCTGCAAGCGGCGGACGCGGAAAACGTCACGCAACAGGTGCTCGAAGCGGTGATGCTAAAGTCTCGCACGTGGGACGCCTCTGCTGGTGGCAGCTTTGGTGCTTGGCTGTTTCGCGTCACACGCAACCTGGCCGCAAAGACTTGGAACGAACGCGAGAAGGGCGCCGTCCCGTTGTCAGATGGCGGTGGGTCGTGGCTGGCAGATGAGCCCAGTCCGTTAGCCGAGGAGCAATCCATTTTTCAATTCGAGTACCGCAAAGCCTTGTTTCACTGGGCCGCCATGCGTGTGCGCGATCGCTTTGCACCGCAGACTTGGGATGCCTTTTGGCAAGGGATGGTTCAGTTGAGGGCGCCAGATCAGATTGCCGAAGACTTGGGACTGTCGAGATCTTCCGTGTACGTTGCAAAATGCCGCGTCCTGCGACGTATTCGATCGGAGATTGAACGCTTTGAACATGAGTTCGCGCAGCACCTCGAGGTGGATTGAATGAAAACAGCTAACCAATGCCTGAGCGACGCGCTGCTCGACGCGCTCGTTGAAGGTGAGCTGAACGCCAACGAAGAAGCGTCCGTTCAGCATCATCTGGATTCGTGCGACGACTGCTGCTCGCGTATGCGAGAGCGCGTCGGAGATGGGCAATGGTGGAAGGAAGCCGAGAGCTCACTTGCCGAATTGGAATCTTCCTGGAACCCATCGACGCTTAGCGTTGGTGCGAGGACGCAGGACGATCGCCAGCTCACCGCGACCGCGATCGCGCATCTGGAACAATGGATCGGTCCGACCGACGACCCCACCAAATTCGGTCGCATTGGCAGCTACGAAGTCGTGGGGTTGATCGGCGTGGGCGGAGCGGGAATCGTCCTGAAAGCCTTCGACGCGCGACTGCATCGGTTCGTCGCGATCAAGACACTGCTCCCCGCTTTGGCCAGCAGCGTACTCGCGCGCCGTCGCTTTGAGCGCGAGTCGCGTGCCGTGGCCGCGATTTCGCATGAGAATGTCGTGCCGATCTACGCCGTCGACACCCATAATGGGCACCCATACATTGCCATGCACTACGTCGACGGGCAGTCGCTGCAGCGCCGTCTGCACGAGCACGGTCCGTTGGAGCCGCTGGAAATCGCACGCCTAGGTGCTCAGATTGCCCGCGGTCTCGCCGCGGCTCACGCGCAGGGCATTATCCACCGCGATGTTAAGCCCGCCAACATTCTACTGGAACGCGCCGTCGATCGCGCGCTGGTTTCCGACTTTGGTCTTGCACGTGTCGTCGACGAAGCGACCACACACAGCAGCGCGGTAACCGGCACACCTCAATACATGTCACCTGAGCAGTGTCAGGGAGTCACCGCCGACCAGCGCTCTGACCTCTTCAGCTTCGGAAGCGTGCTGTACGCGATGTGCGTCGGCCGCGCGCCGTTCCGCTCCGACACACTCATGGGCATGCTGCGAAAAGTCTGCGAGACGACCCCACGCGACGTCCGCGAGATCAACCCCGACATTCCGAAATGGCTCGCGGGCTTGATCACGCGACTCATGCAGAAGCACCCCGAAGATCGATTCAAATCGGCGAGCCAGGTGGCAGAGATTTTGGAAGCGGAAATTGCCCACATGCAGAGCCCTTCCACAGTCGTCGCACCGCCACGTGAATGGTTGCCGAAAACCGATGCCCAACCAATAGCAACACCAACACTAAGGAGATTCGTCATGCCCGCTGCCACAACCCTACTCGGCGCTGCGCTGGCCGTTGCCGCCCTACAAGTGCAAACCGATAAGCCATCTCAAGGAGAGATCACAATCAACCGGTTGGATTCTGGGCAGGCAGTCATCGCCAAGGCCAAGGGCTACAATGAGGCTAAACTAGAGATGCGCGAAGTGATGACCTTCGCTGCCGATTCACTCTCAGAGGTGGACATTCGTGTCGATGCGGGGAATCTGCAGTTCTCCACGCATCCGAAAGACGAAGTGTCGGTCGAAGTGGTCCGCAAGTTCAAGATCGAAGACGAAACCGAGGCGAAACGACTCGCCGAGCAGCACCGCGTTGAAGGTGTCGTAAGGGATGCCAAGTTAGTCTTCGAAGCGAAGATGGACGAAGCTCTGAAAAAGTCTAAAGATCGTCACAAGATCTATAACGTCAACTTCATCTTCAAGCTACCCGAGACGATCAATCTCGAAGCGCTGACCGCGGGAGGCAATGTTAGCGCGGCGGACCTAGCAGGCAACGTCAAACTGAAGACTGCAGGCGGCAACGTGGCGCTTAAGGATGTCCAAGGAGCCGTGTCCGCCGAGACTAGCGGCGGGAATATCAAAATTGGCAATACGACCGGGGACGTCAAAGTGAAAACCTCTGGCGGTAACATCGACGTCGGCGAGGCTCAAGGCTCCGTCGAAGCGACCACTTCCGGCGGAAACGTCCACGTCAGTGAAGTTCAGGGAACGATTGTCGCCACAACAGGTGGTGGCAACGTTTCGGTGCAAATCACCAAGCAGCCCGAGGCCGATTGCGTGATCTCCACAGGTGCCGGGAATATTCAAGTAGGCATCGCTAAAGGGCTGAAGCTGTCGCTCGATTGCAAAACGAGTTTGGGACGAATCCAGGCACCCTTCGCGAGCAGCGACGGAAAGAAGAAGCAGAACACCCACGTAATCCATGAGTTGAATGGAGGCGGTCCTAAGCTCGTCGCGAAGACGGGCGCTGGAAATGTCGCGCTGTCGGAACACAAGTAGCGAGATAGCCGGTCAGTGGCTGACGTTCTAAGCGAGACGATCATCGAACAAATCCGTCGAGTTCAGGGGCTAGCTGTTCATACTGTCCTCAAGGTATGATTGCGGCCTCGCTTAGATCTCGTTGGTAGGAGTCTCGATAATGTTTCGCTTAACGATGCTGGTTGCAATCGTGCTATGTGGTTCATGGTCCGTCAGTTGGGCCGAGGACGTGAGGCATCGATTCCTTCTCGTTGGACCAACTTTTACTGGCATTATTGACGAGCAAGGCAAGGAGGAATGGGACACGGGCAGAGCTGGCGGAAGGGATGGTTTCGTCCTCGAGAACGGCAATGTGCTGATCGCATGGAACAACGAAGTTCGAGAGTTGACGCCCGAAAAGAAAGAAGTCTTCCGTTACCTGAAATCAGACGAAAACAAGGAACTCGGGACCGTACAACGATTGGAGAACGGTAACACACTCATCACCGAGTTGGGCCTAAAGCCACAGCTACTAGAAGTCGACGCCGATGGCAAAGTAGTGATCCGTGTGCCGCTCGTTCCCGAAACCCAAAATGCCCATATGCAAACACGGATGGCCAGGAAGCTGCCCAGTGGCAATTACCTAGTGCCGCACCTTCTGGCTTTCGCCGTTAAGGAATACGCCCCGGACGGCCAAGTCGTGCGCGTGATCAAGACCGACCTTGCCGAACTGGGGGGTCGCGCTGCGGAAACCTGGCCCTTCACCGCCATTCGATTGGATAATGGGGGAACTCTTGTCACGCTGACGCACGGCAATCAGGTTGTGGAGTTCGACGCAGAAGGTAATATCGCCTGGCGACTTAGCAACGACGACCTCCCAGGCGAACCGCTCGCCGATCCTTGTGGCGCCCAGCGGTTGGCAAACGGAAATACAGTGATCGCCAGCTACGCCGCTAAGCGGGACGCGATCAAAGTCTTCGAGGTCACGCCTGAGAAAGACATCGTCTGGAGGTACGCCGGTCCCCACCGCGTGCACGAACTGCAAGTGCTTTCGACCAATGGAACGCCACTTGCACAGCCGCCACTAAAGTAGACTTCACTGCCGAAATGCGATAAGTCGCACTTCGAGAATTTGCAAATCTACAACGGTACACGTTGCAATTGCCGATGTACGATGTGTGTGAACGGCAAGTACTAAGCTTCTGACGAAGCTATCTACCATACGTCGCTCCCATGATTTGGCTGCTTTCGCAGCGAATATTCATGGCTCATCAGACCTTTTGGAGCAATAATGCCTATTGTTTCCACAGTCGTGACTTGGGTGCGTTGAATCGATACAAAGGGTGGTCATCGAAAAACGCAGTTTGCGGCACCATACCATTGCGGGAACGAATTCAATGTTTCGAGTTCTTGCTCTTTCGGGTCTTGCGCTTTGCACACAACTTGCAGTCTCTGCTGCAAGCGTGGATTTCGTACGCGATGTGCGGCCGATTTTTCAGCAGTACTGCTATTCGTGCCATGGTGCGACGCAGCAGAAGAGTGGCTTACGGCTGGATATCAAATCCGAGGCGTTGAAAGGCGGCGGCGGATATGGTCCGAGCATTCTCGCTGGTAATGCGAGTGAGAGTCCACTCATCGAATTGGTTACTCACGACGATGCGGATTCGCGGATGCCGCCCGAGGGTCAGGGGCCGTCTGCCGTCGAGATCGCAACGCTAGAACGATGGATCGATGAAGGCGCTATTTGGCCCGATGGCGTCGACCTCGCGACGTTGGAAGATCGGCTCGATCATTGGTCGTTCAAACCCGTTTCAGATCCAGAGGTTCCCGCGGTTGACGGAAGTGATTGGCCACGGGGGACTATCGATCGCTTCGTGCTTGCTCGACTGGAGCAAGAAGGACTCATCCCGGCTCCGCCAGCCGACGCGGTTGCCTGGCTGCGTCGAGTTACCTTGGACTTGACTGGATTACCGCCGACGGGCAAGGACGTTTCAGAGTTTCTTCGTGCGTTGAAAGATCGTGAAGCGGCGTACTCCGCGGTTGTCGATCGCTTGTTGAAATCACCGCGCTATGGTGAACGTTGGGCCCAGCACTGGCTTGACGTGGTGCGTTACGCAGACACACATGGGTTCGAAGTCAACACAGAACGACCGCAGGCGTGGCCGTACCGCGACTACGTCATCGCGGCGATGAACGACGATACGCCGTACGACCGGTTCATCAAAGAACAAATCGTCGGCGATGCGACTGGCGAAGACGCGGCCACGGGTTTTCTAGTCACAGCCTCTGTGCTGTTGCCAGGACAAATCGGACGAGATGGTCCGTCGATGCGACTGGCGCGGCAGGATGCGCTTGATGAAATCGTCAACAACATCGGGCACACGTTCCTGGGCCTAAGTGTCGGTTGCGCGAGGTGCCATGATCATAAGTTCGACCCGATTAGTGCGAAGGACTACTACAGCATGCAGTCCTTTGTCGCGGGTGTGGAATATAAGGAACGTGAGATGCACTCGCGCCAGGCCGAGGCTTCGCGAAAAGAGGCGGATTCGCTGAGGCAGCGGATGGCGGAAATCGACAAGCAATTGATACGTTTCGTGCCGTTTGCTCGTCCTCGTTCCGAGCGAAACGCGGAAGCGCTCGTTTCGGAAACGAACACGAGCGTTGACGCTCAAGCACTCGCAAGAGATCTTTCGCTGCGTCAGGTCGTGTCGCCATCGGTCAACATCGATTGCTTCGCTCCAGTGACTGCGAAGCGATTGCGTTTTACGGTGCTTGCCACCAACAGTCTAGAACCCTGTATCGATGAACTCGAAGTGTTCAACACAGCTGGGGAGAACATCGCGATTTCGAACCTTGGTACCACTGTCACCACCTCTGGTGACACGACGGTCGCGAATCGCCACGAACGTCGTTTCATCAACGATGGAGAATACGGGAATTCACGAAGCTGGATGTCCAACGCCGTTGGCAAAGGCTGGGTGGAGTTGGAATTTACCGAAGAGCACGAAATCACTCGTGTCATGTGGGGCCGTGATCGGGAGGAGAAATTCAAGGATCGGCTGGCTTCCGAATATCGCATTGAAGTTGCTTCCGGAGAAGATTGGCGGCTAGTCGCGGATTCGACGGATCGTCTACCGCCGAGCGCTGCAACTAAGGAAAGCACGCCATTCCGAGTTTCAAAACTGGATAATGATGAGAAGCAGGAAGCGAATCGCCTGTTGGAGGAGAAGCAAGGACTACATGCGAAAATCAAGTCTGCCGAGAGAGGGCAGATAGCGTTTGCCGGCACTTTTCGCAAACCAGATGACATTCACGTACTTGCTCGCGGTGATCCAGAACGGCCACAGCAGCCGGTTGTCCCCGCCGTGTTGAGCGCGTTCGGCGACGTGGCACTTCCCGATGAAACTGCCGAACAGCAGCGGCGTGAGGCACTTGCCCTGTGGATTGCTAGCGCGGAGAACCCACTCACCGCCCGAGTCATGGCGAACCGCATCTGGCAAGGGCACTTCGGCATCGGAATTGTGGAAACAGCGAATGACTTCGGGCGCAACGGCGCCAAACCCTCGCACCCCGAATTGTTGGATTGGCTGGCTCAAGAATTGATTCGTTCGGGCTGGTCAATCAAGCACATGCACCGGTTGATTGTGCTGTCGGCCACGTATCGCCAGTCAACCGCACAAAACATGATTGCAGCGTCGAAAGATGCGGACGCACGGCTTCTGTGGCGCTATCCGTCGCGCCGTCTAGAAGCTGAAGCGATTCGCGATTGCATGCTCGCCGTAAGCGGTCAGCTGAACCTGACTACGGGCGGGCCCGGATTCAACTTGTTCAAGCAGCGAGGTGGGCTATCGGGTTTCACTCCCATCGAGTCGTTCACAGACGACGGGTTGCGCCGCATGATCTATGCCCACAAGGTGCGACGGGAGCGAGATGCCGTGTTCGGGGCGTTCGATTGCCCAGACGCAGGTCAAAGTACACCGCGACGAATCGAATCGACGACTCCGATTCAAGCATTGAATCTGCTGAACAGTCGATTCACGATCGACCAGGCAGAGGCGTTTGCGGAGAGAGTGCAGGCTGAGGTCGGTGAGGATGTCAGCGAGCAGATTCGACACGCTTACTGGATCGCACTAAGCCGCGAACCCATGCACGACGAAATCATCGACGCGGAACCTATCGTCCGCCAGCATGGCTTGGCGACACTTGGCCGCGCTTTGTTCAACAGTAGCGAGTTCCTGTTTTTTCCTTAACGCAATACAAGCCGCTGGCATACCAAACGTTGAGAGCCGAAGTATCGGCGAAACATGATCCAACCATTCTGCCAACTATCCGATCCAGGTCGTCAGTTGCTCAGCCGACGCAGTTTTCTCGCCGACTCGGCTACGGCTCTCGGTTCGATTGCGCTGGTGAATTTGCTCGGCACCGACCGACTGCTCGCGAACCGTCCGAACATTCAGCCCGACCGACCGTTCGCGCCTCGCGAAAGTCATCATCTTGCGAAAGCCAAGAATGTTGTCGTGATCTTCTGCGCTGGGGCGGTCAGTCAGCTCGAAACTTGGGACTACAAGCCAGAACTCATCAAGCACGACGGCCAGCCACTGAAAGATGGCCCTGCCGTGACGTTCCAGGGACCCGCTGGCAACCTTGCTCGCCCGCAATATCGATTCCGACAGCGAGGACAGACGGGCAAATGGGTCAGTGACCTGATTCCGCACCTCGCCGAGCTGACTGATGACATCGCATTTATTCACTCGCTAACCAGCAAGAGCAACACGCACGGACCGGCGGAGAACTTCCTGTCGACGGGTACCCCTCTGGATGGCTTTCCCAGTCTTGGTGCGTGGGTCAGCTACGCGCTGGGAAGTGAGAATCAAAACCTGCCGGCGTACGTAGCGATTCCTGATCCACGCGGCGTTCCGCAGAACGGTTCTAACAACTGGGGACCAGGATTTCTTCCCGCCGCCTTTCAGGGGACTCCGCTCAGTTCAAAGGAGGCAATTCGACACCTCAGTCCACCGAGGGTGACTGCAGAAAGCGATCTCGCGGCGCGGACGTTGTTGCAACGAATGAACGAACGCCACCTGCAGCAGAATCCAGGTGACTTCAAACTCGCCGCGAGGATTGCCAGTTATGAACTCGCTGCGAGAATGCAGCTCAGCGTACCTGAGATTACCAATCTAGATACCGAGCCTGCCCACATTCTGAAGAGCTACGGCGCGGACGACGAATCGAACCCTATCCGAGCGGCATTCGCCCGTAACTGCATTCTCGCTCGACGGCTGATTGAAAGTGGCGTGCGATTCGTACAGCTTTTCAATGGGGCTTACGCAAGCGGCGGAGAACTCAACTGGGATGGACACAACAAACTCAAGGAGCAGTACGACAAACACGCTGCAGTGTTGGATCAACCAACTGCTGCCCTCATTACCGATATGAAATCACGTGGCTTGCTCGACGAAACGCTCATCGTGTGGTGTACCGAGTTCGGACGGATGCCGTTCTTCCAAAAGGGAGCCAAAGGCCGCGACCACAATCCGGATGGCTTCACCTGTTGGCTGACTGGAGCGGGTGTGAAACCGGGGGTAAGCCACGGCTCGACGGATGCGTTAGGGCAAAAAGCGGTCGAGGACGTGCAACCGCTGTACGATTTCAATGCCACGATATTACATCTCTTGGGGCTCGATCACGAACGGCTGACGTTCGAACATAACGGGATTGAACGCCGATTGACCAATGTAGAAGGCCATGTGATTCGAGAGATACTGTCGGCGTAAGATACTCGGTAGCTTGGTCGCTGCGAAGCATTGTTGATTGGCACTTGCTAATCGACGAGGTCGAAGCGGAGTTCGTTTGGCTCTCCGGCCACAATGTTCGCGGATAGATTCGCTGTGGCTGGGTCGAAATACCGCTGAGGTATGATCGGCCGATGCGGCCCCTGCATCTTGCCGAGGTTTGTTGTGGCTTGGATGCCAACTGCTGCTGTGCCGACAATGACACCGTCGCCTGTGGTATTCGTGGTGACTTCAATAATCTGCCCGTCGACGATGCGGCCGAAGGCAGAGCGACCTTGCGAGGGGGCAAAAGTGATACCACCTTCCTTCAGAGGAGCGCCGTTGTAAGTTACCGTTCCACTTACGGGCGCCACCACGGGACCTTGTCGTCCGCAGCCCGCGAAGCCCAATATCAAACATAGCCCAAGCCCCAGACCATAGTGCGGCTGCTCAAGTTTCATCTTGCTCCTCTGAAGGGATTCCGCTGCACGCAGGGGGAGTGGTCGCCAACACGGATCATTGAGGTTCTAATGATACCTCTTCACCCAACCGGGAAGCATAAGCCCGGAAAGTTGCGTGGTCGATGCTCTCCGAAAGAAAAGTGGCCGACCCGTCGCAGAGTGCGAACTGGGCACCGCCTGGGTGAAAGCTGCGATAGAGTGCTTGATAGGCCCAGTCCCGGCCTGACACAAGCCGTCCGTCGGCCCAGTCCTGGTTCCGGAAGTTCATGGGAAAGGCCGTGGTAGCCAGGTTTTGATGTCCCCAGTCTTGCAGTCCATCCCAGGAAGGGACCACTTCACCGGCCAAGAATGTCCGGGATAGCCCATCGGAAATCTCCTTGAACGCTGCACTCCAACCGTAGCGAGAAATCACACCACGCGTCCGGCGAGCCACTTCCGTAACTTCCAGGCTGCCGCCCATGTTGCCCCACCCCGGCGGATGACCAACGCCTAAACCGCCATTGTTGTGGTCTCCGATATTGGCTGCATAGCACGTCAGCGCTAACTCGACGTTGGCAGCATGATCAACCCGCTTCTTGGGCTCGGCAGCTTCGTCATCGGAGGGGCACAAAACGAAGGGGAGGTTTTGCTGCACGACCGAACGATTGGATACTCCTGATGCGTTCAGCGAGCGATCAAGCTGCCGCTTCGTCAGATCGATTTGATCGTATCGCGCACGCTCTTCGGCAAACGGCAAGAGCATGACGATCCAGCTGCGATTCATCCCTCCGCCTTCGCTGCTCCAAGTGCCATCGATCCCAGGATTATAGCTATTGCTAATGGGCAACCGCTCGCGAGTACCGTGGTAGTTGTGGGCGGACAATGCGAGTTGCTTGAGATTGTTGAGGCACTCTGAACGACGAGCCGCCTCTCGAGCCGCTTGTACGGCTGGCAACAGAAGTCCCACTAGGACGCCGATGATGGCAATCACTACCAAGAGTTCTACCAAGGTGAAGGCGTTGTGCTTCTTGGACTGCCAAGGAGTACTGCTCGTCCCCATTACGACGGTCTCCACTACGCGATTATCGCCAGCGGCCCAGCCTCTCATCAGCGAACGCTGGTTGATCGGATTGAAAAGTACACGGCCGCAATGCGCGCGTCACACTAAGTGACGGCAGTACGGCCTAGCGAGCGAAGCTACTCGCAATTCTAGCGACCGAGTCTCGTTCGTCCTACACTTTTTTCCGCGGAAATGTAGCGGGTGGGATGCAGACACGGCGGGCCTACCTTGGACGTAAACACAGAGTTTGCATTGCTCGGGGCCACCTCGGCATGACAGGGCAGTCGTCGGATCATTGGCCAAGCGGTGTCGGTACCCTTGGCGGTCTATTCTGAGATCGTCAATTTCGATCCGCGATACATGATCTCTTCGGTAGCAGCGTAGCGACGGGTCAACTGTGGCAGTTCGCCGGCGTGTCCGAGTAGTATCACCGAATCACCTCCCACCAGGCCACAGTCAGGGGGCGGATCGACGACGATCTCACCATTGGCCCGCCGAACGGCCACAATTAAGAAGCTCTGATTGCCCTTCAATTCGATGTCTCCGGTCTGATGCCCATCGAGCGGCGACCCGATATCGACTTGCATCTCTTCAAGCTTGAGGCCGATTTGTTCCAGCTCGTGTTGAAGTTCGCTGTTGCCGTCGCTCGACGCGAGCATTTCTTCCGCGCCTGGTCGAGTGATGAGTTGCGCCATGCGCTGCCCCCCAATGACGGCGGGTAATACGACCCGGCTGGCTCCGCTACGGAGGAGTTTTTTTTCGGTTGAGGGGTTTTCGGCCCGAGCAACGATTTCGACAGTCGGGTTCAGCTCACGGGCGGTGAGTGTGATGAAGACGTTTGCAGCATCGTCTGGTAATACAGTCGCTAAGACTCTCGCCCGCGATATTCCGGCTCGTTCTAATACCGATTCTTCCACGGCGTCTCCTTCCAGCACCAACATTCCACGCGCCTCGGCATCTTGGAGTTTGTCCTTGTCGGTGTCGATCACAACAAAGGAAGTTTCCGACCGCATCAGCTCTCGGGCGAGGATGTGGCCTGCCCGGCCGTAGCCGCAAAGTATTGTGTGATCCGTCAGTTCCTCGATCCCACGCGTCATCCGGCGACGGTTCATCGCGCGATTGATTTCACCTTCCATCATCATCTGAATAAACCCTCCAGCAATGTAAATGACGCAGCCGTAACTGACGACAATTAGCATCATCGTTACGGTGCGCAGTGTAAGTGTGTCGATCGGCTGGACCTCGCCGTAGCCGACGCCGAAGATCGTAATCACGACCATGTACACCGCATCCACGATGTTCCATCCGTGGGAAACGTAGACCAGGGTCGCGATGACACAGGTCGTCAGAAAGCAGACCAAAGTGGAGATCAGGCGTTTAATCGGTAGCTGCAACGTTGCGTCCAATTAGACAATGAGAATAGATTTGACTTGCCTTTATTAGCGCCGTGTCCCGGGTCTTAAGATCAAACGCTCGTTGTTGTCTCCTGGGAAGTGCGTAGATAGTGCGCACAGCAAGCCCCAAATTGGGGCAAGAAGATAGATCTTCAGCTCCAAATAGCCGGGAAATCAGGTGTGTTCATCGACACTCGGCTGATTTCGCAATATTCATGCCGACGAGGGCAATGGGTAAGCCAAAGCGGCGTGATGCTACTGCAGCTGGCAGAGCTCTTCGAGTTTGGGAAACCCACAACGGCTGTGGTTGCGACGTGCTGTCAGAAGCTCAGCAATCGTGCGGCTGCTGAGCAGCTTCCGGATGTGGCCGATGGCCTCATCCAACTCAGAGTGGAGCGGGCACAGCTTCAGGTGATCTGGCCGGCCCAACGGACAGCTCTCAATTCGCTTGAGCGGTTCTACCGCATTAAGAACATCCAGCATGGTTAACTCCGCGGGATCCGACATCAGATAGATCCCACCACCAGTGCCGCGCTGCGCCCCGACGATTTCACTTTCCCGCAACTTGTCGATCACCTTCCGCAAGTAGGGTGCATTGACATGAATCCCCTCGGAAAGTTTTGGAATCGTGCTCATGCCCCCTTCGCAAGTTGCCAGATGGGCTACAGCGCGTAGCGCGTACTCTGAGGTTTGAGAAAACAGCGAACACCTCTCAATCGCGGTGCAAAACTGCACCTTGACATGCAGTTAGGCGTCGATAAACTCGACGGTATCATTTAGCCGGGAACACTTTGCTCAGTATAGACTGAAATCTGTTCGAGAGTATAAGTTAAGGTTATCGAAAGGTCTATTCGACGGAGCTGCAAGTTGTTTTTCGAGCTTCAGGGCCATCTCATGGCACGTTTAAGCACACGCGAATCGGGACTCTGCGAAACCAGGAGTCTCTGTAATATCTCATCCGGTCGAAGCAGTATCTTATTGGTGCTCGTGTTTATCGCGACGTCGCCAATGGGCTGCCGTCGTGCGGAGCCACCGCGCTTCACTCCCGCTCCAGAGGTCGTTGAACTAACGGCGGACATCGAAGACGACGAGGAGTTGGAAGTATACAAAACGTTGCAACGGGACATCGCGGAACAGCTTCGAAAGTCCACGGGTACACCTGACAAACCAATTCTGCTGGGGACGGAGGAATCGACTGACAAACTGAAACTCGGCTATTCACTCTACACTTACTACTGCGTTCAGTGCCACGGAGTGAACGGCGATGGCAATGGGCCCGTCGCCGAGCACCTCAACCCCAAGCCCAGAAACTACACGCTTGGGATCTTTAAGTTCACCTCGACACCCTACGGCACGAAGCCGCGCCGTGCGGACCTCGTGCATACAATCAAGCGTGGTGTCGCGGGTACTTCGATGCCTTCGTTTGATCGCTTTTCTAACGAACAACTCGATGCCGTTGTGGAGTATGTTCTTGCTCTGACTTACCGTGGGCAGTTGGAGAAGCAATTGGCGGGAATCGCTTTCGACGATGAGGAATTGCCAGACGATGAGTATCTGGAGGAGGTCATCGCGGATATCCTCACTCCCTGGCAGGAGGCAGGAAGTCAACTCGTGATGCCGGCTACCCCAATGCCGACCATGACCGAAGACACAATTCGCACAGGTCACCAAATCTTCTTGTCCAAGGGCTGCGCGAAGTGCCACGGCACGTACGGCCGAGGCGGGTCGATGGGGAATGTCGACGTGGGCACGGATGCTTGGGGCAATAAGACCGCCGCAGCTGATTTATCTTCTGGCATGTTACGTGGAGGAGATCGGTTTATCGATGTGTATCGTCGAATCGCCTCAGGAATCAACGGAACACCAATGCCGGCGTTCGCTAAGACCTTCGAGGATGATCCTGATGCGATTTGGCAACTCGTCCATTTCATCAAGGAAACCGGCAATCGGCGTCGGCAAGGTAACCCGCCGTTGAGTGAAGCTGACCTGCCGAGCCAACCTGCCGTTGATCCCGAGTCTGCGCAGCCAAGCGAAGACTCCGAGAAGGAAGCAGCCTGAGGGTGACGCGATGGATACCAATGCAAAAAAATCGGATCTTGCCGAACTCAAACAACGCGTCGCAGATTTGGAGGCTCAGATTGCTTCCGAAACGGAGTATCCTGCGTTTCGCCCCACAGGGTACTACACCGCCTACTATGCAACCACGGGGTTCATTCTCGGCATCTTCGGCGCCATGGCCAGCCTGTTGTTCAATGTCGTAGGTGCAGTGCTGACGGGCCGACATCCGCTCGAATTAATTCGCACCTATCTGACGTTTCCATTGGGCGACCAAGTGTTCGCTCTACCGGAGGCGCAGAACGGTCTGATGCTGGCTATTGGGTGCTGCCTTTATCTGGGAACCGGTATGCTGCTAGGTATCCCGGTGTATCTGGCGCTGAGCCGCTGGGGAGCATCCAAATCGATGGGCACAAAACTTGTGATCGCCACGATCGTGTCGCTACTGATCTGGGTGATTAATTTCTACGGTATCCTCTCGTGGCTGCAACCTGCGGTCATCGACATGTCCGAGGAGAATCTGATCGTGAATCGCGTTCCGCCGTGGGTTGCTGCCGCGACTCATCTAGTCTTTGGCTGGACGCTCGCGCTGATCTATCCCTTGGGAGAGTATGTACCCTATCAACGTGTGTCGGAGCGGCAATGAGTGACGTATCGCAAACAACGGATACCCCAACACCTCTTGATGCGGAAACCGATGTGGGGACGTTGGTAGAAGAACGTCTCGTGTGCTGGTATTTCCTGGCCGCACTTACGTATCTATTTATTTCGCTCGCCGGTGGGCTGCTGATGGCGCTGCAGCTAGTGCAGTGGAATCCACTGCAGGGAAGCGAATACCTTTCGCCCGGACGGTGGCGGATGGTCCACACCAACGCGATTGCCTATGGATTTCTTGCCAACTGTTTTCTTGGAGCGTTGCATTGGGCGGTACCCAGGCTGACGCTCAAGCCGGTGCTACATCGCGGATTGTCTTACTTTATCTTTGTTGCTTGGCAAGTCGTCGTCTGCTCGACGGCTGTGGGCATTCTCATGGGTCAGGCGCAAGGTATCGAGTGGGGAGAAACGCCGGTGTGGATCGATCCGCTAGCGCTAGTCGGATTAGCGCTAGTGGCCCTAAATTTCATGGCTCCGATTGTCCGCACGAACGGACCACTGTACGTTACGCTGTGGTACTTCATGGCAGCCTTCGTATGGACCTTCCTGACCTACGCGATGGGCAACTTCGTGCCCGAGTACTTTGTTCCGGGGACTAGCGCGGGAGCGATCGGCGGACTGTTTATTCACGATCTAGTCGGGCTTTTTGTCACGCCTTTGGCGTGGGGTCTGATGTACTACTTCGTGCCCATTCTGCTGCAAAAGCCGATCTGGAGCCATGGCCTCTCGCTAGTCGGATTCTGGGGGTTGGCATTTTTCTACCCGCTCAACGGCATTCACCACTTTCTTTACACACCGATCCCTGACTTTCTCGAATATGGTGCCATTGTTTCGACGGTCGCTGTTGAATTCGTAGTCACGACGGTGATTATCAACTTCTTTGGCACCATTTGGGGATCCGGACGTGCCGTGGTCACAAACCTGCCCATTCGATGGTTCTACACGGGAATGGTGCTTTACTTTATCACGTGCGCACAGTGCGCCATGCAGGTGACGCGTACGTTCCAAAAGTTGATCCACTTTACCGACTGGGTGGTCGGACACGCGCATCTGGTCATGTTTGGTGTGTTCAGCATGTGGTTCTTTGGCATGATGACTTACTTGTTCCCCAGATTGCTCAAGCAATCCTGGTACAGCCGTGCGTTGTGCGAGTGGCATTTCTGGCTTTCCTTGGGTGGAATCACGGTCATGTTCATTGACCTGACCCTTGCAGGCGTCTTTCAGGGTTACTACTGGGCATCGCTGCAACCATGGGAAGTCTCGGTCGACGGTTCACAACCGTTCTGGATCACGCGACTGTTCGCCGGCTTGGCGATCATTGGCGGTCAATTGGCATTCGTGTACAACCTTTGGAAAACCTGGCGACTTTCACTACAAGCAAACGCTGCCGTCTAAGATTGGCTATCGAGGCGAAGGAATTCATTTATGTTTGAAAGCAAGTCGGGAATCTTGCTGATTGGCGGATTGGGGTTTTTCTTGTTCGCATTTCTGTCGAATGCGCTCGTGCCGATTCTGCTCTATCGGGATTTGCCCGAGCAGTCCTTAGAAGAACTGGCTGATAACCAGAATCTGATCTACCAGTTCGAAGATCTGAGCCTCCGTTATCCCGAGCAATTCAAGACATACTTCGGTGAGTCGAACCAAGAGAACTTGGCCGAAGCGCTTGAGCTGGGACACAAGTCCTACGTAGGTGAGGGCTGCTGGCACTGCCACAGCCAGTTCATTCGTCCGGTGTCGAACGAGAGTGCCCGCTGGGGCAAAGTGGCTTCATCCGATGAATATCAGAATGTCCTCAATCGCCCGGTGATGTGGGGTACCCGTCGCGTCGGACCCGATCTGAGTCGCGAAGGTGGCCGTCGTGGCAACGATTGGCACGCCGTCCATTTTCACGACCCCACATCGCTCTCGCCCAATTCACCCATGCCCAAGTACCCTTGGTTCTTTGATGACGACGACCCCAGCAAACCAAACAAGCGCGGGATTGCCATGATCACCTACATCCAATGGCTAGGATCGTGGCTTGAGGAGTACCCCGCGTACGAGGACTTTGTGCCGCTGGAAGAGCAAATTCAGAATCCACTTGAGTAACACGCTATGAAAAGCAAGGTCATTCTTTGTCTCGCGGTGATTGTCCTCGGATTCTGTGCTTTCGGGTTTGGAAGCAAGTTTATCGAGTTCGTGCGACTCGTACGTTCTGACGAGCAAGCAGCGCAAGAGGGCATCTTCGCAGTGGCCCCGCTAATGAACTATTTGCTTGCAAGCGCCGGATTCCTTTGTTTACTCGGTTGGGCGGCCATGCACGGAATGTTTAACAACATTGAGGGCCCGAAACAGACGATGTTGGAAACCGAAGCAAAACTTGACGGCAATGCAAACGATCTGGAATTCTGCAATTCCGTCATGAAGTAAGGACTTGGACCAATGGCCGATTACCTAGAGACCGCCGCCGAAGAAGTACCCCCAAAAAGCACGCCCGCGGACGTCGAGCACCGTTGGCATAGCTATGTCGGCAATCGTATTCCGTGGTATGTCAGGGGAATTTGGCTGTTTTTTTGGCTGTATGCCGTGTACTACACGATCGTGTATCTGTTTCCCGCGTTGCAGATCGAAATTGTTTCACCGCCGTGAATGCCGCCGAGACTCAGAGATACTGCGCGTTCTGCGGACTTCCTCTGCCAGCTGGGTTCACGCTCGGCAAGGCCTCGACAGGACAAGAAATCGACTACTGCTGTTCGGGTTGCCGAACAGTGGCAAGTCTAGATCATGTTGATGCCCAACAGGGCGTTATGGCCAACCATCTTCTGCGGTTGGGCTTGGCGATCTTCTTCACCATGAATGTCATGGTCTTTACGATGGCGCTTTGGAGCCAAAGCGTTTACCCAGACAGTGAAATTGCGGGGCCACTTGCTAGCGCTCTCAGAAACGTCTTTCGTTGGGCGAGTCTACTGTTCTCGCTGCCCGTCCTCTGGCTGCTCGGCAAACCCATCCTGCAGGGAGTCCAACAGTCCCTGCGCCGGCGAACCGTGACCACGGATCTATTGATACTCATAGGCGTTGCCGCTGCGTATGGCTTCTCTATCGTGTCCGTAGTTCGCGGAGAGGGTCACGTGTACTTTGAGGTCGGCTCGATGGTACTGGTATTTGTATCGCTAGGCCGCTGGCTGGAAGCTAAGGGAAAACTGCGCACCGGCGAGTCCCTCGATCGATTGGCGGACCTGCTGCCAGAAACCGTGCGATGCCTGCAACCTGACGGCAGCTATCAGGAGTCGCCGCGAACCAGCGTGCGAACGGGCGACGTATTACGAGTCTTGCCAGGGGAACGGATTCCTCTCGACGGAACGATCGTAGGTGGAGAAGCACATCTCGATCAACAGATGGTCACCGGAGAATCGCAATTTGCCGTGAGTGCAGCGGGCAACGCGGTCTACGGTGGTACGCTCAATGTCGATGGTGACTTGCGTATCGAAGTTACCTCGGAGAACGGACAAGAAACGCTGTCGCGGCTGATCAAGCTCATACGCACTGCACGCAGTCAAAAGGGGCGTCACGAACAAGTCGCTGATCGAATTACGGCTTGGTTTGTACCGGCCGTCTGTTTGATCGCCATCGGTGCGGGTTGGAGGCAAGCAGCCGTCCAAGGGATCGACAGTGGCATTCTCACTGGGCTTGCCGTGGCACTCATCGCCTGCCCTTGCGCACTTGGGTTGGCAACGCCGATGGCGGTCTGGGCTGCCCTGGGTCGAGCAGCCGAAAATGGTGTCCTTTTCCGCAGCGGCAGGATCTTGGAGAAGTTGTCAGACGTTCGATTCGCGTGCTTTGACAAGACAGGAACTCTCACCGAGGGACAGCCACTGGCTACGGAACTGCTCCTCGGCGATGGTGAGTGCGAGGCGGAAGTGCTGTCGGTTGCTGCCTCATTGGCGGCAGGTTCGACACACCAACTCTCACATGCGATCGCGCAATTTGCTAAACGAAACGAATCGACCAAGTCGTCTCCGATGTCGGTCAACGTTAGCACGCTGCCAGGCAGAGGTCTGCGAAGTTCGCATGCAGCGCTGGGCGACGTGCTGCTCGGTAGCCGCCGGCTGTTCGAAGAAGCCGAGCTTGAATTTCCCCAGTCACTAGAACAACGACTCGTTCAAGATAATGGTTCTCAGTGGGTTTTTGTCGGCTGGGCGGGCAAGGTGCGCGGAGCCTTCCGCTTTGAGGAGCAGTTGCGTCCAGAAGCAGGCCAGGCACTAAGCGTGTGTCGAGCGATGAACATTGACACCCGACTGCTAACCGGCGACAGCGCCGGACGCGCTAAGTTGGTTGGTCAGCAACTGGGGCTCGAAGCAGCAAGTA
>JANQQA010000040.1 GCA_028285205.1 Bythopirellula sp. | reverse complement strand
TTCTCTGGAAAAAAAAGGCTAAACCTCTGCAAGTCCAGCTGCCTGTCGTCCACTTCCGTGGCTGCAAAATCCGTATTGAAAGTAACAAGCGCATTGATGGAGTTCCCAATCTTGTAGCTGACGTCGAGGGCTGGATTGAGTTCGTTGTCGGTTGCGTCTCCGATACGGTCTTTGCTGAAGAAGGAACTGACGGAAGGCACGAGATCGAGCCCAACCCCCTGACTGATTTCGCGAAAACCGGTACCCTCGCCGGAAACCGTTGGGTTCACGACTCCGTTTCTCGAACTCCACGCGATCGTCTCATTGTTCCGCGGAATCTCACGCCAGAAATTGAGCCCCCAGGTCTCGTTCTGGGGATCGAACTTGATGGTATTGAAAGGAATGGCCATTTCCATAGACCAACCGTCTGCAGTTCGTCGAGCAGCGCCGCGCCAGATGCCATCCCATTCGTCGTTCGTTCGGGTGCCGTTCGTGTAAATGGCATCGTAGCGAACGCCATTCGGGTTCAGCGCGAACAAGTAGCCGCTACGCTTAGTATTGAATGCGTCGACGAGAATGCGCAGCGTATCGTCGTCGTCGATAGCCGCCCCTTGCCGCAGCGTCCGGGCCACGATGGCGTCCGGTGACAAATCGTAGGCGCGCGCAGCCACGAATAGCGTCTTTTCATCGTAGCGAACGTACCAATCGGTTGCTGCGGAAGGGTCCGCATATTCGGTTGGAATTACCTGATGGAGATCGCGAAACGGTGTAGTCCCGTGCCAAAGCGCATCGTCGAGGCAGCCATCGATGACTGGTGCGCTGGAAGCGCGGCGCAGCTCGATCTGCTTACCCGACAGCTCAGCCGCTCCTGCCTCCGGAACGATTGGACCTACTCCCAAAATCGCCAGGGCGAGGAAGACTGAGAGGTGATCGCGGTCTATTCCGCAACTCGTTTGTGTGCGGAGCCGATGGAACATTAGTACCGCTCTATTCCGAAGTCGCGAACTTCAAAACGCCCTGCCTCGCGTCTAGGACTCGAGCGTATTGTCGTCCGTCGCCCAACGAACTCGATCGTGGCTGCTCTTGAGTTCATCCTCGGAGATCCAGCCGCTAATCATCGATCGCGTGTAGAAACGCTTCTCAGGCCGAATCGCAAAGTAGACGTGAAGAGCAATCACTGCGATGAGACCAAGGGTAGAGAGGCCATGGAGGAAGAACACCCAGCCAAGCACGTTCTCAGCAATCGCGTTGCTTCGATCCCAGAAAGGCGTATCGATCATCGCGAACATGACCAGACCCGTGGCGACGACCAGGAGAGTCAGAACGGTTACGGCCGCGTGCATTGCTTTTTGGGCCAGGGAATACTTGCCCGGCTTCTTGTTTGCGTCGAAGGGTTCACGCAGATCTTCCGAGTAGACCCACATTGATCGTAGACGCCGCCACAGCGTCGACTGGACGATGTGAAACAGCACAACTGCGGTGAGCGCAAGTCCTGCCCACCAATGGACAACAAGCCAAGGAAAGTCGATGCCAACGATAGGCAGTACGCCCGTCGCAAGCAGCGCCAGCACGCTGGCAGCCATACCCCAATGAAAGACCCGGTCGACGGTACGGTGCCTGACCACCCTCGGCCCGGCACTCGAGGGGCGTGGTGGTCTCGTTCTCGTGGCCACGACTATCGCGTGCAGGGCGATCGCGGCAAACGACAGCGCCACGACTACCCACAACAAGTCCCACGACACACCGAGGAGCACTTCTCGGCCCCAGACATCTTTTTTGAACGTGGCGATACCTTCCATCTAACTATCCCCGCACCGCCTTCTTCACGAGGTTCCGCATGAGCGGTATCTTGAAGTGGTTGTAGTTGAGCGGCTGGGCCCCCGCGACGACCAAGTCCGCAAGCTCGCTCGCCAAGGTCTCGGAGGGAATACCACCTGCGGCCGCTTGCTCGACGCGGTGGAGCCTCTGCGGCGTACAAGCTACTCCGCCGAGCACGAACCGACAGTCATCAATCGCGCCGTTTTCTAACCGCATTGCAGAGGCGATGCTAACGAGCGCAAAGTCGAAGACGTTGCGATCCGCCACCTTTTCAAAATGGAACTGGGCGCCGGCCCAGTCATTCGGAATCTCGACCGAGACCAGCAGCTCGCCTGGCCTGAGCGCCGTCATCCGAGTGATCTGTCGTTCGGGACCCACGAAGAAATCAGCGGCCGGCACGAGGCGCTCGCCATCCAGGCTCTTGATGCGCATGACGGCATCGAGAGCCACCAGCGCCGTCGCTGTGTCGGATGGGCTGACAGCAACGCAACGGCTTGCGCCGAAGACGGCGTGCTCTCGGTTCATCGCTTGGGGCCCGTCCGCATAGCAGATATTTCCGCCGGCTCGGTAACAGTCAAGGCCGCGCCGGTAGTACCAACAGCGAGCGTCCTGAACCAGGTTGCCCCCCAGCGTACCCGCGTTGCGAATCTGCGGGCTGGCAACCCTGCTAGCCGCGTCGCGCAGCAACCCAAACTCACGGTCGATAACGTCATGCGAAACAATCTCGCGCAGCGTCGTGATGGCGCCAATCGCCAAACCCGAATCGAGCACTTCGAT
>JANQQA010000346.1 GCA_028285205.1 Bythopirellula sp. | reverse complement strand
ATGCATTCGTGACGACGTCACTGTGTTCGCCCAGTCGCGCGTCGATCCTGACTGGGCTTTATACGTTTCGACATCGGGTGATCGACAACCAGCGCGCCGTTCCAGACGGGACCCTGTTCTTCCCCCAGTACCTTCAGAAGGCGGGCTACAAAACCGGATTTGTCGGTAAGTGGCATATGGGCCATGCAAACGACAATCCTCGCCCGGGGTTTGACTATTGGTTTAGCTTTAAAGGCCAAGGAAAGTACTACCCACCAGGACCTCAATACACGATCAACGACAATGGACGCCGGGTACCGCAGGATGGCTATATTACGCCTTTGCTGACACGAAAGGCAATTGAGTTTCTTGAGCAGCAGACGGATCGAGATAAACCGTTCTTTCTGTATCTATCGCACAAGGCCGTGCACGATCCGTTCACACCGGAACCCCAGTACAAAGACTCGCTCAAAGACCAGTCGTTTGAATTTCCGGCGTCGAGCGAACTTCTAAAACACAACTTGAAGAATCGTCCTCGTTGGCTGCTAGACCAGCGCAACAGTTGGCACGGCATGGACTTTGCGCTGCATACTGGTCAAGGCGTCGAAGGATTCTACAAAAGATATTGCGAGGCTCTGAGAAGCGTTGATGATAGCGTGGGTGCCGTTGTGCAGCAGCTAAAGCAGATGGGCATCTACGAAGAGACCCTGGTCATTTACATGGGTGACAACGGGTTCATGTTTGGCGAACATGGATTGTTCGACAAGCGCGTCGCGTACGAGACATCGAGCCGTGTGCCGATGCTGATGCAGTGCCCCGGCATCATCGAAGGTGGATCGGTGGTCGAGCAGGTCGTGGCCAATATTGATATCGCTCCAACGGTCATGCAGGCCATGGGACTGAAGAAGCCGCCACACATGGATGGACAGAGCTTCCTGTCTTTGGCTCAGGTTTCGTCAGCACAACGCCGGACGATCCCCTGGCGCGACTACTTCCTTTACGTCTATTACTGGGAACAGAACTACCCGCAAACGCCAACGCATTTCTCCCTGCGCGGAAAGCAGTACAAGTACACGACGTATTACGGACTTTGGGATACGGATGAGCTGTTCGACATTCAGGCCGATTCGGGAGAGCAAAACAACCTCATCCATCGTCCAGAATTCGCCAAGACTAAGCAACAGATGCAGGAACGGCTCTACACAATGATGGCGGAACTGGGAGGGATGGAGATTCCGCTAAATCCGCCACGTGGACGCCAACAGAACAAACGCCTTCGCAATCGTGATGGAGTGCAGGCGGCAAATTTCCCTGAAGCCTTCATCGTTGATGAGCCACTTCGAGAGATAAAGTAGCACAGAAGTATTTAGCAATCTTAACCCGAGTGTAAGCGAGACATTGTTGACGTGCGTTTTCAACCAGTCCACGTTTACGAGCGGCTTGCGAATTTCACTCAGCAGAACATTATGCAAATGAAACCATACAGCCTCGTTTTTGTCGCCGCCTGCTGCTCTTTAGCCGTTTCTTCCATTCATGGCCAAGACGACGCCTCGTGGGCATCCCGCGAGAAGACCGGATTCACGCCGAAGGTTCATCACCCGAACATTGAGCGTGTCACGTTATTCGCGCAAAATCCGGAAATCGTCACGCCGGTGGGAATCGCGGTCGCGCCCGATGGCCGAGTGTTTGTTCAGGAGAATCACACCCACAAACGCAACTCAGGCTATGAGGGACCCAAGACGGATCGGATTCTTGTTTTCGAAGATAAAAACGAGGACGGCATCGCTGATAGTCGTTCCGTTTTCTACGAAGGTCACACCTTTAGTACGGATCTGCTGTTTGGTCCCGACGGGCATCTCTATGTGAGCACTCGCTGGTTTATTGGTCGTTTTCCACATGCGTCTACCAAAATGCAAGCGGAAGGTGAGCCGGAAAAACTGGTCGTTTGCGAAACCGATGGTGACTACCCGCATAACGGCGTTGGAGGACTTGCGATTGATCCTGCAAACCCGGAGTGGCTCGCGTTTGGTTTTGGCGAGAACCTTGGCGCGGATTACACCTTCGTCGGCTCGGACGGCGTGAAGCTCTCAGGTGGCGCCGAGGGTGGTTCGACTTATCGTTGTCGAACCGATGGTAGCAACCTCACTCGCCAATCCACCGGACACTGGAACGCCTTTGGTATGGCCTATGATTTGGCGGGGAATCTTTTCAGCACGGACAACGATCCCAACGCCATTCCGCCGAATCGTTTGTTGCATATCGTTCCCGGTGCCGACTTCGGCTACGAGTATCGATACGGCAGGTCGGGACTGCACCCTCTGGTCTGCTGGTACGGCGAGAATCCTGGAACACTTGGTATGATCGGGGCGCTGGGTGAAGCGGCATGCGGCTTGATCCCGCATGGCCCCGAAAAGCTGCTCAGCGCCTCATGGACTGACAACCGAGTCGATTTGCATTCGTTGAAACCGGTCGGAGACTCCTTCGTCGCCACGCGTGAACCATTTCTCAGCGGCCCCGACGAGTTTCGGCCCGTCCACTTCGCCTATTCCGCCGACGGTCGCTTTCTCTACTTCACCGACTGGGTGAAGCTGTCCTATCCGGTTCATGGCCACGGACGCATTTGGCGCGTTGAATTCAAGACGCCAATCACGCTCGAGCCGTCGTCAAACCGCCCACCCGTCCAGGAGCTTTCAACGGCCGAAGCCTTCGTCCAGCTTGGAAGTGATGATCCGTATACGCGCACCGCAGCCATGGATGTTTTGTCGAAGCGTCCCGAGGCACTGGCGGGCTACGAGTGGCAGTCGGAAACCAATGCAATTGCGCGAGCTCACTATGCTGTAGCACTGAAGCGTTCCAACGCGCCGGGCCGCACTGATACTATTCCCGAGCTTTTAGAAGACGATAATTCGGAAGTGCGATTCGTCGGTATCAAATGGGTTGCAGACGAGAAGCTCAGTCAATACGAATCGCATCTAAGAGGTGTTCTCAACCGAAGCGACCTCAGCCGTCGCGATTTGCTGTCGGTGATCGCCGCATTGGCGCGGATCAGCGGCGGAGCGAACAAGGAGTTTTCCCCTGATACAGCTTTGCTTGAGTTGGTACTCGACGAAGGCAAGCCACCGGCGTTGCGCTCACTCGCGCTAGCCAATGTGAAGGTGGCCTATCCGCGTCTCACGACGGCCACGTTGGACGCGCTCGCAAGATCGGAATTCCGAGGTATCCAGCGTGAGGCGATCCATGCTCTCGCAATTCATCCAGACGCGAAGCGGGCGGACGCGTTAGCCAGGATCGCGGATGATGATTCGGTCGACGCAAATCTACGGGCTGACGCGATCGCGGGATTGTCTGCGAGCGGGCAAGACCACGCCGGCGTGTTAAGGAAGCTGGCGTCCGATTCCGATCCGACGATTGCCGAAGAGGCGAATCGAACGCTGGTCGCAGCAGGACTTGCCCAACGACAGGTGGCAGCTAAACCGCCTGCCGATCGAGTTGAGGATTGGGTAGCACTGCTCGAAGCCGAAGAGTCGGGCCAGCCCAATGTTGCAGTTGGGCGTCGTCTCTTTTTTCACTCTATGTTTGCCGGTTGCCACAAGTGTCATGCGATGCAGGGCCGTGGAAGCGCTGTCGGACCGGATTTGACCAATATTCATAAGCAAACCGGTGTCGACCAGGCTTGGCTACTGAAACACATTGTCAACCCAAACGCTGAAATGGCTCCCTACTATCGTCCACAACAATTGCTGACGATCGACGGGGAGGTGTTGACCGGTTTGGTTGTCGGCAAAGAAGGGCAGAAACAGCAGTACGTTGCTGCTGACGGAAGCATGTTTAGCGTCGACAAGGACGATGTCGAGTTACGGCGGGAGATGCAAACGTCGATCATGCCCAGCGGTCTACTTGATACGATGTCGGTCGAGGAAATTCGCCATCTGATTGCGTATCTGCTGCAGCCTAATGAACGGCGTACTGAGCTGGATGCGGCGATGAATACGGGCGCCGCCGAAACTCAAGTTATTGGTAATCCGGATTTCATTCACCTGGAGAAGGACAACGGGGTCTGGTGGCTGGCCGACCACACGGGCGAACGCTTCATCACGACGGGGATGAATCATGTCGGTGAGGGCGGTGTGCTGTTCAACGAAGTCAACAAGGGCTGGATGACCGGGAGGTTTGGTGAGGACATCCGAGGATCATGGGGTGGCCTGAACCCGCGAGCCAAAAACATTGGGGCCTATGCGGACATGGTGGTGAAGGACTTCCAGGATTATGCGTTCAATACCATTCCTTTCCATGCCTACTCGACGCCGCTGCACCTCTACGAAAAGCGGAAGATCTACTACGTCGCCAAGATCAAGGTCCAGAACATTTCGCTGATGCAGATGAATCGTGCTCGGGGTGACAGATTCCCCGACGTCTTCTCTGTCAGTTTCCGGAACAAGTTAGATGACCTTGCCAAGAAGATCTGCACGCCGTTGCGTGACGCAAAGTACTGTCTGGGATATGCGTATTTCGACATGCCCGATCTAAAGCCGGTGCGTCGGTGGCAAAGACAGTTGTTTCCCGATGGTGGACTGGTCTACCCATGGGTCCAAGACATGCGCGAGTTACCCGACGATGCGGCTGGCAAGCAGGAATGGGTGCGTATCTTGAAACAGAACCATGCCTCGGCTTCGGAGGCCGCTCGGGTTTATGCTGTCGATGACATCGACTCGTGGGAAGACTTGGCAAAGATCACGTCGTGGCCGGTCAAGCCCAACGATGTCGCCCGGGTCAAGAAGGATGCGGAGGACATGCTCGTTGCGTTGGCCGAAAAGTGGTATGGCCTGCATTACGAGTTGATCAAGAAATACGATTCAAATCACCTGCTGCTCGGTGACAAACATGATGTTGGCTACGACAAGTGGGTAGATAGAATCCCAGACGGAGTTCTGGAAGCCATCGGCAAGTACAACGATGTCCTTACGATCCAGTACTATTCGTTCTACACCGACCTGCACAACGTCACACTCCGGGAGCTGCATAGCAAGACGGGCCTAACGATTATTAATGGCGACCATTCGTATGCCTTCAAGACACCGAAACACACCAAGATCAAGGGTTTGGAGGTGGATAGCTTTGAAGCGGTCGCGAATGAATACCGCCGCTACATGAAAGGCACGATGGAGGATCACCCCTATATGCTGGGCTGGTGGCATTGTGGTTACATCGAGCAGTGGGCTCCGGCCGGGACTAAAGGCTTAGGACAGCAGTGTGGGTTCTTTAGCCCCTTCGGAGAGCCAAACGCCGAATTGCTTTCTCTTGTTAAGCAGGCCAATGAAAACGCCGCCCATTGGCATGGTGGCGCGTCGACGTACGACCAACCGAGAACCCAGAAGCTCGCCCCGAACACACCTGCTGAGATGATTGCGGCATTGGAACTCACGGCGGAGCAACAGAGTAAACTCGACGTGTTGGAGAAAGAACGCCAAGCCGCGGAGACCAAGTTCGGAGACTTCGATGGAGAAGCGGTGCGAGATGCGAGAAACGAATTCTACGCGAAGCGAAAGCAGAAACTGAAAAAGATCTTCACGGACGAGCAATGGGTAATCTGGTCAAGCTTCTGGAACCGAGCCAAGCCAGCAACCACCCCTTAACGATCTTGAACGGGGCAAGACGAGGACGGCGCCGTGCAGACTAGTAGAACGCTGGTTGAAGCCCCTGGCTGGCCCGTATTGACCTTAGATGAATTCTGAGAAAATGGCGGCAGGATCCGGTCGCACGCAAACTATATCGGTAGGGATGCTGGAACTGAGCCATGTGTGATCAGGCCTACCCAACCCAGATCTTTCCAGCGGTAGCACGAGATTTCGAAGCTGGTCAAGCCGGATCGTTGCAGAGACGCATATGCCCTAGATCAAGGAATCCTTGTATGACTTCCCGACGACAGTTCATCCAGTGCAGTCTAGCCGCTGCAGCCTGCACCGCGCCAAGAATGGCTCGGGGCGACACCAATGCGGAATGGAAATCACTTTTCGATGGAAGAACTCTCGACGGCTGGAAGAAGGTTCCCCGCATTTACGTCCACGGCCCGCTAAAAAATGCGCACACGCCCGAAGCTGTGGAAGCTGCCATTGAAAAGACGCTGGAGTGGCATCGCTCGCAGGACAGCGCGGCCTACCGTCATCTAGGGCAGTGGGAAGTCGTTGATGGCGCAATCGTCGGTGGCCAGGATCCTCCCGGTAGCCGTCTGGGTGCCTATCTGATGACCGAAGAGACATTCGGCGATTTCGAACTCGAATACGAAATGCGTCCCGACTGGCGGACGGACACTGGCGTACTCGTGCGGCAGCACAAGGCGGGAACGATCGGGTTCCAGGTGCTGTGCGACCATCGGCCAGGCGGTGGTATCGGTGGATTCTTCACCAACGGTCTCGGCAGTTACCTCGCGGCTCCCGTCGTCGTCGATGGCGACATCGGAGATGACTTCACGGTGCAAAACTTGCGGGAGGGGAAAAGCAAATCCAACTTTCCCCGCGCCCAAGTTTCTGATGCGGCCAGCTATGAGCAGTTTCGCGAAGTCTGGAACGTGAACGGCTGGAACCGATTCCGGGTTCGCTGCGTAGGTGCCAATCCTGTGCTCACTGCCTGGGTAAACGATCTCAAAATGGGCACCCTCGACACCGCTGATACCGGTGTTCCGGGCTACGACCCTGCCATCATCGGGCAGCGTGTGGGCAGCCGCGGCCACATCGGCCTCGAAGTTCACAGCAATGGTTCCAAGCAGGGCTGGAACCAGTGGGCTAAAGGGGCAGTGAGCCGTTGGCGAAACATTCGCGTCAAGGAGATCGATGCGTAACAAAGCAATTCTGTAACAGAGGCGAGAAAAGCTATCTGTTGATGTGCGATTTTCACAACCCGAAGCGTAGTCTAGAAGTTGTGCTGTTTTCATCACCCGAAGCGTTAGCGAGGAAAACACGTTATTGCCCCAGTCCTCGCTGACGCATCGGGTTATGAAGTTTTTCCAACCGACGGAGTAAGGCCAGGCTTTCCGATGAGCGATGATCCAATTGCCTTCTTTTTGATCTGGACAGACGATGTGTAAGCGAGACATCCATGGACGAGGGATGTCCTCGCTGATGCGTCGGGTTGTATTTTGCGCAACGTTTCTCGTGACGGGCAGCGCGTTTGCGCAGACATCGGTCGAGTACGATTACAACCGCGACATTCGCTCCGTTCTTTCCGGCAAATGCTTCCAATGTCACGGCCCTGACGCAGCGGCACGTGCAGCCGATTTGCGACTCGACGACCGCAACGAGGCGATCGACTACGGTGCTATCGTGCCTAGTGAACCGGATCAGAGCGAACTGATCTTTCGCGTGACAACGGACGATCCGGACCTGCGCATGCCTCCCAAAGGCGATCCACTGTCAGCAGAGCAGATCGCCACGCTGAAAGCTTGGATCAGAGACGGTGCTCCTTATCAGGCACACTGGTCGTATCAACCACCGCAGCGTCCGGCACAGCCAACGGTCCAGGCTCAATCGTGGCCCGCTGGTGAACTGGATTACTTTGTCTTGGATCGAATCGAGCAAGCAGGATTCAAGCCCGCGCCGAAAGCAAAGCCAGCGGTCTTGCTCAGGCGCCTCTACCTCGATCTGATTGGTTTGCCTCCTTCGGTAGAAGATGTCAGGGCCTTCAAAGCAGACCCGTCGCCAGAAAACTATGAGGCTCAGATCGACCGGCTGCTGAGATCAAAACACTTTGGTGAAAAGTGGGCCGCCGGATGGCTCGACCTTGCTCGCTACGCCGACTCGAACGGTTACCAGCATGACGATCTTCGGACCATGTGGCCATACCGTGACTGGGTCATCGAGGCATTGAACGATGACATGCCGTTTGACCAGTTCACGATCGAGCAACTCGCCGGCGATCTGCTTCCCAATCCGACGCGAAGCCAATTGATCGCGACGGGTTTCAATCGCAATGTTCCCACCAATTTTGCAGGTGGATCGAAAGTGGATGAGGTGAGGGCGAATGTGTTGCATGATCGCGTGGCGACGACCGGCGCCGTTTGGTTGGGCCTAACGCTGGAATGTGCTCAATGCCATGATCACAAGTTCGACGAGATTTCCCAGAAAGAGTACTACCAGTTCTACGCGTATTTCAATAAAGCTATCCCAGAGTTCGCCCAACGGGGCGAAGGCATGTTCCGGAAGCACTTTATTGGTCGAGAGGTGATGGTGTACGCATCCGAAGCCGACCGGCAAAAGGGTGCCGAACTCACTCGCGAAATCGAGCTAGAGGAAGAACGGATCGCTGTCCTAGCAGAATTGGCCGGCGCAGCGGGCGAGAAACCTGGTCCGGAGGTGACGCTCTTGGATTTCGAAGAACCTAATCCTTTCAAGCAGCATAAGGCGACTCGAGCGGTGACAACTTCGCTGGTCGAAGAGAATCCAAGCGGAGAGGGCAAGTACGCAGTGCGGGTCGAAGCGGAAGCGGTCACGGAGACGAAGGGCTTTTTCGGGACAGGCTATTCCATTCCGGTAACGAATCTAGAGAATTCATCGGAGCTTACCTTCTGGATCAAGACCGATATTTCAAGCCGGTTCAACCTGCAGGTCCACAATGGGCGTCGAGAAGCGAGCGTCTACGAGTTTTCGACAATCGATCTTGTTCCCGAACAATGGACGAAGATCACCGCGCCGCTGGCCGATTTCGTCAAGCCAAAATGGTCACCCCGCGCCGTCGACTGGAAACGCATCCAGAAAATCCAGATCACCGCGCACGGTTCAAGTCCCTACGATGGCAAGTACATTGCTCTGGACAACTTTGTTGGCGTCGCATCTTCGGAACGAGCGAAGCGTATAGCGCGTATCGCGCAATTGCGAGTGGAGCTGGCAGCGTTGCAAACTCCCTCGATGGCCATGATGGACGATGAGTCTCCGTTGCAGACGCATATCATGCTACGCGGAGACTACACGTCTCCAGGGGATCCGGTTCAGGTGGGTGTCCTCGGCAGCATGCATCCATTGGATCCCAAACTACCTGGCAATCGTCTCGGGTTGGCCAAGTGGTTGGTTGATGATGCAAACCCGTTGACGCCGCGTGTGGTCGTCAATCGAATTTGGAGTGAAGTATTCGGCCGTGGTATCGTAAGCACTCCCGAAGATTTCGGCATGCAGGGTGAGGCTCCTAGCCATCCTCGGCTGCTCGACTGGCTCGCTGTTCAATTTGTCGAGCAGGGTTGGTCGACAAAGCGTCTTCTGAAAGTCATCGTGCTATCGTCCACCTATCAGCAAAGTTCGTCGGCTTCGGACGAGAAGATCGAACGAGATCCTCGGAACGAGTTGTATGCCCGTGGCCCGCGTTTTCGATTGTCGGCCGAGCTTATTCGCGACAACTTGCTCGCCGTGTCAGGGCTTTTGTCTGACAAAATCGGAGGCCCCCTCGTGTACCCAGTACAACCCGAAGGGGTTTGGAAAGAGATCCCGGGAGCCGATGTAAATCGCTATCCGACTTCCGAGGGCGAAGATCGATATCGGCGGGGAGTTTATACCGTCTGGAGGCGCGGTAATCCGTATCCCAGCATGGTCAATTTCGACGCGCCCGAACGGACTGTCTGCACGACAAAACGAGATCGCTCGAACTCACCGCTTCAGGCTCTGACACTTTTGAATGATCCGGTCTACGTTGAAGTGGCGACCGAACTGGCGAAGAAGATCGAACATTGGACAGGCAGTGATCGCGAGAAGATCACGCGAGCGTTTCGAACGGTTTTGTCACGAAAGCCCAACGAGCGTGAACTTGAGATCTTAATGACTCTTTTGAAAGAACGCAGTTCGTGGTTCGTTATTGCCCAGACGCTCTTGAATCTAGATGAGACGATTACGAAGTCATGAACCAAACCAATAAACCGAAGCGTTAGCGAGGAAATGAACTGACCCGAAGCGTTATCCGAGAAAGAATGCTGTGGACTCGGCCTCGCGGACGCTACTGGTTAGGAACAATCAGCATCAATGAATAACTTGAACGCAGGAAGAGACCGACTCAATCGTCGCGGTTTATTGCGGCAAGGTACGCTTGGAATAGGTGCGCTCGCCCTCTCGCAGCTGCTGTCTCGAGATTTGCAGGCGCGCGATGCTGAACCCGCGGTAGCAGAGTTGCATCACCCGCCGCGGGCCAAACACGTGATCTTCTTACACATGGTCGGCGGTCCTTCTCAAATGGATACGTTCGATCCTAAGCCCGCCTTGGATCAATGGCACGGCCAAGCGCTGCCTAGGGATTTGACCGAGGGGCAGAAGTTTGCTTTCGTCACGCCCGAAGCCCGAGTCATAAAGTCGCCTTACAAATTTGAGCCGAGAGGTCAGTCGGGAGTCGTCATGTCGGAGCTGTTTCCGCATTTGGCGACCGTTGCGGATGAACTCACGGTGATTCGCAGCATGAAGACGAATGAGATCAATCATGCTTCGGGTGAGCTATTTTTGCATTCCGGACACGGGCGCATGGGGCGCCCGACCTTTGGGGCTTGGACGTCGTATGGCCTGGGCACCGAAAATGAAAATCTGCCCGCTTATGTCGTGTTGAAGGATGGTCTACCTGTAGCCGGTGCGCCCATTTGGGGTAGTGGATTCTTGCCTTCAAATCATCAAGGTGTTGAGTTTCGTGGAGGCAAAACGCCCATCCATTTTCTCAATAATCCGGAAGGAACATCGTTTGAAGAACGCCGCTCCGTAGTCGATGCGATAAATGAGCTCAACGGTCAAGCTTACCAGCATTATCGAGACCCGGAGATCGAGACGCGGATTTCGCAGTATGAACTTGCGTTTCGCATGCAGTCTTCCGTGCCGGACCTCGTGGATCTCAATTCTGAACCGGAATACATCTTACGGCAGTATGGACTAAGCAATGCTCAAGATGCCAGTTCCGGTTCAAGCTTTGCTCGCAATTGTTTGCTGGCACGCCGATTGGTTGAGGAAGGGGTCCGATTCGTTCAGGTATTCGCAAAGGGTTGGGATCATCATGCGGACATCTATACCGCGTTACCTCGTTCTGTCCGAAAAGTCGACCGGGCCTGTGCTGCGTTGATTCAGGATCTAAAGCAGCGTGACTTGCTAGACGACACTTTGGTCATTTGGGGCGGAGAGTTTGGCCGGACTCCGATGGTGCAGGAGCACAATGCCGGTACGGGGGAGCTGACCGCTCCCGGCCGAGACCATCACAAAGAGTGCTTCAGTATTTGGATGGCTGGAGGCGGAGTGAAACGAGGGCTGACCTATGGAACGACGGACGAGTTCGGTTTTGGAGTTGTCGAAAACCCGGTGCACGTCCATGACTTCCACGCGACCTGCCTCCACCTGCTCGGCATCGATCACGAACTGTTAACACACCGTCATCAAGGACGCGACTACCGACTGACCGACGTTCACGGACACGTTGTGCATGACATTATCTCGTAGAAACCGACCGGTGCGTTGGACCAGTTGAAGATCCTTTCGCTTCGCCGGGGATGAACGTGTTTGACTACGGTTCATAGATCTCGATGGAGCCCAGCATCATCTCCTGCCAAGTCTGCTCGCCCCACGTGACGCGAACTGTCGGGTCAGGGTTGAACGGGTTTTCCTTTGAGTTGTCAAAGGTGGCCGTGCATTCGATATAGGAACCCTTTGGCAGAGGTACAGGGTCCTTGAGCCAATACGTCGACTGCCATTCAAAGTTGTAGTTGGGCACGTTGAGCAGCAATGACCGCTTGCCCGACTTCTCGACCAGTTCATACTTGAACGCCTTGCCGCGATAATGCATGTGAGGATTCATGGCAAGCAAGACGGTGTCTCGCTTGAAGCGACTCGTCTGCGCCTTGACCTGATGGTTGTCATCCCCGGGCGGGATCGAAAACCAGTAGTTGATGGCGGCCGTGCTGACCACTTCGTGCTGTGGTGGTTTATCAGCAAACTTCAGCCCGACCTTCGTACGGTCGGTAGCTCTCTTTCCAGTTGGAGTGTAGTGCATCTCAAACAACAGACGAGCACCTTTGGGAATCCGCAGTGCATGGCCTTCGCGATGCACAAAGGCATTGTCACCGGGTACGAAAGAAGCCAGATGCGGTAGGTTACTGAGCGGTGAAAACAGATCGTTGATCACGCCACCTGGACGCTCGTCATTGACCAGTTTGACGTTCACTCCTTTGGGCACGACATAAACGCTGGCATGATGGACTACATCGACCGCGCCGGGTTGCACTTCTGCCGCCTTGACCCAAACCTCGCGGTTGAACGGCTCTCCAGCCCAGATGTACTTGTACGGAACACCAAGCTCTGGCGTATCCGCCGGCACTTCGACGCTCTTCTCCATTTCGGCGACGAGATCTGGTTTGCCGATGCTCCATGTCTTCCGGAACACCCGGGGCTGAGGCAATTTGGACTGATCTCCCTCGACCATTCCGTCATCGACCCAGTCGAGCAATGTTGCATACTCTTCGTCGGTCAGGCTCCTATCGTTCACGAAGTGTCCGTGCGGAGCGTCTGCATGCCAGGGAGGCATGAGGTCGGATGTGACGACCTCGCGGATGGACATTGACCACGACTTTGCATCCTCGAACGTCATCAACTCGAACGGACCGATGCCGTCGGGTCGGTGGCAGGCCTGGCAGCGGCGTTGAATGATTGGGGCGATGTGTTCGGAGTACGTGACGGCTTGCTTGGGGCTGCTGGCGCTGCTTTCCGTCGCCAAATTGAGTGGACACGCTTCGACATCGGTCATCGAAGTCTTAACACTTCGCCCCTTCAGCACAGCATTCACGGCGTCCTCGAGAAAAGACTTCGTAGCTTTGGGACGTGTGACACCGCGTTCAAACCGATCGTCTATTACCCCGCGATACCGAACCTTGAAATGGCGATCGAGCACAAACGCCTCTGCTGTTCTGGTGACAGCTAAGCTTCGAGCAACATCGCCCGTCGGGTCGATCAACACCGGAAAAGTGAGTTCGTACTCACTGGCATGCTCCCTGATATCGTCAGCCGAATCGTGTTGGTTACTGTTGATGGCGATGACCACCACGTTTTCGTCTGCCATCTCTGCCTTGAGCCGGTTCAAAGATGGTAGGTAGCGATTGGTGACAGGACACTCCGTCGAATTGAAGTACAGTACGACGGCCTGAGCGTCCTGTTCGGTCAGTTTCCATGGTTCGCCGGTCGTCACATCGGTGAGGACAAAGTCTGTGACTTGGCGACCCAAGTGTCGTGCGCGTGATTCTCCTGCGTTCGACAACGTGGGGATGAAGGAAGCAAGCGTGAATGCAAGAGAAGCAACGGAAGTTTGCAAGTGAGTTCTCATGTCTTCTTCTTCCCTCGTTTTCGCGCAGGTTGTGTTTCGATACCAAGGAGCAGCGTTCTCACAGCAAGTTTGGCCGCGTCATTGACGGCAATGTCACCCGCCCGAGCCGTACTGAGCGCGGCGAATACGACCGCTTCGATCGCGGCCATAATCCACGCAGTGGGTATGTCAGGCTCGATCGAACCTTCTGACTTTGCGCCGTCAATCAGCTGGGAGAGTTCTGCGTTCTGACGCGCGATTTCCTTCGCGACACTCGGCTCTTCCCAGACCTCTGCCTGTGTCCACAGGAAATGCCAACGGTCGCCCACCGGCACCAACGCAGCCACACAGGCTCGCAGTGCTTCAATCGACGTCTGGGCGTTTTCGGCGACCCGTTTGCATGCCTCATCGATCTCCGATAGGGATCGGATGGCGATCTCTTTCAGCAAATCGTCCCGCGTCCCAATCAGCCGATGAAGAGTGACTCGTTTTACCCCTGCTTCAGCAGCGATATCAGACAAACTCGCCGCCGAATTGGCCGCCAACACACGGATCGCAGCCTCAACAAGCGAATCTCTGGTCGTCTCTGGGTGATTTGCCATGATACTTGATTGTATCATTTGATTCATGCAAGTCAACATCAGCAGACGACGGATTCTGCGGAACAGCTGAACAAGCGCGTTCAACTATCTTCTGAGCTAGCGCGTTTCCAGTCTCTGCCTGCTCTGGCTGCGCAATCCGTTCATGCGCCCTGTTGAAGATGACACGGGGTCCGTTGGAGGCACATGCCAGCCCTGAGTGTGTTCACTCTTGCCAATACTGAGGTTGGTCGAGAGCGGCACAGCAGCGGACGGTGCCGTGGTTGCTTTCGATCGCGCCTGATTTTAGCTCTTTGACCATCCAGGCGTCCGCGTTCTTGGGCAGAATTAGATAGGGAGCTTCGAAGCCCTGCGCACCGGCTGCAGCGAAGCCGAAACGCGAATAGTAGTCCGGATAACCCAGGACGAAGACCAGCTCGACGTCATTCGAATCGAGTTGGACAAGAGACTCGTTGACGAGCTTCGTACCTAGACCACTTCGTTGATGATCGGGCAACACGGCAAGCGGAGCGAGAATCTGCGCGGATACATCACTTGGCTCAATCCGTACCGCCGTGAAAAGAACATGCGCGATAATCTCTTCGCCCTGTTCGGCAACGAAGGAATGAATCGGTTCGGCAGTTGGATCGTCGAGCATCTCGGCAACGAGTCCGGCGATTATCTCGCCTTCATCGTCACCGAAAGCGATGCGATGGACGCTGAGGACATGGTCGCGATCCTTGAGCGTGGCTAAACGAATTTCAGCTTCACTTGGATTCATGCTCTTCGATTCGGTGGAGTATGTGCCTACTTGATGTTCTTACGCGAGGACATTCTACGACCGCTTTCTCTCAGCTTCGATTTCCTCGATCGCGAAACCGCCTTCGAGAATAAACTTCCTCAATAATGTAGCGGCTCTGATGTTTACCCTTGCGGGCGAAAGCTTCTCGCCAGTCGTTGCTTCCAGATAAGCTTTGGCCTTTTGCTTGTCGATGGTGTCTTTCAAGTCTTCAAAGCGACCGTATTCGTCCAGGTTACCCTCAGTGGTATTGGCTATCATTAAAACGTTCAGTCTCTCTGCATCAATGCCAAGGGCGGCAACAAGATCGTCGACGTTCTTGTTCTGCTCTCTCGCCTGGTAGTCGGTAAGATAATCGTGGAAGGTACGGCCGGAGTCGATTTGCACATCGCCCCGGTGAATATCACGCAGGAAAATCTCTGCGATCTTCTGCTCCTCTTGCGAGAGTGAAGCAAAGGAGCGATGCAGTTCGGCCAGCGTCTTCACTTTCGCCGCCTTGTCTCCGCCTTCCAGGACCTTGAGATACTTTTGGAAACGCGAGTTCATGTAGTCGGCATCGATCTTTCCCGTATCGATCTCGGTGATGTGACTATCGATGTCAAAGGGAACGGAGCCGCCAGCCGTGTCACCAGTTGCACCGAGTTCCCGGTAGCGTTGCAGGAGCGTAAGATATTGCTCGTGAGAGATTACGAGCGTTACGATCGTGCGATCGTCGGATTCGTATTCCGTTTGCTCCCAAGCGAAGCCTTGGATCTTTGCGGCTTCCAGGATGTTGCTGAATTCCTTGAAGTGCTTCGCGAATGCTGCACGTTCGGCAAGATCATCAGGGAGCTTGCGGAAGTTCTCGATGCTCGCAGCGTCGAAGATCGCGCTGATTGCGGTAAAGGTTCCATTCATCCGCTCGACGTTGCGTGGCAACCGATCTGCAAACAGACCGATCGGCCTATCTCCGGAATACAGCCTCACCGCGGCCTCAATATTTCGCTCCATCGTGTGTGGCCTACGGTAGTAGCGAATGGTACCGAACGGCTTGTCGGGACCAAACAGGCGATTCGTTCGAGAAAACGCCTGGATGATGTTCTCGTACTCCAGTTTCTTGTCCTGGTACAACGTGTTTACCCACTTGGAATCAAATCCCGTTAGCATCTGGTTGACCACGATCAAAAGATCGATCTGCTTGTCTGGTTCAGTCACGATGCGCGTGTACGGTCGCTTATGAGCCAATCGAGCGGCGACGTCTTTTTTGAATCTCGGGTGACTTCCGAGATCAAAACTCTGCCCGTATCTCCTGTTGTAGTCTTCTAGCAACTCCACAAGTCCGTCCGACTTAAAGGCCGACGGGTTCTCGTTGTCCTCATTTGGATCGAACAGCGCTGTTGTTTTCAGATTCGGGCACTGCGATTTCATCTGGCGATAGTAGAGGATCGCCTCGTCAATACTGCTGGTGGCAAAGATGGCGTGAAACTTACTGGCCTGACTCAGGGTAACCCAGTTGTCGGCGATGTCCTGAACCACTGCGCCGCGATGTTCGTCACGTCGATATTGAGCGTTGGGCAAGTGGTCTTCGATACCGGTCACGTACTCGCCGGAAGCACCGCGATAGCCTGCCATCGGCACGTCGTTCATGTAGCGGTTGAAGACCCGCGCCTTGCTTGGGTCCGCAAGCGCTTCCTGAGGCGTACCGGCCTTGGCTTTTTCCAAAGCAACCGCCGTCCGCAGGTCACGGTCGCGATAGGTCATCACTTTGTAGGGATCGAAACCAAGCACATTCCTGTCGCGGATTCCATCGGCGATGCTGTATCGGTGCAGCTCATTACCAAACACGTCCGTGGTGGTGTTCTCTTTCTTGACGTTCTCTGTTTGGATCGGCGTGCCGCTGAAACCGAAGAAGACCGCACCGGCGAAACTGTCTTTGATGTCGATGAGCATGTCGCCGAAGGTGCTGCGGTGGCACTCGTCGATGATGAAGACGATGCGCTGGGCTCGCATTTTCTTCAGGTCTGCCGCTTTCAGGCCATCCTCCTCATCTTTGATGCGGCTCATTTTCTGGATCGAGGTGACAATCAGCGTATCGGCGGGGTTGCTGCTCTTGAGTTTGCTCGCCAACACGCTGGTGTCTTCGGTCGCCTGCACGTCATTGCTGTCGCCGGCGAAGTTCCGATACTGTTCCAGCGTCTGTGTGCCCAGCTCGATGCGGTCCAACAGAAAGACCACTTTGTCGGCGTCTTTGGAGTTCGCGATTAACTGAGCCGACTTGAAGCTAGTCATCGTCTTACCCGACCCGGTTGTGTGCCAGATGTAGCCGCCCAGCCGATTGGGGTTCTTCCAGTCCGTCTTGGCCACTTTGTCGGAAATGGCGTGGGCCGCGTA
>JANQQA010000341.1 GCA_028285205.1 Bythopirellula sp. | reverse complement strand
TGAGGCCCCACTCCGGCCGCACTTCGGACCAGTCCTGGGACCGCGCGACGAGTTGCTCACCGTGCTCGCTATCGAGCGTGCTTGCGCGCTCCTTGCGATTTCGCGTTCCCGCCTTCTGCACGCAGTTCTCAATGGCCTTCAAATCATCGCGATGCGATTCCGGTACGAGGTCGAGATCAAAAAACTCAATCTCGTCGGTGGTCGTATTGTGCAAGCCGCCGAGGAAGTGAACCTCTGCGGGGATTCCCAGTCCACGTTCGGCCAGGGTCTCACGAATCTGACGATCGTTGAGCAGCATCGCGGCAAAGCGGGCATTGCTCTCACCGGAGTGACCGGCGCACGCACCGCAGTCGAGGCCCGATTGCATCGGATTGTTCTCCACCCGACTGGCGTGGCCACAGAAAGCGACGATCCGTGCAAAGTCTTTCGTCAGTCCCAAGTTGCCCAAGATTCCCTGGGCAAGGTCAGCTAACCGCTCGATGGTGAAACCCTGCTCCTGGAGACCTTCCAGTGTCGGACCCGTCAAGCCTCTTTCAATCGGTTCGATCGCGTCGTACCGATTGTCTACGTCGGCCGACACTCCCAGCAGACTTCCGGCAAGCTTCGGCGCGTAGATCAAGCCCGCCGATTCAACGAACGTAAAGCAGCTGACGGCCGACTTTTGCAAGCTTTGCCACAGTTTGCGGAACGTTCGAATGGAAGTCTTCTGAGCGATGCGATCTGCGTCGACGTCTGGTGTGGTCTTCGTGCGACAACGGACTGCCTCATGGACTTTCATCACCGGGTCGACCAATACCGGCAATTGATTGCTGCCTTGCGATTCACCCAGACGCACAAACTCCATCGGCACTCCAAAGAAACCGGCAAAGCCAAAGGTTTCGATGTCGTCGGTCGTGGCTTCGAGATTTCGACGGATACGCTCGGATCTGACATCGATGCAGAAAACCAGTTGACCCAGCTTTTGGGTCTCAGCTTGTGCCTTCTCGTCGGTTGTGTTTGTCACCTGATCGATCGAGATCCCCTCGAGCAGTCGACGTCGATAGCCGACTTCAAGCGCTCGCATGAGTGCGTAGCGAACCAGACCACCATTAGGATCAAGGGTGTACTCATCGGTGGCTGGCGGCATCGGTTCGGGTGAATGCAAACGATCGAGCCAATCGACTTTCACTTGATAGGTTGCCGCGATCGCACAATCGTAGGCCAACCGCATCGCCAAGAGGCCAACAAAGTCGTCGGTTGGTTTTCCTTGCTTGGCGGCTTGCTCGGATTGGTATCGCGTGAACGCCGCCCAACCAGGGGTTTCGTACGCGATCGTCAGCAAGTAGGATCGCCAGTGCGACTGCGGGACCCCCAGGCGTAGCAGCAGCATCGAGAGTGCTTCGTTCGTGTCCTGCGGCAGCGATGCAACGAATTTGCGAAAACCGATCAGGCCCTTCAGTTCCATCCGCAGGTCGATTTGGTTGCGCTCACGCCAAGCGACGAACAGTGAATCCGACTTCCATGGACTCGACCATGCTGCTTGACCGAGGTCGTAGTGCGCCGAACAGACTTTTGATAGCTCCTCGGAAATAACGTCCGTCCAGCGGGTGTTGGAGTTCAGGTCGAATTCTCTCGAGAACGACCAGCAACTTCGTGACTTAATCGGATCGGCACCCGACTCCGGCCCACCGTGCAACCACTCGACGAGCTTGGACAATCTCAACGTCTGAGCGCCAGCAATCCCTTCGTCGAGAATCTCGTCGAGGGCGACTTGGATGTCCCTAGGCAGGAATTCACCTTCGGCGAAGCGCGATCGATAGTAGTCAAGCGGCATTAGCATTTCGCAATCTGAAACGCTGCGCAACTGCGAACGAGCATCGAGAAAGTTATGATCGGCCAGACCCTGGTAGGGATTCACCGCCACGTAATCTTGCAGTGGCCAAACTGGGGCAACGGTAGCCCGCACCTCGTCGAGGACCTCGAGCAGGTCGGCCTGATTCTTGAATACATCGAGAAGATATTCGCTGAGTTTCGAATTGGTTGCGATAGACATCGTATTTCTTCTTTCTACTTACGTAGGCAGGTGTATTTGAAGGGGGTGAACAACGCATCAGCTCATGTTATGAGGCCGATGGTGTGCCGGTGAGAGAAAGGCCAAGGAAACGACGGATCACCGTATCGACGTAAAAACCATTGGATACGTGAACGTAGAGGACCTGCAGTTGACGGCGGCGCGTTGCTTCGGGAATTAGTGCCTGTATCATCGCTAAAGCGGCGAAGAGGCCAACGACTACCATGCCCACTCCGGCAATCAACGCTCCGTTAGCAATTGTCGGCAAGTAGGCACTAACCAACCCGTCAATTGCGAAGTACGAAACCAAGTACGCTGTGATCAACAAGAAGGCAGTGACGGCAGTGTTGCCTACGGCTCTCCAGGAGGTCAGATACGCCTGCGCGAGCCAGCTGGCGAACGCCAAGCAGACGATTGCGATCAACGCGATGCCGCCAGCTTTCGCACTCACATCGATACTCAGCCCACTGACGACGAACACGATCAGGCCAGCGGCGAGCAGCACGGTAAAGCCAAGTACCATATGCTGCCTTGCCGAGCTTGGAACTTTCACCGCCGTTTCACTTGAGTTGGTCGTCGGCACGTTTTCCACACGCCACGCATCTCCCGTGCGGAGGAAAGCGTGCGCCTTGTACAGCGAATGTGCGATGATGTGCAGCATTGCTGCAGAGAATGCGCCCAGGCCGCATTGCAACATCATGAAACCCATTTGTGCGACCGTGGAATACCCGAGTGCACGCTTGACATTTGCTTGTGTCATCATGACCAACCCTGCGAACACGGCAGTGAACCCGCCGATGATGGCCAACGTTGCCATCGCTCCGGGAGCATGCGCGACCAGCGGGCTCCAACGTATGAGCAGATATCCCCCGGCGTTGACGATGCCCGCATGCATCAGTGCCGAGACCGGTGTGGGCGCTTCCATCGTCTCCGGCAGCCAGAAATGGACTGGGAACTGTGCAGACTTCGTGACCGCGCCCAACATTAAGAACCAACCGACAAACGACAGCTGCCAGCTTGGATCTGTAATTTCTTTCGCTTGAGCCAGGATATCGGCGAGGTGGTAAGTGCCAAATTCTCGGTAAACAAGAATCAATGCGGTGAGTAGGAACACGTCACCGATGCGGCTGATCGCGAATTTCGTCCATGCCGCCCGCCGAGCCCAAGGGCGCTCTTTGAAATGCAACAGCAAGTGGTGCAGGCCAAAACTGGTCATGACCCACGCTGCGAAGAAAAGCACAAGATTCCCCGCCAGCACAAGCACGGAAACCGCGCCTAGTGTGAACCCAAGCCAACGGTAATACGCGCCTTCATTCTCATCACCATCGAGGTAACGGATGGAAAACTGGCACACGACAAGTCCGACAAAGCTAACCAAAAGAAACATCAGACCAGAGACGCCGTCGTAGTGACTTAGGCTGTCCCCGAAACGTTCTACGAGAGGGGCTCCAGCCGATGGCAAATCTGCGGGAGGCTGAATCTGCAGCCAGCAGAAGCAGACCACTGCGAGGATCAACTGCATCCGGAGGGCAATCGTCATTCCGCCGCGTAGTTTTGTGGTGAGGGCGTTCGCAAGTCTGCCGGGAACGAGTACCAAAACTAGAAGTATCGCTGGCACCAGCAACGCCATGAATTGAAGTAGCATTTGTCACTCCCTATCCGCAGGATTTCTGTGTGCTGACCGAGTGGGATGTCACTGTTGAGCATGCTGCCTGCCGGGCCTGCCAAAAAGCAGAGCTCTAGACAACGCCCGGCCGACGACTACAGGAAGATTAATACATGAATTATAATTCGTCAATCCTACTTCCTTAGATGAATTTAAATTCTTGTATTTTTTTTCCGGTATTGAATTTCCGTAATAAAATGGCTATTATTGACTGGTTAAACGGTCGACTTCTGGTCTTATCCAGGTTCTTGTTTGAGGAGTTCCGCGAAATGGCTCGAGGCGAAGTCAATACTGCGAAGAAAGGCCGTCCAACTCAGGCGGACAGGAACACTGGGCGAAATTCGAATTCGAAACAGGACAAGCCAGCGCGCGAAAGCGGCAAGTCGGCACGATCTGGACAGGCAGATCCCACGCGTTGGACATTCTTCTCGAATCACGCACACGTGCTGATCTGCCTCTACCAAGACTCAGAAATGGTGCTGCGCAACATTGCCAGTCGCGTTGGCATCACGGAAAGAGCCGTGCAAAGCATCATTCAAGATCTAGAAGATGCTGGATATCTTGAGCGAGAGCGGGTGGGACGCTGCAATCACTACCACGTCATCCACAACAAACACCTGCGGCATCCCATAGAAGAGCACTGCACCGTCGACATGCTGTTCGACGTCATTCTTGACAATGCGTAAGTCGTAATCGCGCATCGGCGGAGCAATGTCCCAACCGACGGTCTCGCAGTGATGGATGGCTACTCATGTGGCGGTTCAATGTCTTGTCGCACACGATGTGATCGGTGAGACGCAGCCTGTGAATCGATTCGTGTTCTGCACGCAAGGAACGTCCTTCGATGAGCTATGTCCACTCGAGTTCCGCATTCCATTTACCGGCACACGACGATTCAGCGAAGCGGATACGCTTGCCGCCGAGTTTGGTAACGTCACGCTGACCCAGTAAGAGTAATTGGCGCATCACGATCAGCTCTGGATGTGCGAGTCTCGACTGAATCATCGGGCTTCGTACTTCAGGCCTTCGAGCTTGGTGCCGTTGGGCTTGCGGACTCGACACGCAAATTCCCAACCTGCTTGGTGGTTGGTCAATTTAAGTTTTAGCTCGTTCCAGCCTTTGTTCAACTGGGCCGCAACACGAATCTGACGGGGTTCGTTGCCGCCGGTACGCCATCCCTCGTGAAGCAACTGTCCGTTGACCCAAATCTTCATCGCATCGTCGCAGCCACCTTCGATCTGGACTGCCTGCTCGATCGGTGACCAGATCATTGACTTCACGTACGCAGATGAGAACTCCTGATCGCCGTAATTGGTAGCAAGATTAACATTCCAGCTGCCGATCCCCCGCGTAAGCGGCTTCCAATCCAGATCGGATGCGGCGGACGTCTCGGGGTCGAATGCCGTTGCGTAACTTATGTTGCCGCTGACGATCTTCTGATCGACGAATGGCCCAATAGCGACCCAGTCCAGGATGTGGTCGTCGTACTTGTCGAGATCGTTGACGACTTCCTGGGCGCGGTTCTGCACGTCTGCGTGCTCAACTTTGGCCAGCACATCCTCAAGAATCTCGCGAACTCGTTCCTTGCCTTGTCGACGGAGCTTATATGCGATTCGCACCGTTGCGATCGCGGCCACGGCTGCTAAATCCGGATTGGAGTAGAGGCTCTGGATCGATTCGATCACCTCGAACGACTCGCAAACCTCACCGATTTCATTAAGCACTCGTTTCTTGACGTCAACCGTCGCGACGTTATCCAAGGCATCCAAGAATAGCTTGTTTGGATCCTCAGACTCAGACGCAATACGCACAAAACCGTCCAATGCAACCTTTCGCGAATCGGGAGTCTTGGCACCTTCGAGGAGTGGAATCAGCTTATCAGCAGCTGCAGAATTTGGCCAATTCGCCAACGAGACGACGGCTGCTTCAGAAGCCTTCGAGTCAGATTCTTCAAGCGCGGCGGAAACCGCGTCTAGCGCCTCCGTGTTGCCTGCGCGAGCGAGCAGCCGAATCAGTGCAGGCCGAGTGCTATCCGACGCGTTGGGGAGCACATCTAGCAGCGGAGCGGCACGATCGGTGGGGGTCGCCACTCGCATGAGAACGCTCCCAAGCGCGTCCTCGATTCCTGGCAGATTTTCTTCCGAATGAGGGGCGAGCAAGAGCGAGACAACTTTTGTGACGTTCGCCGAGTCCGCGAGTGTACCAAGCGCCTCGATCGCAGCGACACGTTTCGCTACGTTTTCACCATTTGCCAGTTGTAGCATCAGGTCGGTCGAGTCCTTAGCCTGCCGAGATGCGAGCGCACGGATAGCTTCGACTGCCCGGTGTTCGTCAGGTTGTCGGGCAATTGCTGCCAAAGGCGCGTCAGCATCTTTGACTCGAGCAAGACTTGCGCGGGCGACACTTGCGGCCGCTGAGTCGGAGTCCTGCGCAATCTCCAACAAAGTCTCGATTGCTTGTTCACCGCGTAGTCCACCGAGGGCATCGATGGCGGCCAGGCGGATCTGGGAATCGGCATTCCCTGCGGCAGCGACGATTGCTGGAACTGCCGTCTCGTCACCTCGCTGCCCAAGTGCTTTGATGAGCAGAACTCGCCTTCCATCTGTTAGGCCTCCTAGCAACGAGACCAGCTTTTTCGTAACCTGCTCGCCCGTCGCTTGTCGTGTGAGGCTGATGGCGGCTGCGGCCTGCTGTGCGTCGTCCCCCCCAATCGCATCGACCAAGAGTTCTCCGGCCTTCGTTGGCTGAGCTGCTACCAAGCCTCGCAGACCGGCTAGCCGGAACGCGCCGCCCTGGTCGTATAGTTTCGCATACACGGCTGCAGCGGAATCCGCATCTCCCCTCGCAAGTTGATCCTCAGCACAAGCAAGCAAGGCTAGATCAATCGTTTTTGCCAACTCCTCGGTAGCGGTAGAACGAGCGTCCGTTAGCACTTGGATCGACTCGCTTCCCCCAAGTTTGCCCAACGCACAAATAGCTGCCGCCGCAACTTGCGAGTTCTGTGAGCCAATCAATCGAACACAGTCTTCGCGCGTTGCCTGATGGCCAAGTCGGCCCAGAGAAGTGAGCAAACCTACCTGTAGCTCGCCGGAAACACTGCCCAGCGCCTGATGCATCGCTTTTCGTGCGGCGTCGCTGCCAATCCCCTCCAAGGTGTAGCGAGCAAACGACGACAATTCTGTGTCTGACAGTAGCTGCGCGACTGCGGGAACACATTCGTCTGTACCGATCACACGCAGCTGACGGCAAATCACTCCCCGCGCAATGCCGTTAGCGTCAGCGAGCGCGTCGATCAGCTTCCCTTCAATCTCACCCCGTATGGGCGAATCTGTCGGCAATTGAAATACGAGCTGTTCGAGCTCGGTCGCAGGTCTTCCGTCGGCACCATACTCAAACGACTGAATTCTGGCGAGCTGCTTGTCAATTTGAGAGAGCAGTTGGTCGTCGTCAGCTTGAACTGCGGCAACGCCAAGGAAGAGAAAGCAAACAACGGATGCGCGAGAGACTGTAAGCCTTGCTGTCATGGGAAACCGAATGGGTTGAGGAGTTTATCGAAACGATCGCGATCCAGACGATCACGACCTGCATTGCCTGCCGAACTAATCTGCCGATAATCAGCAATCCGTCGAGGTAATCATGCGCTCTGCCACATGTCTCGAACAGGACGATCCATCCAGCGACTTGCCTCCAGGTCGCCGACAATTTCTTCCTGATCGGGGTCCCACTTGATGGGGCGATTTAGCCAGTACGCAATGTTTGCCAGGTGAGCGCACGTTGCTGTGCGATGAGCCGCTTCAACATGACGGAAGGGTTGCTCGCGTGTCTTCACGCAGTGGAGGAAGTCGCCAAAGATGCCACCCGACCCTTTGTAGTTCGGGATATAGATGTCGGGGACAGTGAGTTTTCCGGAACGCCGATCCTGCTCCGACAGTTGGCCTTCCGAGCCTCGGAAATTAATGATCCCGCCCCAGCCACCGCCGTGATGAATTCGCTGACCGTTCGCGAACTTGAATACGAGGTGTTTGTGCTGGTCGTTGGGTGGAATGATCTCGGTTGGCCCGGTGAGGTGCAGATCCAAAGCGAACAAACATCCGCCAAAGGTGTGACATCCCCAGTCGGTAGTGCCACCCCCGGAATAGTCGCGATACGGCCTGAATCCGCCCTTGATTAGCTTTTGATGAAACGGTCTCCAGGGTGCCGGGCCTAACCACATATTCCAATCCACGTCCGCTGGGGTTTCTTGTGCTTCAAGGTAGCAGGGTCCAGAGGGACCACCCACATTTGCCCACGCATCGGTCACTTCGCCGATCGCGCCGCCACGCACCATTTTGTGGAACCAGTTGTAGTCGCCCCACACACGTTGGCTCCCACCAGAGTAGACACGACCAGTCTGCTCCACGACTTGCCGAAGCTCTTTACCCTGATTAATGGTCAGCGTCTCAGGTTTTTCGGAATACACATCCTTGCCGAACTTCATGGCTTCGATCGCAATGGGAACATGCCAATGATCAGGTGTGCCGATCAGGACGGCATCAACATCTGCTCTGTCCAGCACTTCGCGGAAATCACTGCACTCGGTACAGTCGGTGTTCCCGTACACGCGGTCAACCATGTCCTTGGCCTGCTGACGATGCCGTCCAACAACATCGCAAACAGCAACCGCTTGGACCTGCGAGAAACGCATCATGCCGCGCAGATCGCCACGTCCTTGGCCTCCCATGCCGATACCCGCTAGCCCGATGCGCTCGCTCGGTGGAGTCGCGCCCTCCAGGCCAAGGGCGGATGCGGGCACTATTGCTGGTGCACCGATCCCGGCGACGCCTACGGCAGCGCGTTTTAGAAATCCACGACGCGAATCCAATTTTTGGTGCATGTTTGGTGACTCAGTATTGAATGTGAAAAAGGGGATCAAAACACTCTTAGACGAGTTACAGCTGCATATGGTGACTTTTGCGGAACCGCGATATTTCGATCGCTGAAGAGTAATCTCCGAACGAAGCCGTTGCTGTTCAAGACGCTCAGTATAGCGACTTGAAGTGTTTGCCAGCTAGTTTTCTCAAAATATCGATTTTCGCGCGAGAACACACCGATCTCGGGTTGAGCGCGCAATTAGCCGACAGACACGTCATTGGCGAGAATGCCTTGTACCACTCGCGCCGGCTCGACACCTGTCAGTCGCATATCGAGTCCCTGATATTTCACACTGAAGCGATTGTGGTCTAGCCCCAGCTGATGCAGCATCGTCGCATGCAGGTCGCGTACATGCACGATGTTCTCAACCGCGTGGTAACCGAGTTCATCGGTTGAGCCGTACGTCATCCCTGGGCGAATTCCTCCACCCGCGAGCCACATCGAAAATCCCTTGATGTGGTGGTCCCGTCCGATACCTCCTTTGCCTTGGAACATCGGCGTGCGGCCAAATTCACCTCCCCAAATCACGAGCGTGTCGTCCAGCATCCCTTGTTGCTTCAAGTCTGTGATCAAGGCAGACGTTGCTTGATCGGTGTGCCGCGTGCATGTGTGCATATGCTTGACTAGATCTCCGTGGTGATCCCACCCACGGTGGTAAAGGTGAATGAACCGCACGCCGCGCTGAGCAAGCCGGCGAGCGAGCAAGCAATTAGACGCGAACGATCCGTCGCCAGGTCGGGCGCCGTATAAATCGAGTATGTGTTGCGGCTCGTCAGAAACATCCACCAGCTTTGGCACCGAGGCCTGCATGCGAAACGCCATTTCGTAGGCCGCAATGCGTGCGTCAATTTCTGGATTATTGATCTTTTGGTTGCGATGGCTGTCGAGTCGCTGAACCACGTCGACAAGTTCGCGTTGGTTTGCCGCGCTGATGCCGCGCGGATTTCCGACGTAGTGAACAGGATCTCCAGCTGAGTTGAACTCCACACCTTGGAAGCGACTGGGCAGAAAACCTGCTGACCATTGTCTCGAAGCAATGGGTTGCGGATTGCGTCCACCGACGCTCGTCATCACGACAAAACCGGGCAGGTCAGCACCTTCGCTCCCCAGCCCGTACGTTGCCCAAGCTCCCATGGAAGGTCGTCCGCTGATCGCGGTGCCGGTGTTCATAAACGTGTGGGCGGGGTCGTGATTAATCTGCTCGGTAACCATCGAACGCACGATACAGATCTCGTCGGCGATTTTGGCGGTATGCGGAAAGAAATCGCTAATCATCTGCCCGCTCTCACCGTGTGGGCGAAAACGAGTGAGCGGGCCTTGAGCACGCAACTCCTGACCCTGTAACTGCGCAATCGGCTGGCCCTTGGTGAACGACTCGGGCATCGGCCGACCACTAATTCTTGCTAGCTCTGGCTTGTAATCGAAGGACTCCAGATGCGAGGGGCCGCCGGCCATGCAGAGAAATATCACGCGCTTGACTCGCGGCGCAAAATGAGGCAGTGCTGCCAGGCCACGGTAGTTCGACACAGAACTGGCCGCAGCTTCACTCCCGATCAGATTCATCAGCGCGGCAGAACCAACTCCCAATCCCGAGCGGGCGAGGAAAGTTCGTCGGTTCAGATCGCTTGCGTGGTGATTCATGTTAGTTTCGACTCACACTTTCGCTCAGGTTCAGCACGGCCCGCGCGACAGCAGTCCATGCCGCAAGCTGCGGCCAAGCACGCTTCTGCTCTAGCAGTGCTTCGGCGGACTTGGGGTTTTGCTCATAGTAATCCAGTTGAGATTGCAATAGGTCCGTGAGGATCTGGTGTTCACGCGCATCCGCAGGACGTGAGACCGCGCGCAAGAACATCTGGTCGATCAACGAGCTTGGGTTGTCTTCGCTGTTGGCAATCTCTAGCGTGCTCGATGCGAGCTCTCGCGCTGCGGCGAGAAACGAAGGGTCATTGAGCAGAACCAAGGCGGCCAGCGGTGTGTTGGAACGCGGTCGTTGCGCAGTGCATTCCTCACGACTGGGCGCGTCGAAAGCCTTCAACACTGGATGCAAAAACTGTCGTTGCCAATGCATATAGAGTGCTCGGCGATACTGCTGCTTGCCCGTTTGTGGCTCATACTTGCGAACCGGGAAGTTGAGATGTCGATAGAGTCCAGGAGGTTGATAAGGGCGTACGCTTGGCCCACCGATTTCTTTTTCCAGTAGCCCACTAATCTCTAACAGCGCGTCGCGCACCGCTTCGGCCGGAAGTCGGTACCGTGCCTGGCGAGCGAAGAGTCGATTCTCGGGATCTTTCACGCGAAGTTCGTCGCTCACGATCGAGCTCTGACGATAGGTGTGGCTCATCACCAATAGCTTGATCAAATGTTTGACGTCCCAACCAGATTCGAGAAACTCGACAGCCAGATTGTCTAGCAACTCAGGATGGGTCGGTGGCTCGCCCTGTCCCCCAAAGTCGTCCAGGACGCGGGCGATTCCGTCGCCAAACAGCAAGTACCAAAAGCGATTCGCCATTACGCGGGCGGTAAACCCGCCTGCGCCTTGTGGGTCGGTAAGCCAGTTTGCCAAATCGAGCCGAGTCGCGCGTGAATCCGGCTCTAAGCGAACTTCCCCAAACGCTGCCGGCACGCGAGGAGTCACTACCGGTCCGCTCTCGTCCAACCAGTTGCCACGCGGCAACACACGTACTTCGCGCGGAGTCATGGCAACGGACACCATAGTTCGACCCTTCGCCTGCTGAAGACGATCGCGTTCTGCCTGCAATTGCTCAAGTCGTTCTTGGTCAACTTGACTATCTAGCTTGTTGATCGCCTCTTGCAGCTCCGCCAATCGTTGCCGCTGATAAAAGCCGTGCGTTTCGATTTCAGGTGGTCGGGGTGACGGTAGCGCGTTTAGGTTCGCTCCCTTGACTCCGCGAATGTGCGCCTCATCGTCGACATCTGCAAAGAATGCCCCCAGCGCATAGAATTCCTCAGTTGAGAGCGGATCGTACTTGTGATCGTGACATTGAGCACAGCCAAGCGTGGCACCCATCCACACCTGCGACACGTTGCGGACGCGATCAGCAAGATAGATCACGCGGTACTCTTTGAGTTGCACACCTCCCTCGTGAGAAGTTTGCAGCAACCGGTTATAGCCGGAAGCAATTTGCTGATCGATACTCGCGTCTGGCAACAAATCGCCAGCCAATTGCTCTCTGGTGAATTGATCGAATGGCTTGTTCGACGCGAAGGCGTGAATCACATAATCTCGATAAGGCCAAATGTTGTGCGGCTGATCCCCATGATACCCGACTGTGTCGGCGAACCGCACCAGATCGAGCCAGTAGATCGCCATACGCTCACCGAAGTGCGTCGAGCTGAGCAAGCGGTCGACAACCTTCTCGTAAGCATCGGGAGATTCGTCCGACAAGAAATCACGCACTTCTGCAGGTGTCGGAGGAAGTCCAATCAGATCGAAGTGCAATCTCCGCAGCAAAGTCACGCGATCTGCATCTGCGGAGGGAGCGAGTTGCTCCTGGTTGAGTCGCTGCAGCACAAACTGGTCGATCCAATTGATCGGCCATGAGGACGGTTCGGCATCGGGGATGGGATGTCGCGACGGCTTCACGTAGGTCCACGGCTTCGACCAAACGGCTCCCTCGTCGATCCAGCGTCGCAGCAGCTTCTTCTGAGATGCGTTGAGCGACTTGCCCGATTCGACGGGGGGCATCGGTTCCTCAGCACTCTCGATTCGCGCGATCAACTCACTTGCCGCCGAATCACCAGCGACGACGATTGGATGGCCTTTGCGATCGCCCTTGGCTGCCTGCTCCTGGTCGAGCCGCAAATCTGCTTCGCGATGCGCAGAGTCTGGCCCGTGACACGAAATGCAGTTCTCCGAGAGCAGCGGCCGAATGTCACGATTGAAATCGACCGGGACTGGCCTGACGTCCTGATCAGCCGCGTAAGCCGCGTGCGGGGCAAGCGACGACACAAGAATTACTAGGAAGATCGCGAGCAGTAGCAATCTGGCTTCACCGACGACGTGAGTCGATAGTGGATAAGTCATTCGATCGATTGAACTTCAGCGAACACCGTCTGATGATCCTCCCAGCCGTAAGCTGAGACCGAGGCCTCCTATTCTACCAAGGGTATTTGCAGAACTCGACACATACAGGTAGCGGGTGCTGCGCGGGGCTTCGCAATGAGCACGGATTCTTACGTAGAACGCAGATCACTTCGATGCGCTCGGAGGCTGCTCGTCGCGGCCCTGAAATCGTTTGGCAGGATCCTTCTTGATCTCCGCCATTAACCAACGGCCGTCGACGTGATCCGGCTCAAGTTCGAGCAGCTTTTGGCAGTCAGCAGCTGCGGCCTCGTCGTCCCCCATATCCAGGTACAGTTTCGCGCGCTGATAGTAGGCCCACACGTTTGGCTCTTCTTCGAGCGACGCGGCGAGTGCCGCCATGGCCTCCGATTGATTGCCACTCTCAAGTGCGCGCTGAGCATCGACGATATGACTCATCGACGGTGGGATTCTGGAACCGCTCTCCCCACATCCGAGGTGCATCCCCGTCAGTGTGGCGAAGAGGGCAACGATCACCGGCGCGCCGCAGATTGGCTGATCCCGTTGCCAAATAAGTGAAAAGATGTTGGGCACTCCTAATCCTCTAGCGCACTTATCTGATTCGCCCTGGTGCCCATATCACTCCACGCAATCTCATCGATACCCTCGACGAGAAACTCCACCGAACCATCGCAGCGCAACATTTCAGCACCACCGGGATGATTGCTACTGAACGAGAGCTGGTACAATTGGCATGCCTCGCGGTTGCTGCGTGCGTTTTCGCAGGGATTCGTGCTCCCGCCATAGTTGATTGGCACGGCCGTGGAGCCCAGGCATTCGGAGAGATCGTTGTTGATATCGATATCGTCGCTGCCAAAATACCAATGATCCTTATGATCGCCTTCGGGCCTTTCACGCCTTGACCCGCTAAGATCTTGCGTCTCGACATCGTGCAGCGCTTCGCCAACTAGTATCGTGTTGGAGGTGCCATCAAGAATGTGTTTAAAGGCGATCTCACTCCAGCCGAACAACACACCGTCAAGGCTACCGAGAGTCCTACCGTTTTCATCCCGCTCGGTCTGATTCGTCGCGAAGCCACTTGCGTTTCCCAGATACGACGCAGCGTGGCGATTAACGACATGCCAGTTGTCGGATGAGACGTCGTACTGACCGACACTGGGAATTGCGTTCGAGGGACACTGAAAGATCGGCATCAGCGTCTCGACGATGAGGATATTTCTATAGCTCGGATTATTAGCCACCCGAGCATGATCGTACGGACCTGGATGGGCCCATTGAAAATTCCCACGACTGTCCTCACCAATGGTCATTATGTCTTGCGCGTTCTGCTGTTCAATAAATGGCATGATGTAGTAGGTCCACATCGAGCCTTCCGAGTTGACGGCCCCCATCGGGAACTGTTGAAGGGTATCGTGGTGCAAGTGAAGCGCGAGACCAATCTGACGTAGATTGTTCTCACATTGCGACCGACGCGCGGATTCACGCGCCGCCTGCACAGCCGGCAGCAGCAAGGCGACCAGCACGCCAATGATGGCGATCACCACAAGCAATTCGACCAACGTAAAGCCGCGGCCGATGGGAAAAGAATGCCTTTTCGTCGTGTGCCACTGTCGAAGATCACTCATCAGAATCAATCTCCTCAAACAGAAATTCGCCGAGACTCAGGGGCTGGCATGTTTGGTATCATACTAAAGTTGCGAAGCGGATACAAACCTGGGACCTGTGGATTGAGTGCCAGTTTTGGGCGCCAAGAACCCGTCAGGGAGCTTCAAGAAAAGCTGTAAAGATCTGAGGAGTGTTGCATGAAGATTTTGCGAGTCGTGGCTTCCCTTTTCTTCGCCATTTGCCACTTTGGATCGGTTCAAGCGACCGAGCTGCGGGAACTACCCGAGCTAGTCGGTCCGGCTGCACAGCCTGTGCAAGCGGATTACCTAGTTCGTGGGGTTCAGCGCACAGCCGCAGCCTATCAAAGTCAGAATGGCAGCGAACTCGTGTTAGATAACGGTCTGATTCGCCGCCGCTGGCGCCTAGCGCCAAACGGCGCGTGCGTCGCTTTCGATAACCTGACCACCGGCCAAAGCATGTTGAGATCAGTGCGGCCAGAGGCACGGATCACAATCGATGGCACGGCATTCGACGTTGGCGGACTGGTTGGGCAGCCGAACCACGCCTATTTGAAGGAGCCGTGGCTCGACGACATGCAAGCGGACCCGCAAGCCATGCAGCTCGTTTCATTTGAGATTGACAAGCCGGTCGAACGTTTCGCCTGGGACCGAAGAAGACACGCCGCGCCCAACGCGAAGTGGCCTCCCGACGGAGTCTACCTACGCATGGACTACTCACTTCCCCAATCGGGGGACAATCCGGCCGAGCAGAGCGACGTCCGCGTGAGCGTGCACTACGAAATGTACTCTGGAATTCCGGTGATGAGCAAATGGCTGACTGTCCACAACACCAGCGAACGAGAAATTGTGGTCAACGATTTCACCTGTGAGGAACTCGCGATTGTTGAGCACACCAGTTGGGTCGAAAAGCGAGAAGGTAGCCCGATCCCGCGGCCAACCTGCCTGCACGTGGAAACCGACTTCGCTTTCGGAGGATTTGTCCACGAGAACACAAGCCGGCACGTGGTCCATTGGCGCACCGATCCACTCTACACGACCCAAGTGAACTACCGGCTTGAGACACCTTGTCTGTTGGTCGTGTCGCCAACCTACGGTCCATCACAAAAAGTCGAGCCGGGAGGCAGCTTTGAGAGTATGCGGGTTTTCGAGTTAGCGCTCGACGACGGTGGCCGCGAACGTCGCAGCCTCGCGTTGCGTCGCATGTATCGCACGCTAGCGCCGTGGGTGACTGAAAACCCAATCACACATCATCTCTTGAGCAACGATGCCAACCGGGTGCGCGCAGCGATTGACCAAGCGGCTGAGGTTGGCTTCGAGGCGATCATTCTGTCTTTCGGCAGCGGTTTCAATATGGAGAACCGAAATCCAGAATTCCTGGAGGAATGGAAGGCAGTCGCAGACTATGCCGAGGAGAAGGATATCGAGTTGGGTTGCTACTCGCTGTTCTCTTCCCGCGGGGTTGGAAAGGAGCACATGATCGTCAGCCCCGAAGGGCAAAAACCCAAGCACGGAAGATGTCCCGCCGTGACCTCATCGTGGGGGCAGAACTGGCTCGCAACGATGCGGAGCTTTTACGACGAAACAGGCTTCGACCAATTTGAAAACGATGGCCCTTATCCAGGTGATATCGATATCACACCGCGACCGCCTTGGCAGCAAGGCATCGAAGATTCGCGCTGGGTCCAGTGGCGACACACCACCAAGCTTTATCAAGACTTGCGAGCGGCGGGAATCTATATCAACGCGCCGGATTTTTATTACCTGAACGGTTCGAATAAATGTGGCATGGGCTACCGCGAGGTGAACTGGTCTCTACCCAGAGCCCAACAGGTCATTCACACTCGGCAGAACATCTACGACGGCTCCTGGTCAAAGACGCCGAGCATGGGTTGGATGCACGTGCCACTCTCACAATACCACGGTGGTGGACCAGCAGCGACGATTGAGCCGCTGGCCGAGCATCTTGATCACTATCGCCGCATGCTGACCTCCAATTTGGGAATGGGGGTGCAGGCACACTATCGCGGCCCGCGCATCTATGACACTCCCGAAACTCGAGACATGGTAAAGGCTCAGGTTGACTGGTTCAAAAAGTACCGAGACATTCTCGAATCGGATATTATTCACGGACGGCGCGCTGATGGACGCGACTTGGATTGGATTCTGCACGCGAATCCGCATCTGGAAAACCAAGGCATGCTCTGCGTCTACAATCCGCTTGATCGCCCGATGAAAAGAAGCATTCGCGTTGATCTGTACTATACGGGGTTAACTGATGTGGCAAGTATTCGCCACGAAGAGAATCAGCCCACCGACGTCAAAATTGCCCGTGATTACCATGTCGATATCGAGGTCGATGTGCCGGCTGGCGAGATGACTTGGTACGTCCTTCAAGCTGCGGAAAGCAATTAGCGCAGTCTTCATGTGAAACACACAGAGAACTATTCCTGCCGTAGTAACTCCCGTCGCTGAAATACACGTATGAGTCTTATTCGATCAAGCAAACTGACTGCCATCGTAGTGTCCCTTGCTGCTACCTGCCCGTGTGCCAGCGTTGCGGACGAAACGGCCGATTATCGAGCACGCGCGAAAGCTTGCGCTGAAGTACTCCAGCAATGGTACGACGTAGAGAAGGGAGTATGGAAGACGACAAGCTGGTGGAACGCTGCGAATGCGTTGACCACGTTGGTTCACTACACGAGGCTAACCGACGACGATGGGTTTCGTCCGGTGATTGCCAACACGTTTGACCGTTGTCGGGAGTTCGTCGTCGACGACGATCCGGAGAACGTCTGGGTGTGCCGGAATTTTATCAATGCCTGGCACGACGACGCAGGCTGGTGGGTCATCGTTTGGATTGATGCCTACGATCTGACCGGCGAGACGCGATATCTCGACATGGCGAAGACCACGTTCGCCGATATGACTACCGGCTGGGACAAACATTGTGATGGTGGCGTTTACTGGAAGAAGCCCGACATCGGCAAACATACGATCACCAACGGGCTGTTCATGATTGGTGCCTTGCGGCTCGATCAGCGCTCGCCGGGAGCGGTCGGTGGTAGAACGTATCGAGAATGGGGAACCGCCGCGTGGGATTGGCTGAAGAAGAAGGGACTGGTAAACCAGCGTCAGCTAGTGGAGAACGGCCTTAGCGAGGAATGCGAAAGGACAGAGCCGATTTACTACACCTACAATCAGGGGGTCGTCATCGGAGGACTCATCGAGCTGGCCAAGTCGACCGGTGACAAGACATACCTCGATCAGGCCGAGAAAATCGCCGATGCGAGCATTGAGGCTCTCGTTGACGACGATGGCGTGTTGCGAGATCCCAAGGAACCGGAAGTCACGGGCGACTCAGCTCAATTCAAAGGCGTCTATATGCGTCATCTGTTAACGCTCTACCAGACCACCGGCAAGGCAAGTTACCGCCAGTTCATTGAGCACAATGCCGACCGATTATGGCAACAGGCACGCGACAAAGACACTGGGCACATCGGCGCGCTGTGGAACGGCCCATTCGACCAGGGCGACGCAGCGCGTCAAAGCTCAGCGCTCGATGCGCTCAATGCTGCCATCGGCGCGCAGGCTATGAAAAGCGATTAGGCAAACTGCGGGACGTTCATCAATTCACCGTTTTTCAAGGCCGACTGATGCGCTACAACGCCGGGCACCGTCATGTTGAGTGACCAGGCGATGTCGATGAGCGGCGCGCGCTGTTCTAGCAATGCCGAAACGAACTCGTCCGTCAGGTATCCATGCGACCCACCGTGGCCGCCACCCTGCATCGAAGGAGGAAGCTGTGGCTTGGAGAGCTTCACCTTGAGTCTTTGCAAATCGCCCGCCGGCTGGAATTGGGTGCCTTCCATTTTACCAAGTTCGCCGCGTACGTGACCGTACTCCCCGTGCGAAGCTCGTGTACCCCAGCAGACGCTCATCCGCGACGCACCTCCCTCGCTGGTGCGAAACAGTGCAATCTCGCTGTCGAATGGATTCTTGTAGGGGTTTGCATCTGCTTGGTATTGCGGAATGCTACCGCTGAAACCCTGACAAGAAACGTCGGTAAAGCTCTTTCCCGTCACGGCGACGTAATAAGCCGTTGAATGCGTTGGATACCACATAGGAGGCAGCCCCAATCGCCAGTTCTTGTAGCCGCCGAGTGGCTCTGAAAAGTAGTGGTAGTACTGGCCCTCGGAGTAGATCAGCTTGCCAAACGCGCCCGCCTTGTAGGCCTGACGCATGGCGTAGCAGTCGGGTCGATAGGCGGAAGTTTCAAACATCATGTAGTTCAGCCCGGTCTGCTTGACCGTTTTATGGAGCTCATCCGCCTGCTCGAGGGAGCCCCAAACCGCTGGCACAGCGCATGCGACGTGTTTTCCGTGGTTCATCGCTAGCATGGCATGCCGCGCATGGCTGGGAGCATCCGTGGCGAGAAAGATAGCCTCGATGGAATCGTCCTCGACCATTCGTTCCAGTGACGGATACGTCGTCTCGCAACGACATTCTTTGGCGAGTCCGGCACATCGATCGGCAAACAGATCGCTTACCGCTGCGACTTCAACATTGGGGTGATCTTGGAAGCCAAACTTGGCTCCAAACTTGCAGACCCCGTAGCCGACGATACCAACTCGTATCTTTCGATCTGAGATCGGCTGCCAGGCGGCATTCTGTAGATTACCCGCTTCGGTCTCGTCAAATCCTTGGATGTTCTTTTCGTTGGCCCGCGCGTTGTTCAAGCCGGCCGCTGCGACTCCGAGGCCGATGGCACCCACGCTGGCGTTACCTAGGAATTCACGGCGAGAAACAGCTGCATTCGTTGGTAACTTTTTGCTCATGTTGTGCCCCGGTTTCGCAAGAGATCGGTTCTGAACAGCACCGCAACCTCAAATATAGCAAACCTCGCGTCGAGCCGTTAATCAGACGAGAAGTCAGCTGATCTGCTCGATCTGCTCAAGCATCTCTTGCCATGAGAGTCGCACCTGGCCAATGTGGTGCGAAAGCCGGTCGGACGAGGGTTGGTGATTGAAGCGTGAGCGGGCAGAAGTGACTTCGTCTTCCAGCGCGGCCAACCAGTCGGGTAGGTCGAGGCCTGCGCCTGTGGGCTCGCTTGAGAGGCTCGACACTTCGCGCTCCAGCGAGACAAATGCCTCTGACTGGTCATTGCCGGCAGCACTCAGCGCTGGCTCGACCAGTGCTTTCACGCGGTCGATCAGCAATGGGCGAACAAAACGCTCGCTGATGCGATCGGTGATGGTCGCTAGACGCATGCCGTGTTTGCCGCTCAGTGCTTCCAGCTGCGAGAGATGATTGTCTGCCGCTTCGGACGTTCGCTCGGCGAACGCCTGGCACCACATTTCCGCCGCCGTAGCGCGGCGACGGCGAATAAGGATTTCATGAGCCCAGACGACCGGCTTGAGGTTCCATGCCACGCGGTCGTAGGCCGCTCGCAGCCGCAAGAAATCGATCAGTGTGTAGATCAACTCGCCGTGATCCGACTGGGTGGTCGTGGTGTTGTAATCGCGATAGGCGCGGTAGTTCTCCACGATCGACTCAATGGCGAGCGTAAGAATATCGACGGCCTCTTCGCGCGGCCAGGTCTTGTCGAGTTCTTCCAGAAGAATCACTTCGGCCGCGATCGCCGGGTCTTCCTCGAGACTCTCAAGCCAAGTGTCGACACCTTGGTGCAATATGCCGCGCAGATTGCCGAGGCTCATAAATTTCTGATTGAACAGATCGCCACCGAAACGACCGATGAATTTGACGAAGCGGTTCCAGCTCTTTTGGTCGGAGAGCCGTTCAACGACGTTCAATCGCAAGGTTTTGCTGTGCTTGAGCCAGCGCTCGAGTTGCCGTTCGGTGAGTTGCTGCAATGCGTCCACCAGCAGATGATCGACGCGCGACGAGTATTGGTCATCAACTTCGCCGCCTTCTTGGATCGCCTGCTCCTCCCAGGATTCCGCCGACGCGACCATCGAGCGCACGATCGATTGATAACCGTTCTCGAACAGACGATCGAACTCGGTCACGGCACCTTGGCCGACGGGATGCTCGGTTTCCATCTGTTGGGCGAGGTCGAGAAGTTCGCAAGTCTGATGAATCAGGCCCAACTGAGGCAACCAGCCCAGCAGATCGTACATCAGCTTTTGCAGTCCGCGTGTTTTGACGATCTGCCGCGGTTCGCCACCACGCGCGTGGGGGACGTAGAGTAGGGCCAGTGGCTTGAGCGACGCAATCAACGCGTCCCAGTGCTGCCGGACGCCCTCGTCATCGCCAGCGAGAATCGCGCGGAGCACATTAATCGAGCACAGGTCCAAAGGCTCGCTCCAAGGCTCATCGCTCTCACAGTTGCCATTGCATCCGGCTGCCGCCAGCAGGCGTGCGGCGTCGGCGGTTTCGACGCACGTCGTGATAATCTTCTGTACGAGCGCTTCTTTGGTAGTGCGTAGACGATCGTACTCGATCAAGGAATCGTGGGTGCCGCTGGGAAGTGCGAAGTCGAAGCTGTGGAGAGTCTCCAGCAATTCGATCAGCTTGCCGTAATTGGTCCCCGCTTGCTTCAGCCACTGATGGAAGATCTCGATGCGGGTCGAGTCGGTGTCGGTCGTGCCCCAGACGATGACGGCATGCTTCCACAGATTGGCAACCGTTGTGAGAAAATCGAGGCGCTGCTCGATGCGCTGGACTTCGTATTCCCACTCGGTATATTCCCAATCGATTTGGTCGTCGGCTAGATCGCCTTCGTTGCCATCGTCGGTGCTGTCCTGATAGGTCATCTTCTCGTATGCAGCCTCGAACAGCTCTCCGGATTCGTCGTCCTCTTCGTCTTCCTCGTCGTCGTAGCCTTCTTCTCCCTCTTCGTCCTCGAAGTAGACGGCATTATCGATGTCGTCGAGCACTTCGTCGAACATGCTGTCCATCGACTCGTCGAGCATCATCGTGGGCACCTGCCAAAACTCCTCGGCGTTTGCTTCCAGATAGGCAAAGAATTTCTCTGCCTGCGCCCAGCGATCGCTATTCTCTTCGCGTTGCTGCATTTCAACGGCTGAGAGCCAGTGGAAGGCCAAGCGATGGAACGAACTGTCGCCCTCCTCCAGCGGAGTGCGGTCTTTTTGACTGACCCATTGCATCATCAACGCCATCGCCGCGACTGTGTCGCCGTGATCGAGCAGCGCTTCGATCACGAGCTGAAACGCTTTCGAAGAATCAAATGCGTCAACAAACCTCCGCCAGAAGGCGATGTCGCCCGCCGCGGCCCCCGCTTTGTGCCAGGCATTTAATGCGCCCGCGACCAAGTTCGCGGAGACCTCGATCTCCTTGGCAACTAGGCGTTTTGCGTCTTCAACGGAGGACGTAGCATACCGGTCCCACCAAGCAGACATCCGCGTGAGAATCGTCGAGAACTCCTCCTCCAGGCGGCTGTCGTCCACCGCCGCGGCTTCGCTCCACGCCCGGGCGTTCAGGTCGAGCACCTGCTCGACCAGTTCGATCAGTTCGTCGACGCGCCAGTCGTGAACCGTATTCTCCAGCGCCGGAAAGAGGCTGAAGTTGCCAGCGAAGCCGACGATATTCCAGGGATCAACGAGCGCTCCGCACTCGATGGCGCGGTGAATCAGTTGTTCACAAACTTTCAACCCATCCAATACCGCCTCGAGCTGGTCTTTGTCGATCGCGTCGTGACCTGCGGTCAAACGACAATAAATCTCACTCACAATTCGCGCCGCCGGAACTTGAACTAGATCGGCCTGCTGCTGCGCGGCTTCTGGGTAGCCGAGTCGCGCGTACAGGTGTGCCAAGTGAACTCGTTGCAGCTGCAAAGCGCGTCGGCGAGCCAGCTCCTGGTTGAGGTGCTGACGAGCACCACCAAACGGTTGGCGATAGCGCTGAGCTTCTTCGACCAACCGCTGGCCGTAGTCGCCCTGCGCCTGAGCCAGTCGTTCTTGGTAGAAGTCGTCACGATACGAGGCAATATGCGGCAGCAATGTCGAGAGCGTGACACTCGAGTCGTGTCGCCCTGGTCCATCGCCACTGGTCCCCGAGGCCATCAAGATCGTGCCTGCCAGCACGGTTGCTGCCTCAAACAGATGATCTTCCGCCAGTGCATCTTCCTCTTGCTCGCAACGCGAGAGCAACGCGTCGAGGGTGATTTGTTGTAACACGAATCGTGTGTAGTAGCCGGAGTTGGAAATCTGATGGGGATCCCACTGACCAAAATGATGGTTGGGCCTCCGGTTGACTGGGTGATCGAAATCGTAGGCGCGTGGATCGAGGGCGATCTCTTCCAGACGATCGAGGTCGAACCAGGCTCGGGCGAGGATTTCTTGGTCGGTCGAACTGAGTATCTCAATCGCAAGCTGCACGATCTTCTGGTAGCGCCCAACGGCGTAGCCTGCTCCACGAATGTAAAGCGGAATCGGCCTGACGAATTCGTGCGGGTAGGGCTGACATGTGCTGCCAGAAGCCAATGTCGCGACCGGGCGATAACCAACGAAATCATTCAGTTGAGTCAACCCATCCTGGACGATCCGTTCACCGTCGTCCCAGGGCGAACCTTGCGAAAGCAACGCTTCACACGCCCGTCCGACAAAGAAAGGACGCAGTAGGTTCTCCGGCCGTTGGTGGTAGAGCAAGTCGCTATGAAACTCACGGTAAACGGGCAACAGCTTCTGCTGCAGAAGCTCCAGGATCGCTTCGGCCTGCGTCACATCGGCGAAAGCGCCACCCGCAGCCTGAAGTCGTTTAACCGTATGGCGGATCCAATCGCAAAGGGAGGGCAGACTCTCTTTGCTGGGCTTACCATCCTCAATCGCGCTGAAAAGCTGATTGATGTTGGTGAGAAACTTTGGGTCTGAGGTGCCGGACGAGAAATTGAGGTATCCGACCACATCTTCCAGAATGCCCAGGTGATTATCGTCAGGTTGTTGGGTATCGGCTGCCACGGTTCGGTTATCCGGAAATCCAAACGTCGATAAGGAGCAGCGCCGGCAAGAACAAATATCTTTCAGCACTTTAGTAGTGTCTTTTTGACGCGAGTTTATCGTAGAGGACGCCCTGCCTTGTGGTCTAGGTGCCAAAATCCAGTTGCTCGCCATCCGACTGGCGATTTTGGCCAAAAATGGTCTCAATTGCTTTGGATGCCCCAATCGTTTTGAAAGAACGCGGTCCGGTGATTAGGATAGAATCTTGAGGTCATCCAAGTTCGCAAGCTATCTGTGCGCGCTTACTACTCTAATATTTTCTAGGAACCGCTGATGATGTCCGCCACTCTCACTGCCATAGATCGTATCCATCGGTGGACTCTCCCTGCTGTCTTCGCCAGCCTGATGGTCATGCCGTCCCTGTGCGTGGCCCAATCGCTGGTACACAATCAAGTTGCCTCGCGCGTCGGACTCGAGCGTGCTTGGTTCACTCAGATTCGAGTCGATCCCGCGCGTCACAAGGTTGTGCATTGGCTTCTCGACAAAGATCAGCTATTCGCGCTCACCAGCGGGGGGACCGTGCAGGCTATTGATGCCGAAACGGGACAGACATTGTGGACCAGCGAACTGGGAGTGGGACATGCAGCGGCGGCCGGAGTAGCGGTCAACAAGAACCTTCTGGCATTGCTCGGCGCGGGGCGGCTGTACGTGATGGATCGGGTCGAT
>JANQQA010000333.1 GCA_028285205.1 Bythopirellula sp. | reverse complement strand
AGTGAGCGACGGGGGTGCCAGCCTCGAACGATTGGCACAGCGTGGTGAATTGCTGCGCGCCCTGCGCGAGTTCTTCCACGAGCGCGGCTTCCTCGAAGTCGAAACACCGCTGCTCGCCCAAGAGGTCATCCCCGAACAGCACATCGAACCGCATCGCGCCGTAACAGCCAGCAAGCAGAAATTTCTCCAGGCTTCGCCAGAACTGCACATGAAACGGCTAGTCGCCGCGGGGATTCCGGCGATCTTTCAAGTCACGCGTTCGTTCCGCAGCGATGAGCAGGGACAGCTGCACAACCCCGAATTTACAATCGTCGAGTGGTACCGCGTCGGCGACGACATGCAGTCGGGCATGCAACTGCTCGAAGAGCTTTGTCACTCGATACTCAGTACAAGCCGTGCGGAGCGAACGACCTACGCCGAGGCGTTTCGCAAGCATGCTGGCCTCTGTCCGCACACAGCCACGGTTGAGCAACTGGCTGCGCGGGCGAGCGAACTCGACGTCAAGGTGGCCAATAGTTTTCGTTGCGACGACCGAGATGAATGGCTAAATTTACTGTTGTCGTTCTGCGTGGAACCAAATCTCGGCGGAACCGCACCGGAAATATTGTACGACTACCCCGCCACCCAGGCAGCGTTGGCTAAGACTGCAGAGAACGAGCAAGGCATCAATGTCGCGAAGCGCTTCGAACTGTATTGGAAAGGTGTGGAGCTTGCAAACGGCTACGACGAGCTAACCGACGCCAGCGAGCTGCGCAAGCGATTGGAAACCGTCAACAATCAAAGACGCGCTGACGGCAAAGAGACGCTGCCGCTGCCCGCATCACTATTGTCGGCAATGCAATCGGGGCTGCCCGCGTGCTCCGGTTGCGCGTTAGGCTTCGACCGGCTAGTGATGCTAGCCTGCGGAGCCGAATCGATCAGCGAAGTAATGGCGTTTCCCGGTGAGTGATTACTTCAGCTTAGCGCACTGCTTGTGGCGGAAGCAATCGATCGTGTGATCGTTGACCATGCCGACCGCCTGCATGTGCGCGTAGATGATAGTGCTGCCGACGAACTTGAAACCGCGCTGCTTGAGATCTTTGCTCAGCGCGTCCGACTCCTTGGTCGTGGCGGGAACTTGATTCATCGTGCGCCACTTGTTTTGTATTGGTTTGCCATCGACAAACTGCCAAATATAGTTATCAAAACCATCGAATTCGTCCTGCACTTGCAAGAAAGCTTGCGCGTTGGTCACGGCCGCATTGACCTTCAGCCGATTGCGCACGATCCCGGGGTTCTCCAGTAATTTGGCGATCTTTTTGTCGGAGAATCTCGCCACCTTGACGGGATCGAAATCAGCGAAGGCCTTGCGATAGCCTTCCCGCTTGTTGAGCACCGTCGACCAACTTAGCCCCGCTTGCGCGCTCTCGAGTGTAAGGAATTCGAATTGCTTTTGATCCTCATGCACCGGCACACCCCATTCTTCATCGTGATACTGCTCGTACAGCTCGCAACTTGAATAGGACCACTCGCACCGTTTCTTCGCACGCGCCATCACTTCACCCGCTGGTAGAACTGATAAGTATGTGCGTACTCATTCTTTTCGTCCACCTCGTGCGCTGTCTCCTCGACCAATTGCCAATGGTTCCAATCAACTTTCGGGAACTTCACATCCCCGTCGACGGTCGCGTGGACACGCGTGAGCAGCAGTTGATCCGCTCGTGGAAACGTCAGTTCGTAGAGCTGCGCCCCACCGATCACGAATACTTCCGACGAGTCTGCCGGGCTGCTACGCGCTTGAGTCAACGCCTGGTCGAGATTCTCGGCCACTCCAACCTCTTCGAAGCCAGTCGCGTAGTCCGCCTGGCGCGAGATGACAATCGAAGTCCGCCCTGGCAAGGGCCGACCAATCGATTCCCATGTTTTTCGACCCATCAGCATCACGTGGCCCATCGTGATCCGTTTGAATCGTTTCAAGTCAGCCGACAGGTGCCATGGCAAATCGCCTTTGCGGCCGATGACTCCGTTCTCCGAGACTGCCACGATCAACGATAGCTTCATACCGCTACCGGCGCCGAGATATGCGGATGGGGATCGTAGTTTTCCAACGTGAAGTCTTCAAACGCGAAGTCGAAGATGCTGTTGACCTCGGGATTGATTCGCATCGCTGGCAATGGACGTGGCTCGCGTTGCAGCTGCAATTGAGCCTGCTCAAGATGGTTGTCGTACAGATGAGCGTCGCCGAACGTGTGCACAAATTCGCCAGGTTTCAGGTCGGCCACTTGCGCAACCATCATCGTCAGCAACGCGTACGACGCGATGTTGAACGGCACCCCCAGAAACACGTCGGCACTTCGCTGGTACAACTGACAAGACAGGCGTCCTTCAGCCACGTAGAACTGAAACAGCAGGTGACATGGCGGCAGCGCCATCTGCGATACGTCCGCCACGTTCCAAGCACTGACGATCAACCGCCGCGAGTCGGGATTGGTGCGAATCGCTTCGACGACCTCGCTGATCTGATCAATCGAACTTCCGTCAGGCTTCGTCCAACTGCGCCACTGCTTGCCGTACACGGGTCCCAACTCGCCGTCGGCATCCGCCCACTCATCCCAGATCGAAACTTTGTTCTCCTTGAGAAACCGAATGTTGGTCTCGCCGCGCAGAAACCACAGCAGTTCGTAGATGATCGAACGCAGGTGCAGCTTCTTGGTCGTCAGCAGCGGGAAGCCCTCCGACAAGTCGAAACGCATCTGATAGCCAAATACGCTGCGCGTGCCCGTGCCAGTGCGGTCCGACTTGGAAACGCCGCGGTCGAGCACATGTTGGAGCAGATCGAGGTACTGTCTCATTGCTTGCCCATCATCTCCTCGACCACTTTGGCCAGCAGTGCGGGATTATCCTGCTGGCGTAGATGCTCGATCCGATCTGGCTTCAGGCCTAGTTTTTCGAGAGCCCCGATCGCCTGCTTCCACTTCGTCTCGCGGGCCTTACCTTCCGCCAGATACAGGTCCGTAACCAGCTCGCTGAGCCGCTGCAATGAGATTGCCTCACGGTTATCGTAGTAGTTTTTGATGATCTTCTGTTGATGCTTCGAATACTGCTTTGCCATACATTTTTCCGTACTTTTTGGCCCACAGGAGTCCACTTTTCTCGCAACAGTCGGCGCGGTAGATTATCCTACTTACTTCCCGCTCGTGGCGGTAGCCACGGTGTTCAACATGCCCCGATCTAGCGTAGGTAGCAGTCCGTCATGCCGGTGATTAAGTTCGTTAATGAGAAGAAGGAAATCGAAGTCCCCGAAGGCTCCAACCTGCGCACCGAGGCGATCAAGGCGGGCGTCAACGTCCATCAAGGGCTCAACGGTTTTGGTGCAGGGCTCAATAAGACGTTCAATTGCCACGGCCTGGGGCAATGTGGGACCTGCCGCGTGCACATCACCAAGGGCATTGAGAACGCAAGCAAAATGGGTGTGCTCGAGAAGACCCGCTTTCGCGTGCCGGTACCGACTCCCATCACTCCGGGCGGCCTCGATCCGATTCCATGCCTAGCGTACGTCGGCAACGAAGAAACGATGCGTTTGTCGTGCCAGGTGACGGTACACGGCGATATGGAGGTCGAAACCGGCCCCGAGATCGATCTGTTTGGCGAGAACTTTTTCAGCTAGTGAGTTGTTCGCTGCTCGTCGCTAGTTGCTAGAAAATGCTGAAAACTAGCGCCTAGCAAACTAGCAACTGGCAACTTCCATGAAGCAACTCGTAGCAATCGTCAAACCGTTTCTGGCTGAGAAGATCCTCGAAGGCCTCCGCCGCGCGCCGCTGGAAGCTGTCGAGGTTTGCGAAGTGAAAGGCATGGGTCGACAAAAGAGTTACCTCGACCAATACACTGACAGCGAGTACGCGCTCGCCTTCTTACCTAAGGTTCAGATCACCGCCTGGGTCGACGATTCCAGAGCGGAAGAAGTCATTCGCAAACTTGTGGAAATCGCCCGCACAGGCAGGATCGGCGATGGCAAGATCTTCGTCCTTTCGGCCCAGTCGCACGAGATGATTCCGCTTGCCAATACGTGATTCCGATTGGCTAACTCGCCGGGTAATGAAATCTACCGGCCGCTTGGGATTGCAGTCCTTGGCTTCCCTAAACTCTCGTCATAGGCGCTAGCGAATGCCAACGTCACTCTCAGTGTGCGACAAACCGTCAGGGACGCCGCCACAACGTCCAAATGGCCACAAATAGCCATTTTCTCGGCGTTTTCTGGCCATTTCGGACTTGCCAACACTGGCAAGCTGAGGACAATACGTTCTCTATCCGGGCTAGAGAAAGAACGCGTCAAGCAGTTCTACCAATGGGAGTGCCATTGGATGGCCATGCAAATACAAGCTTCGCAACACGTGTTGCAACTCGTTCAAACTGTATTGCTTCAAACCAAGAAAAGGGATTTAAGATGGCGAAGAAAAAAGCGGCTGCGACCAAGAAACCCATGACCAAGTCTGAGATCCTCGCCTCGCTGTCCGAGTCGAGTGGTTTCACCAAGAAGGAAGTCGCCGGGCTGCTGGAAGACCTAGGTAGTCTGATTGGCAAGAACCTCAAGAAGAGCGGCCCTGGTGTCTTTAACATTCCTGGTCTGATGAAAGTCAAAGTTGTGCGCAAGCCAGCGACCAAGGCACGTAAGGGAATCAATCCATTCACCAAAGAAGAAACCATCTTCAAGGCCAAGCCAGCTCGCAATGTGGTAAAGATTCTGCCACTGAAGGGCCTCAAGGACATGGTTTAGCGTCACAGCGAAATCGCACTGGGTCTACGACCCTCCAATCGTCGGACGGTTGGAGGGTTTTTTTGTTCAACTTTCCCGTCAGCCGCACCACAACTGACCTCGCGACACCCTGGCTGAAAAAGCTTGCAACTGGCCACCGAACGATCTATTCTTGAATTCTTGCCGCTGTTCTGTGCGATAGAGTTTAGGCCCTTAGCGGTCGCGGTCGGGAGGGAATCGAGATTCGACATTGTCACGCTTGCCATGCTTTGCTAGTAGAATCCGTCGAGTGCCTCCCACGAAAGCGACGAGGCTTCGCAATTCCCGGTGACTTTTCAGCCTTCTCCGCAATGCCTGCTCGATTCGTAACCTCGCTTGTCCGTCACTTGCTGAACCATACGTTGCTCCTCGGAATTCTCCTTGGTGCAAGCATTTCAGGAATCCCTACCATCAACGCGGCAGAAGTCGAGCCGGCTCCCGCCAAGGCCGAGTCGGTTGACGTGGAAGTCCTTGTGGCTGAGAGACACTGTCGGCAACAGAACCGTCGCAACGAACGCCGCGGAACTGGCCTCAATTTGCTTCCATTCCACCTCGCCCACAGCCCAGGCCAGGCTCCCTGCTTAGCGACTCTTGCACGCGCGGAACATACACTCCGCAACGGTGGACTCGGCACCGCCCTACGTTGTTAAACTCGATAAGTTACTCTGCTGCGATGATGAGTGGCGGCCTCATCAAAGCAAACGCTCGCCTGTCCTGAGTGGAAGGCGGTTTGGTAGCAGATTGGTTTGCGAAGGTCGTTTGCCAACTTGATAATTCCCGCGCAAGCACCTGCCGTCCAATTCCACTCACGACCATCCCAACTTGTGAAGGCTTACCGAGGTCAGCATGTTCCCAAAAACGCTTAGACAAGACTTCATGTCCTCGATTGTCGTGTTCTTGGTGGCGCTGCCGCTGTGCATGGGCATAGCGATCGCCTCGGGCGTACCAGTCGCCGCAGGTCTGATCACGGGAATCGTTGGCGGTATCGTCGTCGGGTCGATCGCGGGATGTCCGCTGCAAGTGAGCGGGCCGGCAGCTGGCCTGACCGTCATCATCATTGAGATTGTGCAACGGTTTGGCCTTGAGACGTTGGGGATCATCGTGTTGCTAGCCGGCGTGCTGCAGCTACTCGCTGGTATATTCCGGCTTGGCCAATGGTTTCGTGCTGTCTCGCCCGCCGTGATCAAAGGAATGTTGGCCGGCATCGGCGTGCTAATCTTCGCCAGTCAGTTCCACGTCATGATCGACGACAAACCGCCGGGCAACGGCATTACCAACCTCGTAACGATTCCGAGGGCGATTGTCAAAGCACTGTCACCGCCCGAATTTCTCAGTCAGGAATCGCGAAAATTCAAACGTCGCACGCTGCTGGCGGTCGGTGAATTGCATCGTCAACAAGTCGACTTGCAAGAGCAAGTCGGCGAACGATTCCCGCATCTGCACGATCCCGCCATCGAGTTCAGCGATGCCCAGAAGGAAGCCGCACGCGGTAGTTTGCCTGCGCTGGCAGAAAAACAACAATCCATCACCGACACACTCACTGAGATCGTCGCGGAGTTGACAGAAGAAGATGAGCTGCTCGGCAGTCCCGAAAAGGCGCAGGCAGTAGAGGAGGCAGCCGTCGGGGCTCAACAACAGAACGAGGCCGTGCTGGCTAGTTTCAGCACCGATACCCCACGTGCACTGCTAGCTGCTCAGGACGAAGCCGTCGAGAAGCTGGAAGACCTCCTCGCGCAATTGAAGAATCATCACACGGCGGCATACCTAGGCCTTGCGGCGATCTTCTCGATCTTGGCCTGGCAGTTTGTCCCCGCTCGACTGAAGGTGATTCCCGGACCGCTGGTGGCGGTACTCGTTGCTACGATAGCCGCTTCGCTGCTAAGTCTACCCGTCTTCTACGTTGAGATTCCCGACCGGCTGTGGGACGGAGTACACTTTCCGTCTCTCGCAGTACTCGGCGACGCACAGTTTTCCACTCTACTGAAGACCGCATTGCTTGTGGCGGTTGTCGCGAGTGCCGAAACGCTGTTGTGCGCTACCGCCGTCGACCAGCTTCACGACGGACCGCGTACCAACTACGACCGAGAGCTGTGTGCCCAAGGCGTCGGCAATGTGATTTGTGGTTTCCTGGGCGTGCTCCCAATGACTGGTGTGATCGTCCGCAGCTCAGCCAACATTCAGGCCGGCGGCAAGACACGTCTAGCGGCTGTGTTACACGGCATCTGGCTCCTCATTTTTGTGGCCGTGCTAGGGTTCTTGCTCCGGCAGATTCCGACCGCCAGCCTCGCAGCGATTCTCGTCTACACCGGCTTCAAGCTGTTCAACGTAAAGGCCATTCGCGATCTGGCAAAGTACGGCAAGAGCGAAGTTTTTATCTATGCGGCAACCGTGACGATGATTGTCTGTGCCGACCTGCTGACCGGCGTGCTGGTAGGCATCGCGCTTGCTGCGGCAAAGCTGCTGTACAACTTTTCTCACTTGGAGACCGATTTGCAGATCAACCAAGAAGAAAACTCCGCAGTGCTGCACTTGATTGGTACCGCAACATTCCTACGCCTGCCGCGTGTTGCTGCCGAGTTAGAGAGTGTGCCGCGCGGAATGGAACTCCACGTAGACTTCAAAGATCTGGATTACATCGACCACGCCTGCCTCGAATTGCTGATGACCTGGGCTAAACAACATGAGAATACAGGCGGGCGGCTGGTCATCGATTGGGAATCATTGCATGCCAGATTCCAGCCGTCGCCGGAAAGGAACGGAGCGTCTGGCGCCGAGACGGGCAAGTCTGTTGCTTAGCGTTTTAACACCGATACGAGAACGCAAGCCGAGCTGAAGAAATTGAACACGCCGCAAGCGCGCTGCCCGATCATTCGTGTTCCGCCGCCCTGAATACGCGCAGAAAGACACCGCGGACCTCGCAGAACACCTCTGAGACTTCTCTCGCCAGTTTATCTGTATCAGAGTAGCCGAGCAGGAATGCGAGTTTCGAACGTTCTAGTTGGTCGTCGGGGAATTCGTGTCTTCCGGCGGCGTCCATCAGGCGAATACGTGCCTCGATGCTCCGCTGAAAACGATATGCTTCGGCAAGAAAATCAGCGTCTGCGGAAGCAAGAATCTCTTCTTGCCTGAGCGCAGCCAAGCCCTCCAATGTGCCTGTCTTGAGGATCGAGGGAACGCGTTGCCCGTGCATAAGTTGGAGCATCTGCACGATGAATTCGGTGTCCATCGTGCCGCCTGCCGCACGCTTTAAGTTTCGCAGGGAAGCGGTCTCTTGAAGTTTGAGCCGCATGTCGCGAATCTCGGCTGCGAACTTTGGCTGCCACGGCTGGCAGAACATTGCGGCCTGAACTGCCGCCTTGGTGCGTTCTTTGACAGCAGCAGAACCGGTGATCACACGAGCTTTAAACAATGACTGGCGTTCCCAGAGCTGACCGTTTCCGCGCGTAAAGTAGCGGACGAATTCGTCCAACGAGACAGCAAGCGATCCACTCTTACCGGTCGGACGCAAACGCGGGTCCACTTCGTACAGCCGCCCATAAGGACCGAATGAGCTCGCCTGTTTGATAATGCGTTGTCCAAGCTCGCTATAGAAATGCTGATTGGTGGTCGCACCCGCTTGCCCGCGCCCGTTGACGACCGTCATCCCATCCGCTTCATACAGAAAGATGAGGTCCAAATCGCTGTGGTAGTTGGGCTCACGGCCACCGAGCTTGCCCATCGCCAGTACGACAAACTCACAAGGCCGTCCGACTTGATCGTCGCCGGGATGAAATCGGAGTTCGTCGGTCGCTTCTGAGGGTTCCTTGGCAGGTTCCCCGACCTGAGGCTCGCCTAACTTCTCTACCAGTCGGTTGGTCTCGGTAGCGATGATCTGCTTGAGGCACACTTCCGCGATATCCGATAATTCTGCGTGGGTCGCTTCGATATCGTCTTTGCCCAAGATATCTCGCACACCGACTCGCAAGTGCTGTGCGTGCTTGAAGCTGTGTAGAATTGGTCCGACGTCTTCCGCTCCACGAGTCAGCTCAGCCAAACTCTGTTCAAGCGTGTCGATGCTCGGCAAATGGTCAATCAGCAAACTGTCTAATAGTTCGTCGATCATGCCGGGATTGCTCGTGAGAATCCCAGACAGATAGGGGCACGCCGCGCAAAGAGTAACGTAGAGATTCAGCGTCGGATGATTGCTGCTGAATAATTCCCACAGTGCCGCCTTGCCGCCGATCGAATCGCTGACTCGGCTCAACGTGACCAGCGTTGCATCTGGGTCAGGAGTTTGGGCAATCGCGGACAACAGCCGTGGAGCGATCGCGGCCAAGAATAGTCGGCACCGCCGCGTTGATAGAAACGGAATCCGCTCCTCAGCAAGCGACATCAGATTTATGTACGCCGCGGGGATATCTTGGAACGGGTACTGCCCCAGCACATTCGCGATCGTCTCGTCATCGGGATTCGGGTTGTTGACGAGATCAACCTCGGGCTCGGTCTCCGCGTCTTCTCCAAACGCGTCGTGAAGCAGATGCTTCAAGATCTTGTGATTTACTTCCGTCCGCTGCTCATAATCAGCCTGGAATGCTTCGATCGCCGACGACTCCGGGCTATCTACATAGCCCATTCGCCGAGAGACCTTGATCAACCCTTGCCGCGAAATCGGTAACGTGTGCGTCTGCAAATCGTACATGATCTGCAATCGATGCTCTAGTTTTCTCAGAAAGCGATAGTTCTCCTCTAGCAGCATTCGTTCCTGGTGAGTCAAGCCGCCAGACTGCTCCAGACAACTGATCGCATCCAAGGTATTACCAGTGCGAACCCCTGGCTCCACCCCGCCACTAACGAGCTGCAAGAACTGAATGACGAATTCGATATCGCGAATGCCTCCCCGCCCGAGTTTCACATTGGTGCCCAACTCTACCGACTCTGAGGTGTTCGCTTCGAGGTTTCGCTTGAGCAGCTTGATACCCGTGATGTCGGCAAGTGTGAGATACCGGCGGTAGATCCACGGTTCCAGTTCTTTGAGAAAGTCGGTCCCGAGCTCCCGATCGCCGGCGATTGGGCGAGCTTTGACATACGCCTGGCGCTCCCACGTGCGACCACGCAGGTCGTAGTAGCTCAGCACTTTGTCGACTTCGCTGCAAATGGGTCCCTGCTTGCCTTCGGGTCGCAGCCGCATATCCACTCGATAAGCAAAACCCAGGTCTGTGTTGTCGCTCAATAGTTGAATGAGATGCTGTGCGACTCGATTGGCATAGTCTTGCGATACGGTCTCACGGCGAGGATGTGCTGAATCTGTGGGCTGAAACAAAAAAATCAGGTCGATGTCGCTCGAATAATTCAGCTCGAGCCCACCCAATTTGCCCAGTGCCAACACCGCAAATCTCGGCGGCGAGAACGGACTGCCGTTGGCTTTGCTGAATCGTTCGGCTACTGACCGTGTGGCAAAGTCCAACGCGCCTTCGACGACCGCATCCGCGACGTAGGAGAGTTGACGCGTAATGGTCTCAAGCGGCAGCTCTTGGACGATGTCGCCGTAGGCAATGCGAAGATGCTCGCGTCGCTTGAATCGGCGGAGGGACGCCAGCACGTCGGCTTCGTTGCTCAGACCGCGCAAACTCTCGACCAGTTCTTCGACCAACGGTTCGCGCGCGACAGGTTGTCCTTCCGTCATGCGCAAGAGGTCGTAGCTTTCTGCATCGGAGCACAGTTGATCGCTGAGATGCTGGCTACTGTTGAACATCAACAGCAAGTTTGGCAACGATTGGCGATCCCGTTCGAACAAAGCAGCCGTCGCGAGGATATTCCGCGACGACAGGAGAAAGCGCTCCAAGTTGTTGAGCGCCATGTCGGGATCGGCTAGCTGCGGAGCCGACTGCTGGAATTGCTCGCAAATCGTGCCTAGCAGATCAAGCGGCAACCCTGCCTTGGCAAGCCGCAGGAGGTTCGCATGCGCGGTGCGCGGATGAGCAACTCCGAGACTCGTCAGCCAGGGCTCTGCATCTGCGAACGAATCAAGCAATGAGTGAATCTGATCAACTTGCATCAGCTATTCAACGAAAGCAGCAACCAGCTAGGTGCCGAGCGAGAACAATTCGGGGCCGACGTGTTGCGTGACGACCGAGCCGAACAGTGTATGTGCATTCGCATCATAGACCGTCACCGGCAAGATCTGCCCGACTTGACGTCGGTTTCCGTCAAAAACGACTATACGGTCGCACATCGTCCGCCCAGTCAGCTGTAACTGCTGTGTGTTGTCCGCCGCGTCGGTATCCCGCTCCAGCTGCTTGGCAGCAGCCTTACTAGGTCCTTCAACCAGCACTTCGACCTCGCGCCCAAGAAAGTCCTGGTTATCCTCCTCGCTGATGGCATTCTGTATCGCGAGCAGTTCGTTGTTTCTCTCTCGCTTCACCTGTTCAGGAACATCATCTTCGTAGTGCTCCGCTCCCTTCGTGCCTGGACGCTCGCTGTACTTGAAGATGAAGCTGTTCTTGAATCGCTGCTCGCGGACTAGATCACAGGTCATCTGGAACTCTTCGTCGGTCTCGCCGCAGAACCCAACGATGAAGTCGCTCGTGACCGCCGCATCAGGCATCCACCTCCGAATCCGATCCATCATCACCAGATACTCTTCGACCGTGTAGCCGCGCTTCATCCGTTGCAAGAGGCGATTTGACGCGGATTGAATCGGCACATGCAGATACCTGGCACATTTCGGCAAATCACGGACGGCTTCTAACAAGTCGTCGGTCATATCCTTGGGATAGTTTGTGACGAACTTGATGCGCTCGATGCCGTCAATCTCGTGCAACGCGTGGAGCAGGTCGCTCAATCGGGTTTCGGTATCGCCCTCTTGGTAGCGGTAGCTGTTGACCGTCTGACCCAGCAGGATGATCTCCTTGCAGCCCTCACTCGCCAACTGCCGCGCTTCGGCCAGAATCTGGTAGGGCGGACGGCTTTGCTCAGGACCGCGAACACTGGGGACGATGCAGTAAGTGCAGAACTTGTCGCAGCCGATCTGAATCCGAACATAGGCCTGGAACGGCGTGGGTCGCATCGCTGGGTCGCGCAACGGATCGAAGCTCTCGTGGCTTCGCTCAATCTGATCGCGCGAACCGTCTTTGCGTCCCAGGCTGACTTCCATCTGCGGCCCGCTACCCGCTTCGATCCCTTCAATCAGGTCCGGAACTTGATGCAGCTGCCCCGGGCCAACGATCAAATCGACGTAGGGAGCGCGCTGGAAAATCAAGCGTTGGTCCTTTTGTGCCATACAACCCAGGACGCCGATGATCTTGTTTGGCTGCTTCTTCTTCGCATCTTTCAAGCGTCCCAACGCACTGTAGATCTTATCCTCGGCGTGTTGTCGCACGCTGCACGTGTTGAACAGAATCGTATCGGCATCGTCAGTGTTGTCGGTCAGCTGGTAGTCATGCTTGCGCAGGCTGGCCACGACGAGCTCGCTGTCGAGCACGTTCATCTGACAACCCACGGTTTCGATATACAATTTTTTCGTCATGCTACGCGATGTTGGTTACTCCCGCTGCTACGCCGCGCCGCGACCGGAGTCTTCGCTTGTCGGTTCGCTCTTCGTCTGCTTGCCATGTTGCTCACTTATCTGCTGTCGAACGTGATCGACCAATTGATTTCGCCGCGCAGCCATCAGCCGCACCAAGGTCATAATCGCGAGGTAACCCGCACTGGCGATGATCAATATGTCCCAGCGATCCATCACTCGAATCTACTCCGTCGGAAGCTTCAATTCTCCATGATACACCGCGGCCAGCCTCCAGAGCGAGACGTAAATCTATGCAGGCCGCTATCACTGGAGCTGCCTCTGCTCAAATATGATGCTCGTCCTGCCCAAATGGTGTCGCGGGCCTGGCAGCTTGTCGTTTCTGCATGACCGACCGCACTTTGCGTCGCGTCCACCAGCCAATCCGCGTGCCCGAGATATCGATCGACTCAAGATCGAGAATCGCATCGACAATCCACAGTGCATCCTTAGTTATCGGTGTTTGCGATAGATCCAGATGATCCAGCTGCTGAAACACCTCCAGCTGCAGGACGGCCTCGTCGCTAACCTGGCAACCGGGCAACTCCAGTCGAGTGAGCCGACTGAGCACTTCTTCTTGCTCGACCATGTAGGCGATTAATTCGTTTGCCCTGCTGGATTCCTCCAAGCGAATGGCGGTGATCGCTTCGGTCAGCTGCGCGAAATCTCCGAACGATTGTTTCAGCCAGTCAATGGCGTCGTTGGTGACCTGGGCACCAAACGCCTCCAACTGCTCCACAACCTCGCCGACCCTTAGATAATCTGCCATCTGGTTGGCGATCCAGCGTCGCCGGTCGCTACGAAATTCGAGATACTGATTCGCCCGGTCGTAGGCGGCTTGTAATTCGTTGAATTCCTCGGTCGTCCCGCCATGATCGGGATGCAACGTTTTTGCCTTGTTCAGATACGCCGCCTTCACATCCTCCACCGCGTACGGTGGGGCAAGCCCCAATACCACCATGAAATCGGGACGGCCATCATGAGATAGGTTGGATCGGGAACTCGTCATCGGGGGCTCTCATCAGGAGGGTGTTGTACGCACTATTTTACCAAGCTGGCAACTTCGAAGAAGCCTTCTTCGGTTGGCGCCACATGCGTGTGACATTTTTCCGCTTTCACAGTTATGAGTCAAAGCGGGAAAACGACCCTGCGCAAGCAACCTTGATGCTGCCACTTCTCTTCTCGTTCGACGATCGTATCAGAGCAAATCTTTCGTGATTAGGGCAATCACCGAACGATCGTTTGTTCGTAGTAAGATCCCGATGACCAGTCCATCGTGCGACGACAAAACGGGAGCGCCGTGCCAACTGTCGTCCAACGGCACGCTCGGTTCGACCAGCCAACCGTCTGCTTCGACGGTCAGTCGAGGGGTCGCCACCGGCACGGTCTTTTCCGCACTGCCACAAGTAATCACAAGCGGTTCAGGCTTGGTAGCTGCTCGTAGTTCATACTCCGGCCAGGTCGCTGCCTGCACGTCGATGTTTTTTTCGAGGCGACCGCAAGCCAGAAAATCTGTCTGTTTGAGATCGGCTAGTGGCAACTCCGCTTCGACTCCTGCAAGCTCGAGTTGATACTCCGCATCTTCCTCACCCGTCAGCACGTTTGCTGGCCCCAGCAAGCGACCGTCCTGAAGGGGGAGTAGCCAACCACGCTCACGTCCGGCACCCAGCGCTCCAAGGGCACTGGACTGGGTGCGAATGCCTAATACCGGCCGGGGAGTTTCGACCCCTTCAGGCAAAGTAGCATTACCGATCGCGACTCTGGGCTGCCACTGCAACCAATCTTCGCGCGGTGACTTGTGCAGCTCGAATCTCTGCCCCGTCGCCGCGGGGCTGCCCGGAGAGTTTGGCGTTGCGAAGGCGACGCCGCCCGCTGCGATCGTCGCGAGCGTGTCCGCGTCGAGTTCGATTCCGCTAAAGCCGATCTTCACGTCGAGGCCACTACTACTCCAGAACTTGGTGTTCTCGCGAACAAGCTGGCGATACTGCGGTTCGATGAAGGCACGCGCTTCGACCGTCGCGGAATCGTTCGTTAGCCCGATCGACAGAATCTGCCCGACCGTGACGCCGCGATAGTTGACCGGCGAGCCCACCTGCAAGCCGTACCGATTGCGACCCTCCAGCGTGACTTCCAATCCCTCGGCAATGTTGCTCACCGGTGCCGACGCGACTTCCAGCCCATAAAATTGTTGGCATACTGGTGCCCCGCTCGGCCCTGGCAACACACCCACAAATCGCCCGCCGACCAACGTATCGAGCCCGCGCACCTGACCAATGCTGATGTTGGGGCGCTCAATCCAGAAACGGGTCCCTTCGCGCGCGATATTTGCCGACGCTTCCGACAACTGAATCTTCACGACGACGCCTTCGAGCTCTGGGGCTAAAACGATCTCACGCACCTCACCGACCGTAATGCCCCGATAACGCACAGGGTCTCCCGCTTCCAAACCGTGCCCTTCCGCGAATTGCACGTCGATCTCGGGTCCGCGACCGCCCATCTGCCAGAGCACCAATCCGCCTGCCACGACCGCACAGAGGATGGTCAAGATCCACAAGCGGGAGACTACCAGCTGCGCGATCTGTGCGGACGAGCGCTGCGTCTTGATCGTGGCCTCGGGAAATTGTTGCTCGTCTGCCATCGATGATTGCTTTCAATTATCGCTTTTCGAAACACGCAGCCCATTCGGAGTTGGTCCGGTCACATACGCCACGGGCTCAGTCCGCCACCTTTGCGGTCAGTTTTGTGCCACGGTTCGACTCACCATCCCAGATGGTGTGAGGATCGAAGCAAATCGACGCCAGCATACTCATCGCGACGCACAAGACAAAAGCCCATACGGCGGGACCGAAGTGAAATTCGACCAAGGTGCCCAGTTTCACCAGCATCACCATGAATGCCAACAGCATGACGTCCATCATGCTCCACTTGCCCGCGAACTCCATCACGCGGTAGGTTCGCGCCTTGTGCTGACTGTGCATTAGACCCAGCAGGCTGAGCTCCAGCAGCAAGAGTATTTTTACCAGTGGAAACACAATCGAGAAGAGCATGACCACTCCACCGACAAACCAGCTGCCCTCTCGCAACAGGTCGATCGTGCCCCAAAGCAGACTCGATTGATAGTGCTGACCAAACTTTTCAATTCGTAGGATAGGTAGCAAGATCGCCGGCCAATACAAAATGAGCGCGGCCGCCGCCGCGGCCGCCGTGCGGCTTGCCGAGAGTCCCGGGAGCGTGGCAATACCTGCACCACAACGCGCGCAGCTGGCGGACTGATTCGGCTTCAGTGCAGGTAACCGATGAATCTGACCGCAGCAGTGGCAAGCTTTCAATTGCATCGCGGTCTACTCCAATCGATCGCCAACCTGTATGGCACTGCCGCGCAAAAACTCATCGGCTTGCATGACGCGCTTCCCGGCGGGTTGGACTTCAAGCAATCGCAGACACCCATCCCCGGTGGCCACGATCAATTCGGAATCACACTTCTGAATCGTGCCCGGCTCTTCCGAGGTGTCCGCTTCGGTCGTCTCGACGCGATGCACGATTAAGCGCAACGGCTCACCACCGGCACGCCGCCAACTTGTAAACGCGCGCGGCCAAGGCTGCAGGGCACGCACCTGGTTTTTGATTTGCACAGCCGATCGAGACCAATCGATGAGGCCCATTTCCTTGCTAAGCCGCGGCGCCTTGGTCGCCTCGCTATTGTCCTGCGACACTGGATTCGTCGTTCCGGCGGCCAGCTGCTCGACGATCAGCAACACAAGATCGGCTCCCAGCTCGGCCATGCGGGCTTCTAATTCGCCGGACGTCTCAAACGGATCGATGGGAATGTGCTGCACACCAAGGGCCGGCCCAGCATCGAGTCCTGGTGTCATCTGAATGACGGTGTTACCGGTCGCGACGTCGCCGTTGAGTACGGCCCATTGCACGGGGGCCGCGCCGCGGTACTTTGGGAGCAGCGAGCCGTGCAGGTTGATGCCACCGAGGCGAGTGGTTTCCAACGTGGCGGATTTGAGAATTTCGCCGTAATCGCACACCACCAATAGATCGGCCTGGTAACTGGCAATTTTTGCACGCGCCTCCTCGCAGTTGACGGTCTCGGGCAGCCATGTTTCGATTCCCAATTCTTCTGCCGCTACCGTCACTGGCGCCGGCTTGGCTCGCCGGCCGCGCGGCGGACGTGATCCGGCGCACAGTACTTCGTGCTCCGAATCATACAACGCGCGCAACGACGGCACCGCAAAGGGACCGGTTCCCAGGACAACGATTCGCATGAAAGCGTGGTACCCCCGTTTTGCTAGCGTTGAAAGATCGGCAAAAGCTGATTCGACGCGTTCAGTGCGATCACGCCGATGGCGGTTGTGTAGGCGTTACCCCAGCGGCTATTGCGGCCCCGACTCTCGCGATCCCAGCTACCGTCTGCATTCTGGTTCCGGACCAGCACTTTCGACATCGGCGGGAAGAATTCGCTCCAATAGTCGTCACCCAGTTGATACATGGCCTGGCTACAGGTGAGCAGACCATAGAAGTAGCGGTCGGATTGTCGCGACTCTCCGGAGACCCTTCCGGCCGCATTGTAGTGGTCGAATCCCGCGCTGAGAATCCACTCACCCGCCTGCTGCGCTTCTTCCGTATGATGCATACCGGAATGGGCGAGCGCGAGAATACCGGCACCGGCCAAACCTCGCGAAGACCTAGGCCGAGGCTCCGACTTGTAGCAAAAACTCCCCATATCAGGTCGGAAGGTACGTCGCACGTAGCCAATTGCACGCTCAATGCGACGTTGCTCGATGTCGAAACCGGCATTTTTCGCCGAGCGCATGAACATAAGCTGCCAACCCGTCACCGAAAGATCGGAATCGTATTCGCCATCGTCGTCTACGTAGCGCCAACCGCCCTGATCGGCAGCAATATCTTTGGGCCAATCTTGCATCTGACACGTCACGTCCAGCGCTCGTTCGATCACCGGCTGCATGCTTCGAACGCGCTCGGAGCCCGCCATCGCATAGGTCTCACTCAGAACCAATCCCGCGATTGCGTGGTTGTAGCTGGCCGCAACGCCGACGCGATGCTCGATATTGTGTCTGGTCAGCTGTGGGCCATTGGGACCTAGTTTCGCGAGTAACCCATTCGGCTTCTGACAATCAGCGATGTAGTCGATCGATCGATCGAGCACTTTGCCATACTGCCCCTCGCCAGGCAGATGTCCCTGTGTCAGAAAAGCCAGCACGACCAGTCCCGTGACGCCGGGTTGACCGTGCACTTGCGTCGGGAACGATCCGTCCGACTGTTGTTCGCTCGCGAGCCATCGCAAGGCTTGCTCGACCGATTCGTTAACTTCCTCCCATTCGGCCTCGCTGAGAACGTCCGCCGGAACATTGCCATTCCTCGGCTGGGCATGCAAAGCCGTCGCGAACAGCATCAAGCATGTACCAAGCGTGATTCGCAACACAACCTGCTCCTCTGCTTAAGTGGCAGACCCTAGGTCCTCAGCTTCTCCAGCTCTGTCAAACGGGCGGCGATCGCTTCATCGTCGGGCAACTCACCACAATCGCGCTTACTTTGGAAATCGATTTCGAACTCCTCTAGCTCCCCCCGCACGTCGGCTGCCTGAGTCGGCGACAAGCGGTCGATGAACAACTTGCCGTCCAGGTGATCGGTCTCGTGCTGGACGATGCGGGCGAACAAACCGTCCAGCTCGGCGACAAACTGCTCACCCTTCAGATTGTAAGCTTCGATGGTGATCTTCTCTTTCCGCACAACAGGTGCCTGCACGCCAGGAATGCTGAGGCATCCTTCGTCCCCTTCAACCTGTCCCTTTCCTGCCTTAAGGACGGGATTGATGAACGCGTATTCCGCCTCTTTGTTATCCGGATCACCCGTTGGATTCGCGACAAACAACCGATACGGCAGATCGACCTGATTGGCGGCCAGTCCGACACCTTCATGCTCGTACATCAGGGCGAACATCTGACTGATTAGGTCACGTAGATCAGCGTCGACTCGCTTCAATGGTTTCGAGACATGCCTTAGTGTGGGATGCGGATAGTGAACAATCTGTAACTTCAACGGTCTGCCTAACTGATTTTTGAATACTGCGAATGTTTGCGACGACGCGTCAATTATAGATCAGATCCGACAGCGGGCGTAGGTCTGCCACAATCGGCGGATCGCCCGCATTTCCGTTGACGCTGTGTAAACCGACTGCCTAGAATTCTAGCAGCAGGCTGCATGAGCCTGCTCATCCCAGCTTCATCTTCTAGTGCTGACGCATGGCCCCACCTCGTGAGAGATTGCCCTCCGATCGTCCACTCGGCTGGCCAGCTTGGTGTACTTCGTTGGTCATTCACGCCGGATTGCTGTTGTTCATGCTATACACGCTACGCACGTTGCCGGTGCGGGGAGCCGCCGAAGAATCGATCCGCGAGGTCGGTATCGTCCTGAAGCGAATGGAAGACGATGGGCCAATGTTCGTTGGCCCCGACCAAGAAACAGACCAGCAAGCGGACTCTTCCGATAGTTCGCACGCAACTAACGCCGCCGCGGAGCAGATGCTCCAGGCTTTGCCGAACCCAGCAGATATTCCCAGTAGCGAGGCCGCCTTACCCGAACTTCCCACCGTTGGCCCTGGGTCACTCTCCGCCGAGCAAGCCGGCGACGTCGGACAGATGTCGTCAGGAGCTCCGCCGGCGCGTGGTTTCAAAAGCAAAGCGACCGTCAGCGTATTTGGAATTTCGGGAACTGGTACGCGGTTCGTGTACGTATTTGATCGTTCGATCAGCATGGCCGGTGCGCCGCTGCGCGCCGCGAAGCAGCAGCTAATCGCCAGTCTCGATTCGCTCGATAGCATCCATCAGTTTCAGATCATCTTTTTCAATCATGAACCGCAAGCTTGGGATCTCACTGGCGGTCAAGGCAGAATCGCGTTCGCCTCCGAGTCCAATAAACGGATGGCAGAAAAATTCGTCGGCGGAGTCATCGCGACCGGAGGCACCTTTCGCCGCTCCGCACTCAAGTTAGCGCTGCGTCTTCGCCCCGATGTGATTTTTTTCTTAACCGACACAGACGACCCGATGTCACAATCCGATTTGGCCGAAGCCGTCCGTCGTGCCCAGCGCGATTCGATAGCGGTCAACACGATCGAATATGGAGTTGGCGAGGCATCATCGAACGATAACTTTTTGATCCAGCTCGCACGCGAAACCGGCGGACGGTATGTTTATGTCGACACGAAACGTCTCGGCCGCTAACCGGAGCCCAGCCTCTTGATTTTTTCTCTACTGCCTGTCGTCGCACAATTGGAGCCTACCGAGCCCGACAGTGCCTGGAGAATTATCCTATCAGGAGGGATCACTGGCATCGCAATCTTGTTGCTGCTGGTGCTGGTCTCGGTGGTCGCGTTGGCACTGGTGGTCGAGCACCTGATGACAATCCGCCGCGAAGCCTTGATGCCCACGGGGCTGGCCGAAAGAGTTCGCAAGCTACTCGCAAAAGACCAGACCAGCGAAGCCGAAAAGCAGTGCGAGCAGTCGCCAAGCGCGTTGGGAGTTGTGCTGCACGCCGGACTCCGCGAGACGCCCGGCGGTTGGCCAGCTATCGAAAAAGGGATGGAGGAAGCCCTCGCTGAGCAGTCGGCCAAGTTACTGCGTAAGATCGATTACCTTTCGGTGATTGGCAATATCGCCCCGATGATCGGACTGTTGGGGACCGTCGTGGGCATGATCTTTGCTTTCCAAGAGGTCGCCAACACGCAGGGTGCTGCACGTGCGGCCGAACTTGCCAGCGGCATTTATCAGGCGCTGGTCACGACCGTCGGAGGCTTGATCGTGGCGATTCCGTCGCTCGCGGCCTTCGCGGTGTTCCGCAATCGCATTGATCAGCTGATCGCTGAAACTGGCCAGCAAGCGCAGCACGCCGTCGCGCCGCTCAAACGGGCCTTTCAAACCGGCGCACCTCAGCCACCGCCGCTCACCGCTCCAACGCGAGGTGTACGCGGATGAACATCCCACGGCTCGGACGTAATCGATCGATCAAGTTTAACGTCACGCCGCTAATCGACGTGGTGTTTCTGCTGATCATTTTTTTTCTCGTCAGCAGTCACTTGGCTCAACAAGAAACGCAGCTCGAACTAGCGCTGCCGACCGCATCGAGCGTCCGGGACGACGAGTCGCACACCGAGCGCGTCACGATCAACGTGCGCGCCGACGGCCAGTTGCTGTTGGGCAGCGAAGCGGTGTCGACCGCAGAAGTCGGTCGCCGGTTGGGCGTCGAGCGTCAAGAAACATCCGCTAATCTGGAAGTCCGAATCCGCGCCGACCGCAATCTGGCTTATCGTCATATCGAGCCAGTGCTACTCGCTTGCGCCAAGGCACAGATCTGGAACGTCTCGTTTGCTGTCATCGAAAAGCCGATTCTCTGAACTTACCCTCCTTCGTTGAACCTGCAGCTTTATGCGCATCCCTCATTCCTCGGCGATCCGGCGTGAGTTTGACGTCTCGATGACGCCTATGATTGATGTCGTATTTCTGCTACTCATCTTCTTCGTCTGTACGGCCAGCTTTCAGATCGTCGAATCGATCTTGCCTAGCCCGCTCTCCTTGCAGGGCGAGTCAAAGGTGCTGCCGCCTGAGCTGACGGAGCGCGATTTGGAACGCGTGTTGATCACCGTCGCGCAGGATGCTGGCGAGGTTCGACTCACGGTCAACGGGCAGCCCTGCGCATCGGTGCAGCGCCTTTCTGAATTGCTGTCTGCGTTGGCGGCGATCGACTCGTCGCTACCGGTGCTGCTCGACATCGAGAGTGAAACTCCGTTGGGCACGGCCATCGACGTCTACGATCGTTGCCGGCTGGCAAGTTTCGAGCGAATCCAATTCGTCGCAGAGGCAAGAGAATGAAATCTCGGGGAAGCCATCTCGTGATGCGAGGCGGGTGGCTAGTGTGTTTGTTCGTCACAGCGCACGCGTCCGCACAGCCAAGCGAAGACCGCCTGAGTTCCCGCCCGCTCTATCGAGCGATCCAACAGGCACTCGACACGCTCTCTCAGGCCGAGATCGCACAGGAAGAAGCAACCCTAACTGGCCAACAAGAGGAACAGTTAGCAACTGCCCGCCAACAGTGTCGCACCGCAATTGCCCAGCTCGTCCAGGTTAAGAAGCAATTGGCGGAACTGTTGCGCGCAGCCTATGAAACCCGCCGCTCGGAGCGTGACGCCAATAGCTGGACGGTGTTGGAGCTTGAATCGCTCCAGAGGAACTTGAAATTGCAGCTCGCCCGCGGGTATCGCAACCAAGCGCTCTGCTACGCAGAGGAATCCGTTGACCGCGTTAACTCGCTGAGTCTCGCACTGCAGCAATTGCCGGACGTCGTTTCGCAACCGCTCGACGATACGAGCGTCTGGCGCGCTCGTGTGGAGCAGCTTGTTTGTCTGCGGCTATTGAAGAAGCTACCCGAAGCTGAACGGTTGCTGGCCAAGTGGCAATCCGAATCACCGCCTACGACTATCGCGTCGAGGCTCGCCGGTGAACAACTGCAGATCAGACTCGAAGAACGGGATTTCGACAACGCGCTGAGACTCGTTAGAAATATCCGGGCAGACCACCAAACAGTCGTACCCGAGACAGACGACACGATTCTCGAAGTCTTGCTCGCAGCCCAGCAGCTTGCTGAGCGCCCGCGATCCAAGCAATTGCTGCAACGTGCACTCGCACAACTGCGGCATATCTCCGCCAGCCATGGCCCCTTTTGGCAACGCCGAGCGGAATACCGAATCGGCTTAGCAATAGCGCATCAAGTCGAATCCGACGATACCGAACTGCTCAACTACGCCGCCTCCAGCCTCTATGCCACCGGCAAATCGAAACAGGCCGTCGCACTTTACGAACGGATCGCGAAAATCCATGACGCCCAGCAACAACAAGATCAGCAGTTCAAGGCGCTAGAGACAGCCGCCGCCATCGTGCGCACCGCAGATGACCGCGGAGATGCGATGCAGCGGTTTCGACGCCTCGCTGTGGAGCACTCCGAGCATGAACGGGCTGCGACCGCCCACCTCATCGCGATTGGCTTGGCCGCCCAGTCCGCAGCAGAAGCGGCGCCCGCGCTGCGTACCGTCGCTTTCCAATCGTACTTGGATTTGCTGAACGAGCATCTGAAACTCTGGCCGGATCGACCATCAGCGACGCAAGTCAAGGCGTGGCAGAGCCATGCGCAACTCCCCGAGATCGACCGGCAACGTGCTCAATCACTGGCAAAACAAGGAAAGCGCGAAGCGGCCCTTGCGCTCTACCGAGAGTTGACCAGTGGGACTTCGCCCGATGCGGTAGTCTTGGAGGAATACGCGGAACTTCTCGCGCAGAGCCCTCGGGAGCGAGAACTGCGTGAAGGCCTCGATATCTGGCATCAGATCGAAAAACGCAGCAAGCCCGGCGGGCCGCGCTGGTGGCGCAGCCGCCGGGCGCGGCTTGCGTTACTCAAACAACTGGGCGAGGGGGAACGAGCCCAGAAACTTGAGCAGCTGACAAAGATTCTCTATCCCGCAAGTGATTGACGATAAACGTACGGCGAAGCCGTCCATTGGTCATCACGGATTTCGCGATGCAGCGCTATCGCTGTGTCGGATACCACGGTGCTCGCGAGTAGTACACACCGAATTGATGCATGTCGCTAGGCCAGTGTGGTGTGCGATTGAACCCACCACCGAACGGACCGGGACCGGGATAGTCGCGACCGAACTGATGGTCGATGCGGCTGAAGTGAGCGCTGGGCGCGCCCCAGCTCCAATTGGTCTTCATCTGCGCCGTCGGCGGCACGACCAACGCGACAGGCTGTCCGTACGCTGAGTGCGCGTAGTTGGCGTGCCAGTTGTACATCGGAGCACGACGTGTCTTTGGCCACAAGTAACGCGCCTCGGCGGCGCGGCTAGTGTCTGCAAACATGGCAAGTGCCGCCGTTGCAGCCACTGCAAGAGTCATTTGCTTAAGCACGATCTGGGTTCCTTGTGCTTGGTATTTGTGTGGGGGGATTTTACGCAGGCGGTTGCCTATGGCTTGCAGCGCCTCGGTCGAAAAACTCTGTGCGGAGCGGACTCATTGTTCACTCGGACCTCACCTAGTTCCTACCCGTCATAGACGCGCCGGCTCGGGGAGGCGCTTTCACGCCACATGCCTAGTAGCGAGGATTCAAGTAGTGTGCACAGTCCTTAAACAATAATCCGGCGGTACGATAACGGACTTTGGAACGCGTCCAGCCACTACCAGGAACATGTGCATAGTGCGAACGGGTGTGCTTGTACATGTACTCGTGCGGCATCCACGGCTGGTAAGTCGTGTACGTGTGCCCCACCAGAGGCGGCACAGGTAGCGGCGAGATGTACATCTGCGCGGCGGTGCCACTTGGGTTAGGCCCGACGTAGTAGTTGGCAAACAGATCGTTTTTGTCTTGGTAGCTGATGTGCCGTTTCCAGAGGCCTTCGACAGCCTCGGCGGTTTGGCAACATTGTAGAATGCCTGCCACCAAACACACGACCATACCGGCGCGAGTTGAACGGGTGAGCATGAATCGCCTCCTTGCGATTATTCCTGATCGACGCGAAACGGAAGTGCACGCGTGGGTGCGGCGGCGAAAATCAGGGGGTGGGTCTTACGGGTTCGCCGAACGAGGTGGGTGGCCGCTAGGGCCGAGATTCGGCGAGTGGGGTCTCTAGGATACGATGTCGGCCAGTTCGGGTCCTGACGATCAGTTTTTATGTGCGGGAATTAGTGGTGGATTCAATCGTGACGAAAACCGAATTAGCAAGAATCGTCGGCCCAGCGCGCTCTGGGGCGAACCTTGCTTTCTCGCTATACTTTACCCAATCATCACACTTTTCCATCGGAATTGCTTCCGGCACAACACACCGAACTGGGAGATGTCGCCTTGGCGACCGCGAAGAATAAAAAGAAGAAGCCTGCAAGTCCTACACGAACTAAGGCTACGCGCTCAAAGCCAGCGACTCACTCGACCAATGGGGCACCCAAGCGTCGTAGCACGGCCAAAGCGATGGCCGCCAGCCAGCGCGATATCTCAGTCAGCGAGTTTTTCGCCAAGAATCGCCACCTGCTCGGTTTCGACAACCCTCGCAAGGCGCTGCTCACCACCGTCAAAGAAGCGGTCGACAACTCGCTCGACGCGTGTGAAGAAGCAGGTATCTTGCCCGAGATCTGGGTCCACATCGAACAGACCGCCAACAATCGCTATAAGGTTGGCATTCAGGACAACGGCCCCGGCATTCTCAAGAAACAGATACCGCTGATCTTTGGCAAGCTGCTGTACGGCTCGAAGTTCCATCGTCTGCGCCAGTCGCGCGGCCAGCAGGGCATCGGCATCAGTGCTGCAGGGATGTACGGCGTGCAAACCACCGGCAAGCCGGTGAAGATCATTTCGAAGGTCTCGGTGCGCAAGCCGGCGCACTACTACGAGATTCAGATCGACACCAAGACAAATCAGCCGAAGATCCTCAACGGCAAAGGTGATGGCATTGATATTCCCCCGGGAGACAAAGGCAACACCTATATCGAGAAGCACGGCATCGAGTGGGTTGAACAGCCGCACGGCACCCGCGTAACGATCGAGCTGGAAGCCAAGTTCGTGCGCGGACGGGGCAGCGTTGACGAGTACCTCGAACAGACCGCAATCGCTAACCCGCACATCACACTGCATTATCTTGACCCCGACGATTACGAGTACGAATACGAACGCTCAGCCAAGGTGCTGCCGCCTGAGCCGAAGGAAATCAAACCGCATCCCTACGGCGTCGAACTCGGGCGACTCGCTCAGATGCTTGCGGATTCTGAGCCGATGAGTGCGTCTGAATTCTTCCGCACAAAGTTCTCACGTGTTACGGGCCCTGTCGCGAAGAAGATCTGCGAAGGCTCCAAAGTCAGCACACGCATCAACGTCCGTAAACTCGACCGGTCGCACGCTGACAAGCTCTACCACACGATCCAAGAAACCAAGATCAGCCCCCCCGCGACCGATTGCATTTGCCCGATCGGCGAAGACCTGATCCTCAAGGGCTTGCATCAGGTGGTACCTGGAGAGTTCTATGCCGCAGCCACGCGGCCGCCCTCCGTGTACCGCGGCAACCCGTTCCAAATCGAAGTGGGCTTGGCGTATGGTGGCACGGCGCCCACGCAGAACGTGACCGAAGATCTGCTGCTTGAGTTACTTGAAGAGACCGACACTCGCACCGTCCGCCAGTTCCTGATACACACCTTTAATGGCCTTGGCGGCGAGGCAGCGGACAAGCTCGTCAAAGAAGCCGGGCTGAAGACTCGTCAGAACCCCAGCAAACTCAAGCCCAAAGAGCGGCAGAAACTCTATGAGGCGATGAAAAACGTCAATGTCGCTGAAGGCCAGCAGATGGAAGTCATGCGCTACGCCAATCGCGTGCCACTGCAATTCCAACAATCCGCTTGCGCCGTCACACAGACTGTGCTGAACACCAACTGGCGAGGCTACGGACTCAGCCAGTCACGCGGCGCGATGCCCAAGGGACCGGTAACGCTAATGGTGCACATCGCCAGCGTGTGGGTCCCTTTCACCAGCGAGTCGAAGGAAGCGATCGCCAACTACCCTGAGATCCAAAAAGAGATCCGGCTCGGCTTGCAATCGGTCGGCCGCAAGCTAGGCATGTACTTGCGTCGTCGGCTCAAGGTGCGACAGCAATCGGATCGTCGCGAGATCTTTCTGCGCTACCTCAAAGAAGTCTCCACGGCCGTGAGCGAAATCAACGGCGCGAAGCGCGACGCGTTGTACGATCAGCTGGTCAAAGTGGCCAAGAAACACACGGCCGAAGCCGACATGAAACTCGACGACCGTGGCCGACCGATCGACGAAAAGCCCGAAGACATGAATCTCGGTGACAACGTCCTGATCGTCGACCCGAGCCAGCACAAAGCGGCAATCAATCGGGTGGATGTCGGAGAAGAAGCTAGCGATGAAGCTGAGTGAGTACCCGCGAGACATAAGTCTCCAGTGACACTTAAGCTCCCACTTGCCAAAACTCGATAGACAAGGTTTTGCCCACACCCATGGCCAAAAAACGCCCTGCCGCAGCGACCACACGCAAACCCAAAGTAAAACTCACCCCACGCGACAAGAAGACGATGGCCCGGCTCACCGGTCTGGCCGATCGCGTGGTCAAGGCTGCCGACGCGCGCCGTGACCCGAGCGTCGATATCCCCTCGCGCACGCTATCAAACGTGCGCTACAGCCCGCGGAAAAAAATCATTGAGATGGGCGGAAACAAAAACCGCCGGCAGCTGTTCGATCTCTCACAAGCGAAGGCCTACATGCGGACGATGCTCGTGGCCAGCGGCTGCAAGCAGCTGCTCGACCAGGGCAAGACGACCAGTCTTCGGGGTCTATTCTATATGCTCAAACACACGATCGAGGGTGCCAAGGAAAACACCTTCGACGATCAGAATGAGTGCGACACCATAATTGAAGACGTCGAGGTGCTGCTCGACTCGATCCGCGAAGAACTACATCTGTACGCCGAAAACCGCGGCGCGATGGTCGGTAACATCACCCTCACGGATCGTGGCGACGTCATTAACTGCTCTCGCATGGGATCGGGCGGCTACGCGATCCCATCGATTGTCGAACCCGAGGTCATTCAACTCGACCGAAAAAAGTGCGACGCCAAGTTCATCCTGCATGTCGAAAAAGGCACCGTCTGGCAACGCTTCAACGAAGATCGGTTCTGGGAGAAGCACAATTGCATTCTCACTCACGGCGCCGGTCAACCGCCGCGTGGCGTACGTCGACTACTGTTCCGCATGCACAATGAACTCAAGCTACCGGTCTACTGCGTTCTTGATAATGATCCATGGGGTTATTACATCTACAGTGTACTGAAGCAGGGCTCAATCAATCTAGCCTTTGAATCGCAGCGTATGGCCATCCCGGACGCCAAGTACCTCGGTCTTCGGAGCCTCGACTACGATCGCTGCGACCTCTCCGACAGCGTCAAAATTGCCCTGAACGACAACGATAAGAAACGTGCCAAACAAATTGCCAAGTATCCGTGGTTCGAGAAGAAGCGTCCCTGGCAGCAAGAAATCAACCGCATGCTGAAGAACGACTTCAAACTAGAAGTCGAATCGCTCATCTCCAAGGACATCAGCTACGTCACCGAAGTCTACGTCCCCGAGCGACTCGACGCCAAGGATTGGCTGGACTGAGCAGATTTGCCAAGGGTCCCGATCGTCCTGCTAGCGTCGCATGAGCAGACTCGAATCGGGCTGCAAGCATGTCGATCGCAACTCACGATTCGGGTGGCCAGAAGCGGGCATGGGTTATCGCTACTACTTACTGAGCTCAGCGGCAATGGACGGAGTGGAACTGGCTCGCTTTTGCTCTCGGACGGCAAACAGCTGATTTTGGCCGATAAATCAGCCGAATTTCACGCATTTGTGCCCAATCTGTAACGGTCTGCCGCGAACGGACGTAGTGTGAGTAGAATCTGATAATTCTATATCTACCCACCGGTTCGAGGATATTCCATGCGTACCCTTGCCCTTTCGATTGCTTGCGTCGCCTGTGTGACTTTGCCGGTCCATGCCCAGTCTGCGGGCAGTGCCGCTGACTCTCCGCTCTGGGAAGTTCACGTTCATCTGGAGAAGGCCTTCGCCAGCCCGATTGGGCAGCGCGTGCTGCAGATGGTCGAATCCAAGGAGCCGGACAAGTATGACGACTTACTAAAACTTTCCGAAGCGATAGGTCTCGATCCAACAACCGACATCGGCGAGGTCGTTGTGTTCGGTGACGGATTCGATGAAACGGATGTGACCGTGATCGCTAGCCTCGGCACCACCACCGGCAACTTGGAGGGCTGGATTCTCGCAGCACCCGGTTACCGGTCCGAGGATCTCGATGACAACACTCAACTGCATTCGATGCGGCTTGAAAGAAAAGACCGACGAGCTTGGTTCGCGTTGCCTCAGCATTCGCCGTCCGGCAATTTCATTCTGGTCGGTTCGCTTGACCAAAACCGCACAGTCGACCTCGCTCAGCAAGTGCTTAACGGCAACGCCTCGCCCTCGCCCAATCCCTTGCAGGGCGACTCGGTGCTCTCGTTCTTCGTCAACGACCTTTCCGCAGTCCCGATGAAAATCAACGAAGACGATCCCGGTTCCGCGCTCGTCAGAATCATTCAGCGGATCGGATTGAACGTCGCTAGCGACAACGAGCAACTCGATGTGGCGGTGAACATTACCGCCAACAATCCCGCCAAAGCCCGACAACTCAGTCAGCTGCTCACCGGGCTGAAAGCAATGCTGCAACTGGCCGATGAGGACGAAGTCAAACGGATCGCTTCGATCGTCGAGCAGATGGTTGTCAGCCACTCGGAAGGTCAACCCGAAGTGCAAGCGACCATGTCAGTCACGTATGAAGTGCTGGAAGATCTAATCCAAGAGATGGAAAACAAGCAGGAAAGCCGCCGCTGGCCACGATGAACGACTCATCAGCGCATAATCAGGCCTCGAAGCTGGCCGACGTGAGCGAGGAGGATCTCGCCCGTCGCGTGCAAGAAGGGTGCGCGAGCAGCTTCTCCGAGCTGGCTCAGCGCCTGCAGCCGCGGCTGCTGTTTGTGCTGCGACGCCGCTTGGGTCACTATGCCGATGCGGAAGACGTAACTCAAAAGACCTTGCTGCGAGCGTTTGAGAAGATCCACTTGTACAATCCAAAACAGAAGTTCAGCCCGTGGCTGTTCACGATCGCTCTGCGACTTGCCACCGATCATCATCGCAAGAAGCAACTTCCGACGACCGCGGGCGAGCCAGCCTATTCCGTGATCGACTCGCAACCGAATCCAATGCAGCAGGCGATTGAGCAAGAAACATCGCAAGACCTCTGGTCGATGGCAGAAAAGATCTTGAAACCCGACCAGTGGACGGCTCTTTGGCTGTCGTATGGCGAGGGTCAAACCGTCAAGGAAATCGCCAAGTCGCTTAATCGCACGACGGTCTCGGTGCGTGTGTTGTTGCACCGGGCGCGGAAGGCCCTGGTGCCGCATTTGGCGAAGTTCGCCGAACTGGAGAGCTTCGAAGCTACTGATCGATCAGCGGCAGACTGCGCCGCTGCTTCAACCTTGCAGTTTGCGAGGGCAGAATTATGATTCGCTCGTGCTTGGAGTTTCTCGTTAGCCGTTCAATCGATGATGGCAAACCGTTGCCCAGTTGGTTGCAAGCGCTCGTGCGTCGAGACGATCGATTAAATGCGTTCGCCGAGCAGGCAAGCGTCTTGGATAGTGCGCTGCGCGAGACGGCTGCCAAACAGCGACAATCGATGTACAAGGACGCGGCCATCGCCAAAGTCACCTTGCCGAAGCAGCTTGAGCCACCGAGCGCCAGAACGCCGCGAAGTTCGATGAAATGGTACGGGGCACTGGCGGTCGCGGCACTCTTGCTTGTGATGTTTTCAGTCACAAGAGTCCAGCCTCCGGCGCCTGAAGTGCATGCGGGCGATTTTTCAGAACAGCTAACGGCGGTGCCAGGGGAAGTGTTACGCGTGCTCAATAGCGCCGCGGAAACCTCGCAGTCGCAACTTCCGCAGTTTTCTCCACTGGCCAAGCTGTCGCTGCCAGAACTATCGGTCTGGGAGGACTTGGCTGTTACCGTCGAGTCGCCAGTGCGTCGTGAACTCGACGTCTGGCAAGCAAGCTGGGAGAAGCTGAAGTCGCAAGTTCCCGTCTCACCGCAGTCAGAGACGACACGGGAACTGTAGGTGCCCATCGGTCCCGCTAAGTGGGTGGCTCCTCGGTTGGGAGGCTAGAAGTGCTGCTCTCTGGCGCACTCAGCGGCACGCCACTGATCTGTTGACGCCGAATCGCAACCAACAGGCGATGAATCGCGTCAGCTGCCTGCTCGAACCTTAAGCCATCGACGTGAATGTTGGAGATACAGTTGCGATCCGCGTCCGTCTTTCCTAGCGTGGGATCGAAGACCACGTACGCGCCCATGCTGCAGGCTGTTGCCAACCCAGGCCGTTCACCAATGAGCGATAATGCGATCCTAGCCTTGCATAATTGTCCAATTTCGTCCTGCAACGCGACCCGTCCGTTCCTTACGATCAAAATCGGAGCCAACCGCCAATCCTCGGCGGCTAATCGCGGCAACAACTGTTCGAGGACTGGCCCGATCGCCGTGTGAATCGCAGTCGTCGATAGACCATCGCAGACGCAGATTGCGAGATCGATGGATTCCAAGTCAGCCGTGCTGGCCGATAACTTCTCTCGCGATTCATCATCCAACCGTCGGCCTAAATCTGGACGCAAGAGAAACGTTGCACGATCATGAGCCGCCGAGCAGCAAGTGATCGTCGGGTACCCGAGCGATTCGATCGATTGTTGCACTTTCGGGACATCGAAGGGCAGATTCACCGCGTCCCGTGCCGCCGCGTGTGCCCCTTTGAAGTCGAGCCATTCACTCGTGGTCAAGCTACCTCCCGCGCGGCCGAGAGCGATCCTTGCTCGCGTGAGCTTCCGCAGTGGGAGCGTCGCGTCGTTGGTTACGATTTCTCGCTTGTCCATATTGCATCTCAGTCAATCGGGGGCCGATAGCGTCAATTTCTTCATCGATTCAAACAGCCTATGTCGTTCCACGGGCGGTGCCAAGCGATTCGCTTGGTCGATGATTTCTGAGCGGATCAGCCACTCTTCGAACTCGGGAGCCGGACGCAAGTCAAACAACTGGCGTAGGTACTGACTATCGTGGAAAGAGGTGGTCTGATAGTTCAGCATGATATCGTCAGCACCCGGGACACCCATAAAGTAGTTGCACCCAGCTGCTCCCAGAAGCGTCAGCAACGTATCCATATCGTCTTGATCGGCTTCGGCGTGGTTGGTGTAGCAAACGTCGCAACCCATCGGAACACCCAGCAGCTTGCCGCAGAAGTGGTCCTCTAATCCGGCGCGGGTAATCTGCTTCCCATCGTAGAGATATTCTGGACCGATAAAGCCCACAACCGAGTTGACCAACAACGGCTCGTAGCGTCGTGCAACTGCGTAGGCACGCGCTTCGAGCGTCTGTTGATCACAGTCGTGATGGGCATTCGCAGAGAGACACGATCCTTGTCCTGTCTCGAAGTACATCACGTTTTGGCCGATCGACCCACGTCCCATCTGCTGGGCTGCCTGGTGTGCCTGATCCAAGAGGTCAAAGGTGACTCCGAAACTAGCGTTTGCGGCCTCGGTGCCTGCTATCGATTGAAACACCAAGTCGACCGGCGCGCCAGCGTTGATCGCCTCTAGCTGTGTCGTGACATGCGCTAGCACGCAGGCCTGAGTGGGAATCTGATACTGCTGAATCAGTTCGGCCAGGATGTTGGTCAACTTCAGTAACGACTCCAAGGACTCGGTCGCCGGGTTGATACCGATCACCGCATCCCCGCATCCATACATCAGGCCGTCAACAATCGACGCGACAATGCCGACCGGGTCGTCCGTGGGATGATTCGGCTGCAGCCGAATAGCCAATCGACCCTTGAGCCCCAGGGTATTGCGAAATTTCGTGACGACTCGGCACCGACTGGCAACGAGAACGAGATCCTGGTTACGCATCAGCTTGGAGACTGCGGCAACCATTTCCGGGGTCATACCGTCGGCTAGGCCTGAGAGCACTTCGGTCGTCGTCTCATGGCGAAGCAACCAATCGCGAAACTCACCAACCGTCAAATGGGCTACTGGCGCGAACGCCTCAGCGTCATGCGAATTGATAATCCAGCGGGTTACCTCATCATCCTCGTAGGGCACGAGACAATCATCCAGGAACGCCCGCAGCGGTACATCCGCCAACGCAATCTGCGCGGCCACTCGTTGCTTTTCATCTTCTGCGGCAATTCCAGCGAGCGCATCACCGCTTCGGAATGGCGAAGCCTTAGCGAGCAACTCTCGCAGAGAGTCAAAGTGATAAACCTGATTCCGCAGCGTCGCTCGATAGCCCGACATAGACTCAACGCCTCCTCGTCAGCCGCTCGCGCCACGCAACCAGATTTAGCCGCGGGCGTAGCATTGAAATCGTCGGCGTTGGCACAGACTCACCTCGAAACGAATCCAGTCGAAGCTCAAGGATCGCGATCACTTCGCAGCGAGATCAACGCAGACAATCTCCTTGTCGTTGCGTGCGAAGACGGCTCGGTCAGCGAATGCAGGATGGCTCCACACAACCGTGCGGCCGAAAGCGCCTGATGTTGTACTCAGGATGTTCTGACGACCTAGTTCCTCGTAGCCCGCCCTGCCGAGCTTCGCGAGAATCAGATCACCCTTTTCGCTGAACAGCCAATAGCGATCGGTCTCGCCCTGCCGAACAAGGAACACCGTACCATGTCGACCGCGTGATCCCTCGCCAACGGTCGGTGTTTTGGTTTGCCACAACCGTTGGCCCGATGCCGGATCGACTGCCACCAACGCGCTGTCATTCGCGTCGACTCCGTAGATCAATTCGCCATCGTAGATCGGCGAAACGTTTGAGCTTGAGATAGACGTCTTGGGCTTGCCTGCCCAAAAGATCTCCGGTTCTTTGCCGGGACTGGGCAGACCGAAACAGACCGAGGCGTTGTACCCCGATATGAAGAGTCGATCATCTGCCAGCAATGGCTGGGCGATCGACATTCCATAGCTCGGCTCGATCGGCACGCTCCACAGCTCCTCGCCAGTCGCAGGGTTCATTCCGGCGATTGCTCTTGGGTAGAAGATTATGAGTTGCTGTTCACCCGCAATCGTCATCATCGTTGGCGGACAGTACCCTGGTTCGTTGGCTGAGAGCGCTCGCCATTTCTCCTGGCCGGTCATCTTGTCGAACGCAACCGCGATGCTCCCCTCACCGCCCACAACGCAATAAAGGTTATCGCCGTCCACCAACGGATGTGCCGAGTGTCCCCAAATGGGCGTCTTTGCGCCGTAGTCCGTGCTGAATGACTTCGACCACACGACCGAGCCGTCACCGGTGCTAACGCAAGTGAGGTCTCCCTCAGCACCCAATACGTAAACGCGATCACTATCGACCGTGGGTGTGCACCGCGGACCGCTGGGGTACGAGATTTCGTAGGTTCGCGGATATTCATACTTCCACAGCTCGTCTCCCGATCGCGCGTCGAGGCAACGCAAACGCTCTTGACCTTCCAGTTTGGCACGCGCGTTGGGACGATTTTCGATTTCACCAGCACTCTGCTCGTATTCGAACAGATAAACTTTGCCACCGGCTACGGCCGGACCGGCATAACCTAGCGCTGCGGGAACGCGCCACCGAATAGCGACTTCGCGATCAGTCAAGCCGCTGGGAAGTCCCGATTCGCGCCACACACCATCGCGCTGCGGACCGCGCCACTGTGGCCACTCGTCGGCGACAACTGGTGCGCTCAACGCCAAGAGAAGCAAGACCGAAGTCGTGCGAACGACACCACTGATATGAGCCATCTTCCACCTCCGAGCTGCCGCGACGAAACAAACGTGAATCTGACGATGCATTGTATCGCACTCGCCAATCGTTCAAAGCCGCAATTTCGATCTCGCTCGGATATCGTGGATGCCTTGATCAAACCTTCATCTAGAGCTTCTCGGTCAACCACATTACAAGTGGCCAAGCCAGAATCGTTAGGCCCACCAGTGCCGCCCCTAGAGACGCGAAAAGCACGGCCGCGCTGGCGATATCCAACGCGTTACGAATCTCGGGAGACTCCTGAACCGTGATTGCCTTGGCAAGATGTTCGATCGCCGAATTGAACAGTTCTGCTGCGATTACCATCGCAATACACACGATCAACAGCGACCACTCGATCGCCGTTTTGCCTAGCCAAGCAGCAACCGCGACGACCGCGAGCGCTGCTGGGACGTGAACAAAGAAGCTATTCTCGCCACGAACACCCATCGCCAGACCGCGAAGCGCACACGCGAACTTACGTCGCCAGCGCCCGATCAATGGAGTCGTATCGCTTTGCGATTGCCTACTCATTCCGCAGTCCGAAATTCCGATTCCGCATTGGCATCACTCAACTCCGAAGGCTCCAGCCGGGGGCACTTCGATCCCTGTCCGACCTGTGAGGCTAAGTTTCGGCAGAGCGCGTGGCTCGATCATGAACTTGAACCCGACGTTGTCTTTCCCCTCGTCGACGTTGATCCCCAGTGAGACCAGCAGCGATTCGCCGATGCGGGTCATTGTGAACGTTTGGCCGATGTTGCCCGCGTCGCTAAAGTCCACCGCGACACTGGCGCTGGAAATCCATTTCGGGCTGAAGCGATAGTTGTAGCTGGCCAGCAACACATTGCTGTCGATCGGCCCGTTAATCGACCGCACGCCGAGGTAGGCGTTTCCAACCGTTGGTCGATTCAGCAGCACGCCGCCAGACATCATCCGGAGTCCATCGCCGAAGAAGTCAGCGGCTCCGTCCGAGACGATCGTAAATCGATCACCCAGATGCCAGCGCAAGTCGTAGTCGAACAAACCAAAGTCCGCTCCGAAGTTGTCGCGGTCCTGGTCGGGGAACCAGGTGACGTTCGAGTCAATCGTCAGCCAATCAACAATGTGCTCACGGCCCGGCGCGCCACGCTTGGTTTGCCAGCGATGCCGCATGCCACCGCGAACGGTCATCAAGTCGTCAACGATTTCCGTCGATGGCGAAGTGACCCAGTTCTGCAGACCGCTTCGTAACGCGTACGTTGTCGGAAAGAACTTGGCATCGGTAATGGACGGAGGGAACGCCGGATCGAACACGCGACGTCGGAATTCCGTGATCGAAATGTCGTCCAGCGGATCATAGAGCGGTAGTTCGTCGAAGTTTCGGTTGGCATCGGAATAATTGAACTCCGCGTCGAACACCACCTTATGCGCCAGACCATGCAGGTTGAATAATGAGTCCCGAAAATTCGGGAACACGGCCCAGAACGGCACACTCGCCCGCACGCCGGTATTTAGGTAGGCTCGCTGCAGGTCTCCGCCACCGACATCTTCGCCCCAGTGCGCCAGTTCACCGAGAGCGAAAGGCACAACCTTCACTGGTCCGAGTGCGAGCGGCAGATCGATTTCCTGCCGTGTGACGATGCGCTCGCCTTCTTGGCCCGCTCCGATCTCCCAGGGCAAGGTCACAATGCCAGCCGTATCGTCGTTGTTCAAGTTGGCATAAGCAATCTGCGAATGCTCGTACCAAGTGAAGCGATCGCCGAACACCGATTCGCCCAACCAGTAGTGATCGGCACGCGGCAACCACTGGGTGACGGTGTAGAAATCGTTCTGCTGCACATTCCCTTCGATCGAAAACGCCCGGTTGTCGGTCAGGCGTTTGGCTCGCAAGCCGTTGCGAGGATCTTTGTATTCGTCCCATTCTTGCTCGTAGAACTGTTCCAGGAACGTGCGATCGCTCAGCCAACCCGCTTCGCCCGTAATCTCCCAGCCGCTACGCAGTCGTTGACGGTGGCGTGAAAACAATCGGAAGCGGTAGTCCTCATCCGGAACGACCGCGTTGCGGCCCAGTCCAAGATTGTCGAGACCATCGTCGGCGATGCCCCAGAAATCGATCAGCCCCTGCGCGGGCCCATCGAGACCCAAGAACGACTGCCGATCGTACTCGAAATCCGTGCCATGTCCGACACCGCGATCGCTGAGGTAATCGAGGCTCAAGCCCCACTCGGTTCCCTCAGGGGCATTGCGAATCCCGAACAATTGATAAGTGTCAAAGTCGGTGAGCACCTGCGTGCCAAAGATGTTGTCGTTGCCCACACGGATGTTGTCGACGAAGAACGAAGGTTTGCTCAAATCGGTGGCGAAGCGAGGCCAGTAGAACGTCGGGATCCCTCGAACATAGACGGCGTTTCCTTGGCTTTCGGCGAGATAGCGATGCTCGATCTCTGGCTCACCCGTCAGCGGATTGAACGTCTGCGATTGCAGGTCTTCGAAGGTGATTTGATTTGCGCCGAAACTATACGCCGGTTCTTCCAATCGGCTCGTCGTGACCTCCGCACCCGTGGCCGAGAAATGCGAGGCATCGAGTTGTCGGATGGCTGCCGCGCGTAAACGAACCAAACCCTTGTACTCAAAGTCCTCGGTCTTCGGCAGCGGCGTGAGCAATTCCGCGTTGAGAATGACACCGACCTGGCGGCGGACATCGTAGAACATGCGGTCCGCGTAGATCACGCGATCGCCTTGTCGGAACTCGATGTTGCCTTCCATATAGATTTCCAGCGGCGTCTCGGTCGACTCGATCGTCTGGCCGCCGAACGACAGCGTTCCCTGGCTCCACACGACGGCGCGATCGGTACTGATGTCGACGGTTCCGATTGGTCCGAATGCCGCTGGGATGCTGTCGGTCGCGAGTCCCTCGATCAGCACACGCAGTCCGCCCGTGACGGTCGTGACGCGGCCTCCGGAGGGCAATTCCTGCGACAACACGTCGGGCAGCACATCGCTCCGACCACCGTACTGAATGCTACGCATGCCCAACGGCGCGGCCTGCACTGACTGAGGTATGGGAGCGAACTCCGTGAACTGCGCTAGCGCTATTTGCCGGCGCCGCTGCGGATCGAACTGGGCCAGACCACGCTGATAGATCTCCGGACGTGGATCGGGTGCAAGTGCCGGCGTAGGAAGTTTCAATCGCAACGGGGCGACGGTGTGCAACCTGCGAAACCACATCGACGTTCGTTCACGTCCTAAGGTCTGTGCCGTCGAACTGTCATCTCGATAATCGACCATCACGCCCTGCCCTGCTTGATCTTCGAAGTACGCGATCACCTTCGTCGGTTGAGTAAACGGCGCACGTCGTTCAACCCATAACACCGCCTCCGGACCGCGGGCGTACGTCAGACCTTGATTGAGGTAGCAGTTCCCTCGCAGGTGATACACTTCGTACACACCCTGCTGCCAACGGGTACAGTGATCCGCGGCAACGGTAATCGGGTCAGCCGGATTAGCCGCCTCGGCCGCGATGTCGCTGGCTAGCGAATCTGGGGCGTGCAAGTAAGACAACGCCAGCGCGCAGTACCAGACTGTCCGTCGCAGACGGAGCAACCCTCGGCAACACGGTGGAGTGCGCGTAATGATAAGCGGGACCAATAGTTACGAAAAGAAAACGCCACTCGCGGAGAGGCAAAATTTCGGCGGCGAAGTATACGGGCGGCCAACAAACAGGGTCAAGGCACCTTCGAGCCTGCGCTAAGGCCCGTAAACCTCTTCCAGAAAACAACTTACGACTCATGAACTCGCCCGATCTCGACGCTAGCAGCCAGGCAGAGGGTTTCATGAAGAATTTTGCTCGCCTCCGGCGTTTATCGGCCGTGATCAAACCGTGCCAGCTGCCGGTTGCTGCAGACATGCCCAGCGTTGATACTGCGCATCGTCATTGGTCCTCGCGCCGCCGTCCCTCCTGCCAATATGCCCGCCGATTCCAACTCCCCATTGCTTTCCGCGCTCGTGCGATTCCGCTACGGGCTGCTAGCGCTCGGATTCGTGTTGGCAATTGGTTCGGCACTCGTCGGAAGCCAACTGCAACTGGATCGCTCCATCGAACACATGTTCGCTGACGACGATCCGATTTTGCAACCGTACCGCGAGTTGCAACGACACTTCGGCCAGCATGAGATTGCGATGGCCGTCTACTCAGACGATGATCTGAAATCGCCGTCTAGCCTCGCTCGAATTAAGACGCTCACAAACCAAGCCAAGAAAATCCCTGGCGTCGTTGCCGCGGTCTCGATACACGATCCGCCCGGCGCCGCTGATTTCAACAATACGGGACAAGGTGCGCAACTGCGCGAAGTGTTCGCCGGATACACACACAACCGTGATCTCGATGCCGCGGGAATTGTCTGTTTGCTGGCGCGTCCGCAAGAGGGTGATCCGCCCCGCAGCGAAACTCTGCGAGAGCTCCGCAAGTTGATCTCCGACTTGCCCGACGGAGCCTTAGTTGGCGAGCCCGTGCTGATTGAAGAAGCGTTCGATCTGCTCGAGGCCGATGGGAAACGTCTGAACACTTGGTGTACGCTGCTGTTGATGCTGACGATCTTTGCCTGCTTTCGCAGTTGGCGATGGTTACTTCTGCCCTTGATAGTGGTGCAGCTGACGCTGGCGCTCACGCGCGGCACGTTAGTCGTACTCGGATTGCAGCTGAGCATGGTCAGTTCGATGCTGTCGGCAATCGTTACGGTCGTCGGAGTAGCGACCGTCGTGCATGTGATCGTCCGCTATCGAAATGCCGAGGCCGAAGGACTCGCGCCGGTCGACGCGTTGCTCCAAGCAGGCAAACTGCTCGTCGCGCCAGTATGTTTTGCTTGCCTAACCGACGCGGCCGGCTTCGCGGCACTGATGACCTCCAAAGTCGGCCCGGTACACGACTTCGGTCTGATGATGGCGATCGGCAGCGTGATGGTGCTGGTAAGCGTGGCGCTGGTCGTACCCGGGGTGGTGCTTCTCGCACGAAAAGATGGGGCTTCCGTCCTTCCGATTCACGAAGGGACGATCAGCAAGCTGCTCGACCGATTGCTCCATTGGTCGGAACGGCATGCGATGCTGATTTCCTCTGTCGGCATCCTGCTCACTGTGCTCGCCGCGATCGGCAGCGCGCGGCTCACGCGGGAAACGGATTTTACACGCAATTTTCGCCAGGACAGCCAGCTCGTTCGGCAGTACGAGTTCGTTGAGAACCATTTTGGCGGCGCTGGCGTCTGGGATATCCTGCTACCACCCGTCGCCCAACTTAGTAACGGCTATATCGATCAAGTCATCCAGCTGGAGCAGGAACTCGTAAGCATACCGCAGCTGAACAAAGCGATTTCGATTGCCAGCGTGCTCGATGCGGGTGCGGGAGGAATGAAGCTGATGCGAACGCTCGGCTTGCCGGTGATGCGGACCACGCTGCCGGAGTTTGTCGAGGCGATCTTCCACCAACAAGCGGATTCGATCCAGGTGCGCGTGCTGCTTCGGTCTCCCGAACGGTTGGAGGCAGCGGACAAGAACCAGCTGATCGAACAGGTCCGCCAGAGGGCGCAAGCCGCCTTTCCAGATGCAGAGGTGACCGGCTATTACGTGCTGCTAAATCAGCTCATCGAGAGCCTCTTGCGTGACCAATGGACCACCTTCAGCGTCGCGGCGGTGGCGATCGTCGTGATGATGGCCATCGCATTCCGCAGCATCAAGCTCGCTCTGGTCACACTGATTCCTAACGCCCTGCCCGTGTTATTTCTATTCGGCGCGATGGGGTGGCTCGGCGTAAAGGTTAACATGGGAGCGGCGATGATCGCCGCCGTATCGCTGGGCCTATCGGTCGACGGATCGATCCATTACGTCATGTCCTACTTGCGACTCAAACGAGAGGGAACCAACCTGAACGACGCGCTCGTATCCGTTCAAGCCACCGTCGGCCGCGCCGCAATTTTCGCGACCCTGGCGCTGGTCGTCGGCTTCGCCACGCTTTGCTACAGCGAGTTCATTCCGACCATCTACTTCGGCACGCTCGTCAGCCTCTCCATGATCGGCGGTCTCGTGGGGAACTTGCTGGTGTTGCCGCTGCTGATTCGTGCAGTCGAGCCGAGCTGAGCACGAGGAAAACTCACAATCCCACGTCCGGATTCAACGTGTACATCAGCACATTCAGGCCGATACGTGCCGCGTCTTGCTGCGTGTAGCCGCGGCATTCGAGCGATTCGTGTTGCTCCAGTGCGCAACTGATGTCGTAGGGCGAAAAGATAACAGCCCACCGCCCGTCGATTTGGATGCCCTCCAGTTCCGGCTCCACTGGGCGTTTGCGCGTGCGCAAAGGTTGACCAGCTTGCTGCGACGCTGGATCGCGGCGTTCGACCTTTTGGATGTCGTAGCCACCAGGTGCCGTACTAAACAGCGGATCGGTCACCGGAATGCGTCGTAAACTGCCTTCCGGGAAAACCGCCTTCATCTCGCGACGAAACGCGGTGGCGAAGTCCTTGCTCGCACAAATCGAATCGGCGAATAGCGTCCCGCCAAATGTCAGGTACTCGTAAAGTGCTGCCCGCTCCGCGGCCGTGAACTTGAAGTCGTGCCGCCCATGCATGAACGCCATGTGAAACCGCTTGAGGCTCTTGTCGTCGGCGCGCACAGGGTACTCGTTGGTGCTTACGCGTAGCTGTAGATCGCCTTGGGCCGCAGTGCGCAAAAGGTTCACCAGCGCGCCCGGCGCGTCGTTGCAGCCACCACCATGTTGCAGTTTGGCGATCTGAATCGTGCCACGACTGCCGGCAGTGTTTAGCTCCAACAGATCGCCGCCACCGGTGAACGACTCCTCCTTCCCCTTCGGCTCACGATTGGTGGCGTAAGCCACGACGTTCACGCCTATCGCATTCGCGTCTGCCAAACGGTTCGCGACGACTTCATCGACATTACGCAGTCGGCCTTGGCCATAGAGCTCCCAGTAGCACGACAGGTCGATCTCGGAAAACACCACACATGTCCGGCAACCGTACTCGACGGTCCACAAGCCACCGACATAGGGTGAATCAGGACGCACGGGCTGTTCTACGCGCCAGATCGGATGTTCTGGTCCGGCTCGCCGCAGCTTGTATTCCTTTTCTGGGAACACGCGACTGAGGTATCTGCGGAACCCCTCTTCAAAATCGCTCCCGTCTGCACAACAGGCCTCGGCAAACAAGAATCCACCGCGATCGAGATATCCGCGCATTTTCTCCTCGGTCCCCGCCAACTCAGGTGACTCACTGCCGGAGAGAAACAACACCGGCGCCTGCAACAAATCGTCGATCTCGGCCGCCTGCGGATCAAAAATCTGCCAAGTCAGATCTAGGCCCCACAACTTCTCCACTCGCGCGGTCAGGTGCGCGACATCGCTCTCGTGATTGTTCCAGTCTCCGTCCGGACCATGCTCTAGTTTCGCCATCAACACCGGTCGTCGGCCTTTCGACAGAAACAGCAGTGCCAACGCCGTGGCGATGTGCGGTCGATCCTCGGCATGCCCTTGCCCAACCCAGTTGTTGTTGAACTGATCTTGTCGACTCAGCAGGTATTCCGCACCAGCGCGATACCAATCGTGTTCCCCAATCAGACGTCGCGCTGTCAGCCGGCCGACGCGTTCCAGACCGTAAAGATAGTAGTAATTCCAGGCCCGACTCCCAGGGTTGCTTCGCACCCTGAAGTTCTTGCCCAGCCAGGACAGTGCGTTCTCCAGCCGATCTTCCTCTTCCTGTGGCTGACAACACTGCACGAAGCCATCTTTCACAGTGGCATTCGGATTGCTGACGCGGCCTCGGCAAATGACGGTCGCGGCGATGCCAGCGCAAGTCATACTTCCGGTACCTGAGCCTCCTGCCTTGGTGTACGCCCACGACCCGTCCGCCTGTTGGCATTTGCGCCAGTATTCGGCCGCCCTCTCCCACGTTTCGGGTTTGACCGTCGCGCCGACTCGCTCCGCCTCATGCAATGCCAGGACAGCAAATTGCGAATTGCTGTTGTCGCCGCGGCCGCCCTTAGCGATACCGTACGACCACTCACCACCTTCCTGCTGCGCTTGCTCCAACCAATTCACATTTTTCTGAATCTGCACGAGGTCTTCGCGCGGGGAAGCCGCACACATCGCCATGGTCTGCAACGACACGCTGTAGGTCTGTGTCGGTGGGACCTTGCGAAGAAACGCCAGTGCCTTCTTGATTTGCTCGTTACTCGGTTCAACACCCGAGTTAAGCAAGGCCAACGTGCACAGCGCCGTTACACCGCCTCGCTGACGGACGTAGGTATTCCACGCGCCGGTTCGCGGATTTTGCTCAGTCAGCAGGTATTTGACGCCCCCGTCGATCGCCGCACGGACGCGCTCCGCTGTCAGCGGCTGATCTGGCTGCGCCTGTGCTTGAGAGCGCGTAACCGTCAGCGGCACGGCGAAGAGCCCCAAGGCGAACAAAGATGCGATGCGTCTGTCCATGATCCTCTCCCGCATACGAGCTGGTCCTGCTGATCGCTGTGCGAGGCCAACACCCATGGCCCGGCCAGAAACGCGTTGCTCTTCCAGGGAAGCTCGCTCGGCAGGGACTCGTAGAACGCATAGTGATCGGTAGATTCATGATAAGTTGCGATAGCAGGGGAAACAATGCGTCGAAATCATGCGTCAGTGCGATCATTGTCCGCCAGTCGGGCGAGCTATAGAATTGGCGTTAAGCGGTAATGACGACACGCCCAATGACGAAAGCATGCCGAATTCCTGCTGTGCTCAGGATTCTCGTGTTTCTCGGTTCGTCATTCTTCAAGTCATTGAACATTCGTATTTTCCTCCTGCAAGGACGACACTTTGACGCGCAACCTCGGCGACATCCTCAAGGAATTCCGGCAGCACCGGCTAGTCATGCAGCGCGAGCTGCAAAAGATCATCGTCGGGCAGGACGAAGTGATCGAGCAGATCTTCGCAGCCATCTTCACTCGCGGCCATTGTCTGCTCGAAGGTGTGCCAGGACTCGCGAAAACGTTGATGGTCAGCACGCTTTCGCAGATTCTCGATCTGAACTTTAAACGCATTCAATTCACGCCCGACCTGATGCCATCAGATATCACCGGCACCAACGTGCTGGACGAAGACGAGCACGGTCGGCGAAGTTTTCGTTTTGTCGAAGGCCCCGTGTTTACCAACATTTTGCTGGCCGACGAAATCAACCGTACACCTCCCAAGACGCAGGCCGCGCTGCTGCAAGCGATGCAGGAACGCGAAGTTTCGATCGGCCAGACGACTTACGCGCTGCCAGAACCGTTTTTCACCATCGCCACCCAGAACCCGATCGAGCAAGAAGGCACCTATCCGCTCCCCGAAGCGCAGCTCGACCGCTTCATGTTCAACATCAAGGTCGACTACCCGACACGTGACGAAGAGGAACGCATCCTCACCGCCACCACGCGTAGCGACAAACCCGAAATCACCAAGGTGCTGTCAGCCCGCGCGATCCTCAATTTGCAGAAACTGGTCGGCTCGGTCGCGGTGAGCGAATACATTATCAAGTACGTAGCCAGCCTGGTGCGCGCGACACGGCCTAAAGACGACTCCGCTCCCGAGTTCGTTCAGGAACTGGTCGACTGGGGCGCCGGCCCCCGCGCTGGCCAGTTCCTCATCCACGGCGGCAAAGCCCTGGCCGCAATGGACGGGCGATTCACAGTGGCCATTGAAGACGTCCAGAAAGTGGCCGTCCCCGTCCTGCGTCACCGCGTCAGCACCAACTTCCAAGCCCAAGCCGAGGGCATGACCACCGAAGACGTGATCGCCCGGCTGCTCGAGGTGATTCCGGTCCCGGAGATACCCAAGTATGCCGAGGCGGGAAGCTAACCACGGAGTCACGGTGGGCACGGAGAACAGCGTGGGCACGACAAAGGATTGGCGACCTCATTCAGAAGAGATACATGGCGAAAATTGCAACTCGATTATGGCTCGACATGAGCACGTCGGGGTCCAGTTTTGGGCCGACTGGAATCGCGCCGACAAGCCGATGGATGATGTGATCCAGAGACTCAAGCCGCGACTCGTTGATTGGATTGAATTCTACGCGTGTGATGTCAGCGACATTCGGAATACCGCGTGGTGCGTGGAACTCGGCATCGTCAATATTCCATGTGTGGTTGTTTTCCGAAATGGCACGAAAGTCAGGCACATAATGGGTTTGCGAGACGAGAAAACGCTTGCCAGCGAACTGCTACTCGGTATCAGTTCCATCGCACAACAAAAACGCAATTGGTGGCAATTTTGGTGATTCCCAAACTAAGCTTCGTCACGCCGCCGCGCTCCCCGTGACTCCGTGGTTCAACACAACGCATGCCCACCGTCGAAAAGTATCTGAAGCCTGAAGTGATCCGCCAGATTGCGCGGCTGGATCTGCGTGCGCAGTTTATCGTCAAGGGTTTTCTGCAGGGATTGCACGCCAGTCCGTTTCACGGGTTCTCGGTCGAGTTCAGCGAGCATCGCAAGTACACCCACGGCGACGACCCCGACGACATTGATTGGCTGGTGTACGCTAAGACCGATAAGTACTACGTCAAGAAGTTCGAAGCCGAGACCAACCTGACCGGCTACCTGGTGATGGACTTAAGCGCCTCAATGGCGTACAGCCACGAGCAGGAACTTACCAAATTCGAGTACTCAATCTGCCTGGCGGCAGCGCTGTGCTACCTGATGATCCATCAGCAAGACCCCGTCGGGCTGGTCACGTTTGGTGAGAAGATCGTCGACAGCCTGGCCCCGAAGTCGAAACGAGCACAGATTGGTAACATTCTCTCGCTACTCGCCAACCTCGAGCCGCAGGATAAGACCGACATTCGCAACAGCTTGTTCCAGCTGGCAGCGATGCTCAAGCACAGCAGTATCGTGATGATCTTCAGCGATTTGCTTGCCGAACCCGATGAAGTGATCGCGGCGTTGCGCCGCCTGCGTCATGGTGGGCACGATGTGATTCTGTTTCACGTTCTCGACCAGGCGGAGGTTGCCTTTCCGTTCGAAGGGCTGGTCGAACTGAAGGATCCCGAAACGCAAGAAACCATCGAAGTCGACGCCGATGCGTATCGCAGTGAGTACTTGGAAGAAATCGAAGGCTTTCGCACGACGTACGCGCGCGAATGTCGGCAAAGCGGCATCGACTACGTGCCACTCGACACCAGCATGCAATTCGACCGCGCGCTCATGGAATACCTGATCAACCGACGCAACTGGGGATAGGAAAGGAAATGTCGAATGACGCCCACTGCATAGCAAGCAGTTCGGCCCAATGACGAAAGTATAGACCGTCGTTCCCGCACTGACGGTTAGCAACTGCGTCATTCTGTATTCGTCATTCAGGCTTCACCCATGGGTTTTCTCACACCAGCACTGCTTGCCGGCGCTTCGCTCATTGCGGTACCCATACTGCTGCACCTGATCATGCGCCGTCAGCCGCAACAGCTGACGTTTCCGGCGCTCCAGTTTGTTCGCAAACGGCAACAAGCCAACCGACGTAAGCTGAACCTTCGCCACCTGCTGCTGCTGGCTCTACGCTGCGGATTGATCGCAGGATTCGCGTTCGCGCTCGCTCGACCCACGCTCAAAGGCAGCGGGCTGCGCGGTAAAGAGGGCGCGCCGCTGGCCGTAGCGCTGGTCGTCGATAACTCGCTGCGGATGCAATACATCCACGAAAACCAGACGCGACAAGATCAGGCCACCGAGATGGCCCGAGGCCTGCTCACCAAGCTGCCCGAAGGCACGGAAGTGGCCGTCCTCGATCGCAGCCGTGCGACCAGTGGTTTTGCGGTCGACGTTGCCACTGCGGAATCACGCTTGCGCAACCTGCAACCGGAAAGCCGGCCACGGCCGCTTGAGGACGCGCTGCAGGAAGCCCTAGAACTGGTCAGCAATCGCGAAGACGCCCGACAAGAAGTGTTTCTATTCAGCGACCTCAGCGCTGAGGTGTGGACCGAAGCGGCAATCTCGGCACTCAACGAGACGCTTGCCGAATTCCCCGACATTCGCCTGTACCTCGTGGATGTGGGCATCGAAACGCCAAGCAACCGCTCACTCGGTCCACTCGAGTTTCGTCAGCACATTCTGCGGCCTGGCGAACCACTGCGTCTCGACGTACCCGTAGCCACCGCCGGGTCGGATAACGATCCTCTGATCGAACTGTACATTTCCCCGGCCGAGGGCGAGCCCATCAAACGCGGCCAACAGATCGTCGATCTCAGCGACGATGGCCAGGGTCAGGCGGCGTTCGAACTAGATGCTTTACCCCTTGGCACGCATCAAGGCTTCGTTCAACTTCCCGACACCGATCCGCTGATGATTGACAACAAACGCTACTTCACCGTCGAAGTGCGGCCACCTGCGGAAGTCCTGTTGCTAGGCGAACAACGCAGCGACACGCTCTATCTGCGCGAAACGCTCAGTCCCTCGTCCCTGGGCGAGGCCGATCAAACGACCGCCCGCTTCAAATGCACGACCGATCGCTTCGCGGAGGCCAGCAGGCTCGACTTCGCGGATTTCTCGGCAGTTTGCCTACTCGATCCGCCGCCGCTGTCGGAAGAACTCTGGCAATCGTTGCTGGACTATGCCAACGACGGTGGGGGCGTAGGCATCTTCCTGGGCGAGCGCGCTCGCGCGAGCGAGTTCAACGAAGGGGCCGTCACACAGCTGCTGCCGGCGAAGCTGAAGCGCAAATCACGTTACGAAACCTATCTCCGTCCCCGTCGGCTCGATCATCCAGCCCTGGCAGCACTCAGTCCCTACGCGGAACTCATCCCCTGGAACGCTGTGCCGGTATTCCGCTACTGGGAGTTTGATACGCTGGTCGGAGATGCGTACCTCATCGCGCGGTTCGCCAACAACGAACCGGCCTTGCTGGTCCGCCCGGTCGGTCAGGGTCGCACGCTAACTTTGGCCACACCTTACTCCGATCCGCCCAATCCGCGCGGTCGTGAACCTTGGAACCTGCTGCCGCTGGGTGAATGGCCGTTCGTGCCGCTGATGAACGAACTGGTGGGCTATCTCAGCCAAAGCGATAACGATTCCCTGAGCTTTCAGGCTGGCGAGACCGTGAGTTTGAATCTGCCCCCCAGCCAGCGGGTATCGAGCTATGTCTTGTATCCACCCGATGGTCAATCGATCCGCCGCACTTTGCCGCCCGGAGACGATGCAATCCGCATCAGCACCACGCGCAACCTGGGGAACTATCGCGTCTCCTCCGGAGGCGCCAGTGGACAACTCAAACGCGGTTTTAGCGTGAACTTGCTGCCCGAAGTCAGCGAACTGAAACGCATCGATCCCGACGCGCTGATGGAAGCCCTACCCAAGCAGCAAGTCCGTCTGGCGGACACACTCACTGACGTTGAGCGCTACGTCGACATCGGACGGAGCGGTCGGGAGTTATTTCCGTACTTGATCGCACTGGTCGCGCTCGTTTGGGGAAGCGAGCATCTGCTGGCCAACCGCTTCTATCGGGAGGCGGCCGCATGACCCAGTGGAGCGTCGATCCGGTCGGTGGGGCGTGGTTCGCCGGAGCTGTTGGTGCGCTGTTGATCGCGGCGCTGGTGATCGGTCCGGCAGGCAAGAAGCTCTCCCGCCAGCAGCGTATGGTCTTGCTCGCGCTGCGCGCAGGTACGGCGCTGCTGCTGCTATTTGTGCTGTGGCGACCGACGCTTGTGGCCACCGAGACGCGCAAACTTCCCGGCTCACTGATCGTGATGGCCGACAGTTCGCGTAGCATGCAGATTGCCGATTCCTTGGGGAACGATTCGCGCTGGAATGCAATGAAGTCGATTCTCGATTCGGCGCGGGATCAATTCACCGAGCTTTCCGACTCGTGGGAGCTCAAGTTTTATCAATTCGACGAGACCAGCAAATTGGTCGACGCGGCGGGCGGTTTGCCACAGTTTCCCGAAGCACCAGATGGGCCCCAAAGTGCGATCGGCTCGTCACTGCAAGATGTTCTCGATCGCGAAGCACAACAACGCATCGTCGCGGTGCTGCTGCTCAGCGATGGAGCGCAGCGGGCCTTTGCGCCCCGCGACCTGCCACCGCAGACTGCCGTGCGTCGCTTGGCTGTCGATGAAATCCCGTTGTACACATTTACCTTCGGCAAACCAGCGCTCGGCCTGCAATCCGACCTGCGCGTCGACGACCTGCTCGCTAACGACACGGTGTTCGCCGAAACACCGATCACCGTCCGCGCAACGTTGGGCGCCGACGGATACGCCAATCAAACGTTCAAAGCGCAACTGCTCTGGGAAACACCCGCAGGCGAAATGGAAGTGGTCGACACACGCGAGATCACGATTGAAAACAACCAGCGGCGGATCCCGATCACGCTCTCGCACACACCACTCACGCCCGGCGAGTACAAGGTCTCCGTGCGGATCGTCGACAACGCTGGCACTTGGCCCGAGGGCGAGCTGGTCACGTCCAACAACTCGCAAAGCACGTTCGTCTCGGTGCTTAAGGGCGGCGTTAACGTGCTCTATCTGGTCGGGGCGACGCGTATCGGTGGCGGACCGAGTATCGAACCACGGTTCGTGCGCAGTTCGCTTGCCGCACATGCCGACATCAACGTCCGCTACGACCTGCTGAATTACCGCCGCAAGCGCCTCGACATTCGCGCCGCGCTGGCAGAAGGCAAGTTCGACGTGTTTCTGCTTGGCGATGTCGATGTCACGGCGCTGAACAACGCCTCCTGGTCCGCGATCGCCGACGCGGTCGAAGCGGGCTCTGGACTTGCCATGTTGGGCGGTTTTCATAGTTTCGGTCCCGGCGGCTTTCGCGGCTCGGAGTTGGAGCCGCTGTTGCCCGTGCAGATGGGCCGGGCCGAACGGCAGAACTTTGGCGAACCGCCTCGGCAAGACATGCATTTGGCTGGCCCGCTGCGGATGATTCCCGTGCAGCTGGGCAATAGCATCCATCCGATTCTCCGCCTCGCCGGCGACCCACCGACGATCGATGATTGGGCGGATCTGCCGCCGCTCGATGGTGCCAACCGACTAGAACGCAATCGCGTCAAGCCGTCGGCGCAGGTGATCGCTGAGACCGTCGGCGCCGGGCGTCGCCCGCTGCTGGTAGTTGGTGCGTGGGCGAAGGGCCGCACGCTAGCGTTCGCCGGCGACTCCACCTGGCGGTGGCCGATGGAAGGGTTTGCCGATGCGCATCAACGATTCTGGCGTCAGCTGGTTATGTGGCTCGCCAGCAAAGACGACACCGATGGCCAATCCGTCTTCGTCCGCCTCGATGGGCGACGCTTCCAACGCGGCAGCCGCGTCAACTTCTCGATGGGCGCGCTAGACGAACAACGCGAGCCGCTATCCACCGCCAGCTACGACGTCGAAGTGGAAGGACCTGATGGCCAGAAATACCCAGTGCGCTCCAGCCGCCGCGCCGACAAGCAGGTGGCCAGCTTCGCCGAAACGGCCGAGCCCGGCGATTACCGCGTGACCGTCTCGGCATCGAATGACGGCCAAGTCCTCGGCACGGCCCAAGCACGTTTCACCATCCCCGACCGCGACATGGAACTCGATCAGCCAGCCGCCGAGCGGACCTTTCTCGACTCGCTGGCCAACATGACCAGCGATGCGGGCGGCCAAGGCCTGGCGCCCGAAGAACTGCCCGACCTGCTGGAGCAACTCAAATCCCGCACCGCGCAGTTCGAAGAAGAAATCCGCCAACAGCAAACCCTGTGGGACACCTGGCCGGTGTTCCTGGGCCTGGTGGGACTGCTGGGAACCGAGTGGTTCTTGAGGAAGCGCTGGGGCCTGGTGTGACGTCGATCGTGCACCGGGAAGTCTCCCCCGAGGCTTACTCATCTGACCTAAATCGTTGCCTGGCAACATGATCCGTCGACGGCGGGCGGATTTTCAAGCTGCTCGAATGTCAGCGGGCAAGACGTCTCCGCGTAGCCAGTCTGTGACCAGTTTCCGTTCATGGTGACACTCTAAGAACTTTGGGTAATTTGAGAATTGTGCATGGAAAAAGTAGCTTTTTGGCCGCGCACCTAATAAACTGGGGTGATCCACAGTTTGACGTAGTCATCCGTAGCACAATTGCACCAGCCACGCGGATCGCCGTTGAGCAGCGCTTTGCGGACCGAGGTAGGAATAGGCGACTGCAGCAGTATGGTAATTCGTGAGGTACTGGAATTCGTATGCCTCGCGGCGCGACTTTCCGCTCCCGACTACAGATGACGTTCAATTGAATTGAGTTAGAAAAGCAGGACACCTCAAATGACCGCCTCCCATGATTACACACGCAGGTTTTCCATTTTTGCCTTTGCGGCGGTTCTGCTCACGACAACCATGACCACGACCCATGGTGTGCTACTTCTGGAAGAGCAGTTCATCTACGATCCTGGTGCACTGCAGGACAACGACGGCGGTGTCGGCTGGAAGTCGGGCTCAAAATGGAGCAATAACCAGACGCCGGGGACGCAGGTGGTAAGTCCCGGACTCTCCTACACCGACTCACTGGGCAATGTGCTTGATGTCGCTGGCAATTCGATTTCTCCCAATAATGCCAACGACTCGAACGTGGAAGATGCCGTACGAGACGCCTTCGGCGATGCCATCAAAAGTGGGACGATCTGGATGAGCTTCCTGATGAAGGCCGACCCCAGCGGTTCCAACAAAGTCTTCGTGAGCATGGAAGAGAAGTACTTCATGGGTCAGGGTAGCAAGAACGTTTCCTCCTCGAAGTGGTCCCTCGATGATCTGGCAGACACGAACAATATCCTGGAAGACTTTGATACACCGGCGATCGACTCGAATACTCACTTCTTTGTGACACGGGTCGAATTCAATGCTTCCGGGTCGAACGAAGAGGCATGGTTCTGGATCGATCCGAATCTGGACGCGACGCCGTCCGACAGTGATTCGCTAACGGGAACTGCGGGTGAAGTGATCCAGGACTTTGATCTAACCAAGATCTCCATTGGCTTCGACAGCAGCACCAACGCGATGGTGGATGAGTTACGGATCGGCACATCTTACGCCGACGTCTCGCCCTTCACAATCACCGCCATTCCAGAAGCGTCCGCCTTCCTGTCCATGGGATGTTTGGCCCTCTTGGCCGCCGCCCGACGCCGATAGATTCTCGCCAGACGGGCGAATGCAACGGCGCTGGGTAGAATCTACTTAGGCGTGCGCATTTTCGATTCTGCACATGAAGGATGTGCAGCGATCGCGGAACGCGCATCAGTTTCGACCGACGCAGTGGTGCGTTGGAGGCTGGTTTTTAGCATGGCATTGGCTGCGAACTACAACGATCATGGTCTGCGAAATCGTCCCAACACCACAGGAATCCATCAAAGCCGTGATTAGCGAGGGAGGTATGGCAGTCGGTTGCGACCCCGTAAACGCAGCCTGGCGATGCGGACCTAGAGGCTCCCAAGCATCGCATGATGAAACCAGGCAGTCTCGACGGGGCTATCTGGAGAATCCAGCGATCGGGTTGCTCGTCGTATCCGAGCACAACAATTTCAACCGCCTCCCTCCCGCGTTCCCCGATAAGGTAGTAGCCGGCGTCTCGCCAAAGATCAATCTCGTCGACACGCCATCCGACGGCAGTTAATTCGTTAGCGAGCAGCTTTGCTATCGAATGACCGCGAACTTCTTCCGCGTTCCACCTTGGCTCGTTGCCGAAGAAAGTTGCGTTCTGAGAGTTTGGCATCAGTTGGGCAATGTGAACACTAACGACTGGAATTGGCAATTGGCTATTATATCTCGAACTGCACCGGCGCAAGAGGATTGAGAGAATTGGGTCGATAACCACAGCCGCAATGTCCGCGAAGCAATGGCGCGAAGCACCATATTCGCCCAACTCGATGGTGCGTTACACTTTGTTCCACGCACCCTACGCTTTTTGCCGATCGAGTACCCGCTGGCCGTGATCGCGAACAGTTAAAATTCCTCTCTGCAGCTTCCTTGATTCCCTCCTGCTAGATTATTCATTCACGACCTGCTGATCGACTCATGTCCGAACTCACCGCCTATCACGAAGCTGGGCACGCCTGGATGGCGGTCGTTACCGGCGCGCACGTGGTCTCGGTCACGATCGAACCCGACTGGGACGATGGGCCACAGCGCTACGGCGACACGCAGGTTGCCTGGCAACGCGATCAATTCACAGCTCGTGAGCTAGCGGAGCACGCCGTGCTCGTTGCGTTGGCCGGCCCAGCGGCCGAGATGACGTACCGCGGCGAGCCGTACCATCCGGGATTCGTAGCCGAGTGGGCGCAGGACTGGCGGGATGCATGGGAAGCAGCAGAGCCGCTATTCGGACACGAGCAGCGTCGGCTAAAACACCTTGAGAGCGAGACCGCGAGGCTTTGTGCATTGCTCGACGAAGAGAATCACTGGGCGGCGGTCGCAGAGCTTGCAGACCAACTGCTCGCCCATGATCGCTTGGAAGGCGAGGAGGTGGCCGCCTGTGTTGCTCAATGGTTGTGAACGTGAATCGGACACGCGACAAATTCATGCCGATCAACGAACACAAATCAACTGAGCGCATGGAGAAGGCATCAACACCGAAGTCTGTTCGCTCCGTTTCCTCCTGTTCACACGAAATCAGTCGTTCGCGTTCGCCAGGCAGCTGGCAACAACACGGATGTCGTCGTACGAGACCTCGCCACCAAGGTGCTCGAAGATCGGCCTCAGTCGTCCGTTGCCGATTTCGTCGATAGCGGAGCGAATGCGCTGCACTGTCTCCGTTTCGACCCACGGCGAGGGGTCGGTGATTTGCTCGTGACGGACGAATTGTTCGAGATAGCCGCGGATCGTCGACTCGGCGCGGGCCATTTGCTGGGCGACTTCGCCGATCGACAAGCCCGCCTTGAAATGTGGAAACGCCGAAATTGCTCCGGCGCTCAGCGACTTCCGCTCGCGCGGCGGCGGAGCTACTGCGGCAGCCGCGTCATCAGCGACATCGAGCGCAACATCGTGCTCGACGCAATAGTCGGCAATGCACTCCAGAAACTGCGGACCGTAGTCATCACACTTTTTCTGCCCCACTCCGTGCACTGCGAGCAGCTGGTTCACGGTCGAAGGCCTGCGCCGCGCCAGATCGCGCAGCGTCGCATCCCCAAACACGATGTACGCCGGCACACCTTGCTCGGTAGCCAACTTCCGACGCAGCTCGCGTAGACGCTCAAACAACGTGCGATCCACGCCGTCCCACGCGCCGGGATCGAGCTTGCGGTCTTTCTTGCTTTGCTTGGATACCGGCCGCAACAGTGTCGGCGTATGCTCGCCGCGCAACACGGCCCAACCCAGGTCGGTGACTTGCAGCTGGTTGTACTCGCCATACTTGATCGCACAGCCTTGGCCGATGAGCTGCTCGACCCAGTCGCGGATCACGCCCTTGGGATACTCTTCCAGCAGTCCGTAGGTGCTCAATTTGTCGTGACCCTTTTCCAGAATCCGTTGCTCTTGCGAGCCCGTGAGCACCTGCGCGGTGTAGTCGGCGCCGTAGTTCTGCTCCAGCCGCATCACACAGGAGAGGATCTTTTGGCCCAGGATCAGCGGATCGTCGACCTGCTCGGCTTGGTCGAGGCAGATGTCGCACGCGCCGCAGTTAGTCGACTCGAATGTCTGACCAAAATGTTCGACCAACAACTTGTGCCGGCACTGGACCGATTTGCAAAAGCGATCCATCGCCTCCAACGATTCGTACGCGGCATCGTTTGCTTCGCCCGAGCTGGCCATCAATCGTTTCCACGTGCCCAAGTCGTTGCCGCCGAAGAACAGGCAACAATCGGCTTCCAGACCGTCACGTCCAGCTCGTCCGCTCTCTTGTTGGTAGGCCTCCAGCGACTTGGGCATGCCCGCGTGCACGACGAAGCGCACGTTCGACTTGTCGATGCCCATGCCAAACGCGACCGTCGCGACGACGATATCAACGCGTTCTTCAAGAAACGCCTCCTGGTTGCGTTTTCGATCGATGTCCGACAAGCCCGCGTGGTAGGGCGCTGCGGTGTAGCCCAACGCCTTGAGCGCCGCGGCAGTCCGTTCGACCTCCTTCCGCGAAATGCAGTAGACGATGCCCGACTCGCCTTTGTGTTGCTCAACGACGTTGAGAATCTGATCGATACCGCCCGCCTTACGCTCGATGCGATACTTCAGGTTGGGCCGATCAAACGAGCCGACGAGAAACTCCGGCTGCTCGAGGTCGAGCTGTTCGGCGATGTCGACTCGCACGCGCTCGGTGGCCGTGGCCGTGTAGGCGTGAATTGGCACGCCGTGAAAATGATGCTTCAACGATTTCAGACCGCGATATTCCGGTCGAAAATCGTGCCCCCACGAACTGATGCAATGCGCTTCGTCGATCGCAAACATGGCGAGCGGCACACTGCTCAGCAACGTCAACATGTTGGAGGTCAGCAATCCTTCCGGTGCGATGTAAAGCAGCTTGAGTGCATCCGAGCGAACGGCTTCGATGACCGTGTTCCGCTCGGCGGGCGTGAGCGAGGAATTGTAAAACGAGGCCGCGATGCCAGTGCTGTGCAACGCGTCGACCTGATCTTTCATCAACGAGATCAGCGGCGATACGACCACTGTCAGTCCGTGGATCGCGCACGCTGGCGCCTGAAAGCAAAGCGATTTGCCGCCACCGGTGGGCAGCACGACGACCGAGTCGCGCCCGGCGAGCACATTCTCGATCGCCTCACGCTGAAGCGGTCGAAAGCTGTCGTAGCCCCACTGATGGACGACCAGCGCACGGACCTCATCGATCGTGGGACGGTTAGCAGACGAAACGGCCATGGATTGCTTTCACGAACGCACAAACTATACGGACGTATACGCTACCGGTCGTTGGCTACTTCCGCAAGACATCGCCAGATATGCCGGCAGCGAAGATGCCGCGATTGTTGTAAACTCAATGGTTCCAAGTATTTTCAGTTGAGAGGACTCCGCAATGCGACGCGTGAACTTGTGGTTGGTGGTCGTCGGCTGGGTGATTTCCAGCAACGCGCTGGGAGAGCCGGGACACCCGGTGGCTGTGCGGTGGTGGGGCCAGGCAATGGTTTCGATTGAGACCTACTGGAATTTCACGATCGTGATCGATCCCTACGGTGAGAAGGTCGGCTACGCTGATCCCAAGCTTTCTGCAGACTTGGTTCTGGTGACCCATGAGCACGGCGACCACAACAACGTCGACCTCATCGGCGGCGAACCACTGGTAGCTCGTGGCTTAGACGAGTCCGGGAAAGTCGCCCGGCTCGACCACGTGCTCGATCGCCTGCCCGGGGAAGAGAAGCCGACTTGGCGAGACGCCCGCCTGCGTATTGCTCGTTCGCCACACGCCGTTCGAGTGAGCAGCATCGCGGCCTGGCACGACGACACCGCCGGCAGCCAGCGGGGCGCAAATACACTCTACGTCGTCGAAGTCGATGGTGTGCGCATTGTGCACTGCGGCGACTTGGGGCAGCCAAAGCTCATCAAAGAGCAATTGGACGTCCTGGGCGAAGTCGACGTGCTGTTGATCCCCGTCGGTGGCGTTTACACGGTTGATGGCGCGCAAGCGGCTGATGTCGTAGATCAGATCAAACCACGCATCGTCGTGCCGATTCATTACAAGACTCCGAATCTTGTTTACGATCTGCAGGGGGTACAGGGCTTCTTACAGGCGATCGGTGAGCAGCGAGAAATCGTGCGAGCGAAGGGCAATACGCTCGCTGTCGCTGCGAATGAGCGTAGTGCGGTGAAACCGCAAGCCGTTGTACTCGGGTTTCTTCCCTGGGAGATGCCCGACGAACTTGCCCGTCTGTTCGCAGCGAAGGAAGCCGCTTGTCGCGCATCACAGGCAGTCTTCGAGAAACTGAGTGTAGAACAAATGAATTTCAAACCGAGCAATGGCTCGCACACACCCAGGTGGAACACGGAACACATGATGGGTCGCGAGCTGGGATTCTTTTCGCAAATTTACACCGAAGTTGACTCCGGGATCGGCCATATCGACCTCAATCCCAAGCAGATGCCACCCGACTACGTAGCCGCACATCCCGATTGGTCGGGCACGGAGGAGGCGAGACAAATGGAGAGGGTGCTCGCCTTCACGCGTCGGTTTGCCTACTTGCTCGACGGTTTGCCACTGGACGAGAAGGCGCCCGGCAGCTTCTGGACACCACGCAAACTACTCGAGCAGATGAATCGCCATTACGGCGAACACACCGCGAATGTGAAAAAGAAATTTGACTTGCCAGACTGGCCTGGTGAGCAGAACTGAGAATTCGCCTCTCGGCAATCTCGCACGAAGCATTTGGTTGAAGTTGCATTGACGCTCCCAGGCAATCGCTTGAGAACGGGATAATCGACGACACATGGTACTACCGCGAAAACTTGGCTGGCTGCTGATCGCGTATGTCGCGGTGGTGGCGTATGCGCTGGTGACGTGGCTGCCAACCGCTGTCAGTGGATATCGAGACCTGGCGGCGAGTAATCCTCACCTCGCGACAACTTATCTCGTGCTAATCGCGGCAGGCGGGTTGTTTCTGTTTGGGCTGTCGCTGTGGCTGATCGTCCGGCTGTGGCGGAACACGGTCAACAAGCAAGCGCATCGTGATCGTCGTGGGCAGAATCCAAGTCAGATGTCGGCGAA
>JANQQA010000328.1 GCA_028285205.1 Bythopirellula sp. | reverse complement strand
CAGGTCGCAGTGTGGGATCGATTCGACGAGAGCGAACCGATCGGCAGCGTGGCCAACCGCGAGGCGGTCTCGGCGGTCATTCCCACGTTTCTCTGCCCTAACGCGAATCGTGACTTTTCGACGACGCCGGAGTACCTGGTCAACGGCAAATGGGACGCCGGCGAAGGAATGGGTTTAACCGACTACGGTGGCATGGCAGGTGTCGAGGGCCCGGGTCGCGACGCACCGCCGGAGGAAAGCGATCGCTACTATCGCGATGCCCGCTCGCGCGGAATCATGCTTGCCGAAATCGCCACTCGTGCCGTCGACATTACCGACGGGTTGTCCCAAACAGTAATCGTCGCCGAACGCGTGTGCCCTGAAGTCGACGAATCGCAATGGGCGAGCGGTGCGAACTGCTTCGCTCAACATCAGGAGATGCCCATTAATCGAACCTGGAAGAACGGCGAGATCTTCAGCGAGCACTCCGGAGTGGCCGGCGTCGCGTTTGCCGACGGGCACGTGGAGTTCCTTTCCGAGTCGATCGAGCAGGCAGTGCTGATCGCTCTGCTGACGCGTGCTGGCGAGGAGGCATCGCATGAGCACTAGGATGTGCCTGACGCTCGTCGCAGCGGTTGCTGTCTGGATGAGCGTATCCGTTCGGACCAATGCCACGGGCGTCACCGACTTTGATGACATTCGCTTCTGGGCCGGCACCGGCGAGAATCGTGCGGCATTGGTTGTCGATTGGGATCACACGAGTGCGACGGATCAGTCGTTGGTATGGGGCTATCGCTGGGACGGCGCGGCGACCGGCGAGGAGATGCTATGGGCCATTGTTCAGGCCGATGCACGGTTGTACTTGCGTCATGGCGCCGATGGCACGTTCGGCTTGCCCATCTACGGATTTGGCTACGACGAAAACAACGACGGTCAGTTCGCCATCACGACCAATGTCTCGTTCACGACGGAGGGCTTTGCGGAAACAAGCGTGCCCGACCAACCGCCGCGTTTGCCAGCCGAAGCGGCCAATGAAAATGACCGCTACGCTGAGGGCTTCTTCACAGGCTTCTGGCACTACGCAACCAGCGCAGGCAGTCCATTCGGCGAGGGCGAGTGGACGAGCAGCGACGAAGGCCTTACGTCCCGCGACCTGTCCGACGGCGACTGGGACGGCTGGACGTACGAGACGCCGGCATCGCTGACGCCGGCCGGGTTCCCCGAGACCCCAATCGCCGCGACCGCACCGTTCTCGCCTGACTATGACGCCGACGGAGATGTTGACGGCACCGACCTGCTATTGTGGCAGCGCGACTTTGCCAGCGGCTTGGTTGATGCCGACGATCTCGCTCAATGGCAGCAGGCGTATGGCAATCAGCCGCCACCGCATGTCGGTCTTTCCATTCCAGAACCAAGCAGCTTGGTCTTATGTTTCGTTTCTATTGTTTTACTAGGTATCGGTCTTCGCGATCGACACTGCACATCAAGGAGTTAGGTCTAATGAAGTCGTACGTTGCATCTGGTATTGTTCTAATCTTCGGGTTCGCAATCTTTCCATCGGCGGTCCTTGCCGCCGACCCCTGGGCCGACATGGTCGTTTCGTATTCGCCTGGAACGGACCCCGCACCCGGATTCACCAACGCGGATGCCGCGCTAGGTGAACCCACTCGTGATAGCATCGCCTTCGGCGGCTTTGTGATCAGTCCCTTCGGCGGCGCAGCCGACCCCAGCGAAGTCGTCTCGCTTGGTGACGGCGGCGAACTGGTTGTGAAGTTCGACGAGCCCGTGGTTGACGATCCGCTGAACCCATTTGGCATCGATCTCTTAGTGTTTGGCAACTCGTTCCTTGGTCTGAGCAGTTTCAACAACGACGACACCGATCTAGCAACCGGGCCGACGTTTGGCGAAGGCGGGGTCATCTCGGTCAGTGCCAACGGCACCGACTACTTTGTGGTGGATGGCATTGATGCCGACGGGCGTTTTCCAACCAATGGCTACACGGACATCTCGATCCCCTTCCCTACCGACGGCAACGTGCCGACCGATTTCACCAAGCCCGTTGACCCCAGCTTCGACGTGACGGGGCTGAATACCGCCGGCGTGATTGCTGGCTACGATGGCTCTGGTGGCGGTGCAGGCATCGACCTCGCGTCGGTCGGGCTAAGCGAAATCAGCTACGTGAAGGTCGTTAATCCGCAGGGATCGGGCTCAACGCCTGAGATCGACGGCTTTGCCGACGTGCGCGCAGTGCCAGAACCGAACACCCTCGCTTTGCTTTGCGTAAGCGTGTTGACTAGTTTGAAGAGGCAAACGCGACGAGGGTGATAGAAGAGGCTCGACGCGTTAGCCTTCCTCGCCCCTCAGTAACCAGGAGGGGGACCGTTGTTGTCGCTTGCTGACAAAAGGTCTGAGGGATGGTTCAATGTGTAGACCCCGCTGACTCGCCGCGACCATCCCTCAGGCCACTTTCTTGTAGGATTTGGGATCTGGGGGCTAGGGAAAACTGATAGGTTGAACGAGCGTCGTAACAAGCCTACTCTAACCCCTAATCCCCAGCCCTAGATCCTTACGCATGTCCGACACCGCGAAACAGCAAAACGCCAAGGCCTGGGATGCGCTTGCGCGGCGACGGGCGGCGCTGGCGAAGCCGGCCAGCGACGCCGACTTTGCGAATCCACTGCGGACGGTCGATCCGCTGGGGTGGTTGGGCGAGAGCATCGCGAACCTCAAAGTCCTGTGCCTGGCAGCTGGCGGCGGACGCCAAAGTGCCCTGTACGCAGCTGCCGGCGCGAAGGTAACAGTGGTCGACATCAGCGGTGATATGCTCGCGCTCGACCGTCAGGTGGCCGCAGAACGAGGGTTCGACATACGGGCAATTCAGACTTCGATGGACGAGTTATCGATGATTGCCGATGGCGAGTTCGATCTGGTGATCCATCCCGTGAGCACGTGTTACATCGCTGATGTGCAGCCGGTGTTTCGCGAAGTCGCGCGCGTCGTGCGTCCAGGCGGGTTGTACGTGAGCCAGCATAAGTCACCCACCAGCCTACAGGCGAAAACGCAAGCGACGGCCAGCGGTTGCGAGCTGGTAGAAACCTATTACCGAGAGGTGCCGCTACCTGCCGCGACCGAGCCGAGTCGGCTTCGCGAACAGGGGACGATCGAGTACCTGCACCGCTGGGAACAGCTGTTGGGAGGTATCTGCCGCGCCGGTTTCATGATCGAAGACCTCGTGGAACCTATGCATGCGGATCGTACAGCCGAGGTGGGCTCATTTGGTCATCGCTCAATGTTTGTGGCACCGTATGTACGGGTGAAAGCACGTCGAGTCGTACGACAACGATCCACGTCACCGTATGTACCAACGAACCTGCAAACACCATGACCAATTCAGAATCAGGAAACAGATTGTAAGCCGTAATGAAACCACCGATTGCGACCATGACCGCGATCTTCGGAACATAGGAGCGGTACTTTTGTTCACATGCAAAGAGCACCGACAAGACCGTCGGCACGGCGGCAACAGATACTAATAGGGCTAGCAATGGAAGATCCCTTATGAGATCGGAAAAACTCGCTTGCCGCAGCAACGCACTGGCGATCGCCACGACGACGGTCCAACCGAATAGTTCCATCAGCGAATAGCGAAACTCAGCGGTCGATTCCTTCACGGACAACCGCCGAAAGCACAACTTCCAGAGCATTGCAAAGAGGGTATTCAAAGACCCATAGACAAAAAACAGCAAGAAGGGATCTTGCCAGTCTTCCAGTCCACCGTTCAGACTCCAACACGTGATCGCCGTCAGGGCTACGATTCCAATTAGGAATACGGCACCTCGCTCTAGCCGATGCCTGTTTCCGACAGCAACCCAGCACCCCAAAGTCGCGACTTGGCCCAGAAGAAAGGACACAACGATTTCGTCCGATTCCCACCCCCACTCCACGCCGCACACCAACAAAACGATATCCACCAAGATGGTCGCCACCACGAAAAGCAACGTTAACGGTCGGTCACGAAACATGGAGTCGGGTGTGCTGAAGGATAATGAAGTCCGCGTCGCGATCACCAGGGAGCGTTTGCGGATGCCTTGCGCATAAGCTGCCTGACAGTCGCGGCTCGGGTGCTTGGATGTGAATGGGATAAGTGCGCCGCTACTTCTACGATAGCATGTCCTCGGCAACGCACCGACAGGGGTTACTGCGCCGGCAGGTCAACAGCAGCGAATTACCACGCTCAGAGTCGCGAATTTGCGACCTAGAGCGTCCCTTAACAATCGAAACCCGTTCAGGACCAGCTTTTTCGCTGGCGTTGAAAACCGGGCCTGGGCGGGCCACAATGGTCGTTCCGGCGATCCACGAGATCACGCCGGCTGGCCTTGCCGCGAACAACTCAAAACTGAACACCAACCCCTCCTCTCCCCGTGACGAAACACCCCCAGCAAGATGTCTGTTGTCTGATGGGAGATCCAGTCGCGGGGAACCCCACGCAGTACATGTTGGAAAAGGCGTTCGCCGCGGCACGGCTTGATTGGAGGTTTCTGACGTTTGAGGTGCCGCCCCTGGAATTCGAAGGAGCTCTTCGCGGCGCGCGGATTTTTGACTTTCAGGGCATTATGCTCTCGACACCGCACCGCGCGCGGGTGCTGCCGTATTTGGAACACGTGGACGATGCCGCCCGCATCAGTGGTCAGGTCAACTGCATCAAACAGATCGACGGTCAGCTGCACGGGTTCAACACCGAGGGTCGCGCGATGCGACAGTTGCTCGAGCAAGCCGGAGCGGTCAAGAATGCCAAAGTGACGATTCTCGGCGCGGGCCGGCTGGCCAGCGCAATTGCTGCGGAGCTGTCGCTGGTGGGCGTACACGAGATCATCTTCGCGTGTCGTGAACCTGAGGAAGCAGAACCACTTGTCAAATCCTTGCGCGAGCGGACGCCACTGAATCACTGCCGCATCGAAAAACTCGACGACGAGAAACCACTGGCCATCGATGAAGATTGCCGGGCGCTGATCAATGCCACTTCCGTCGATGGCAACACTGCCGATGAACAGCTGGCCGTCGAGACCGACACGTTATCGCGAAAAACGCTCGTGGCCGACGTTGTTTATTATCCCCCGGAAACGTGGCTGTTGCGCCGCGCCGAGGACCGCGATTGCTCCACGCTCGATGGGCTCACATTGCTAATCGAGCATGCGGCGCTCGCCTTTGAAATCTGGACCGAGGCATCAGCCGATCGCCAGGCCATGCGTGAAGCGGTCGAAGAGTTTCTGGTACTGTGATGTGCGACGGTCGGACGAGACGATGGCGGGGCGAGAGGACGGTGGGACGATGAAGGGTTTTTTTCTGACGGGTACAAACACTGGCGTAGGCAAAACACATGTGGGTGCTCTGATCGCCAAATTGCTCGTCGCCGGCGGGCATCGCGCTGGAGTTTACAAGCCGGTTGAAAGTGGCTGCCGACGTGAGCAAGGTTCGCTGATCGCGGCCGACGGACAAACGCTGTGGGACGCTGCAGGGCGTCCGGGCGAACTCGCCCACGTCTGTCCGCAACGGTTCGAGGCCGCGCTCGCTCCGCCGCAAGCGGCGACCTTGGAAGGTTCGCACGTCGACGCCCAGTTGCTCCGTCGGGGCCTCGATTACTGGCAAGAACGCAGCGATCTCGTACTCGTTGAAGGCGCCGGTGGACTGATGTCACCCCTGTCGGACGAAGACTACAACGCCGATCTGGCCGCCGACTTTGGCTTGCCTCTGATCATCGTCGCGGCCAATGAGTTGGGCGTCATTAACGCCACGCTGCAAACGATTCTCTCGGCACGCGCCGTGGCGCCTCGACTGCCGATCGCGGGAGTCATTCTCAACCAGACGGCAGAGCTGCTCGACGACTTAAGTGTACAGCACAATGCGGAGCAACTCGAAAAGCACTGTGACTTGCCGCTGCTGGCAACTGTATCGTTTGGGCAGAGTAAACTCGACAGCGAACCGGATTGGTTTAGCATGGCGACCTGTTAGTCGCGCCAACCGATCGCCTGCGAATCAAGAAACTGCTGCCACACCAGCGATCTCACCCATGCGGCTCTCAGCCATCTGGGTGTCGACAGCCAACCGAATCGTCACGCTCCAGCAGCCATTCACATCGGGCACCAGCTGCCAGTGCGGGACCACGGCAACCGACTGATGCACCAGTTCGAAGCCACCTTCCGACTGGCTGACCGTTTCGACGGGGTAAGTCCACACAGCCGTGGGACGATCGAAATCCAACCCGACGTCGATCCCCAGCCATTGGTCAACCAGCCCGAGCTGCTGAGTGTCGTGAAGATCAAGGTTGCTGCCCAATTGGCCCAGTGAATTTCCTTCGCTATCGCGGAAGTAGCGATCGTCGGCACCCGAAGGGAGACCGGCAAAGTTGAACTCCGGCGCGAAATGCACATTCAGATCACTTGGCAGGTCTTCTAGCAGGTAGGCGATCTCCAGGACCGACTCGGCGGCATTCATCGTGACTCCCTTGGTCACGCGAATCGGACGACCCCACACGTTGCCTTCACGCGTGAGTTGCAGCTGTACACGGCCTTCGCTACGACGGAGCTTCGCCTCGTACGATCCATGGACGAAGTCGCCCACCTCCTGCGCCGAGCCATCGGCCACTTGCGCGGGCGAGACCTCTGCGGGATAGAAGTGATCAACCAGACTGTTGCGTGCCCATGTGTCGTAGCCGAGCCGCTGGTCGAGGCCTTCCTGCTTAAAGATCACTTGATCGTGGATACTGGCGACCCCATCGCCGCCATCAGACGGGCCGTGCAACACCTTGCGGTGATAGGCCTCCGAGCGACGAGTCAGTGTGGCGCCGAGATTGTGGCAGATCGATTTCACATCGAGCTCGTAAATCTGCCCGCCTTCGACGGGTGCAACGAAGGTCGTCAATCGGTTGTTGGCCAATTGCGCCTCAGGTCGCCCATCTAAGTTGTAATCACCCGCGTCAAGTGTTACCCACGGCAGCGCGTCAGGCTGCCACCCACGGTTTTCGCTTTGATCAAGCAAATTGTCAGCGGCGATCAAGTGTTGATACACGGCATTGCGCAAGTGCGGCAGATAGACGCCACCAAACGCACCATGCCAGTAGCTGCAATTGCACTGGCCGCGATAGAGTTCCATACGCGCCTGATCAATCAAATCTCCCGCCGCGCCTGCTTGCACCGCCTCGTGCAACCGACGACTGACCAACTGCATGCGGGCGTACATTGCGTTGGTCTCGGGATACTTGACCTTGAAGTTGCGCCAATAGCCACCGCGCACAAACGGCTTGATCTCTTCCCACTGTCCGGCGTCCTGCAAGTGATGCTGCGCGTCTTCGAACTCATTGATCTTTGCCGATGGCAACGACCACTCGGTCATCTCGCGATAGCTACCCTCAGGGATATACAGTTTGCCCAACGGCGGCACACTGTCGATCGCTTCAGCGGGAGTCGTCACTTTCAGCCAATCACTGTTGGCTTGGAGGGCTTCGAAGAACTGCGCGAGCCAGCCGCGATCGTAGACATGTTCCTTGGTGCCCGGCCAAGTGCCAAACTTCTCACCATCGTCGCCGAACACCACGACGGCGCCCGGGTGCTGCTCGGCAACGCCGCGCAGGTAGTCGATGGTCTCGTTGGCCGGCTGAAACGGCAATAGGTACCGCAACGGCTCGCTACCGGGCAGCACACTAATGACCTGAGCGTCGTCTTCGGTCACGTAGTAGCCGTGCAGCTCCTCCTGCGTCAGTCCAGCATTCTTGAAATGAAAATCGTCGAGGATCGTGTACTGGATTCCCGCCGCAGCCAGATCGCTGGCCATCGATTGCTCCCACACGCGTTCGGGCATCCACATTCCGCGGACATCGCAATTTAGCCGCCGCTCCAGCCACTCGGTATAGCTGGTAATCTGGCCGATCCGGTCGCGGGAGGGGATCATCGCCATGATTGGCTCAAAGAACGCGCCGCCCACGATCTCCAGCCGACCTTTGGACACTAGCGCCGCAAGGCGATCGACGTACTCGGGATGGTTCGCGTCGATCCACTCCATCAGCGATCCGCTGGTGTGGATGGCGATCTTCAGAGTCTCGTACCGCTCGAACACGTCCAAAAACGGCAGATAACTGTCCTGGTAGGCTTGTTCGAACACACCATCGAAATTGCCGATGGGCTGATGATTGTGGAATACGAGAACCAATCGAAGCGGATGATTCATGGTGATAATGCGGACTGGCGCGTTGGAAATTGTGCTAGCAAAACCGTAGTCCTACTAGAATGGCCGGTTTGTAGGAATTCGACTAGCGGTCGGACGGGCGTGATTATGGAATGATCGACAAAATTTGACGTGCAGGCTGAAATAAACCTTACAGGACACAGGGACAACCAACTCCGCCCATCTTACGAGATTCGTCGCTACGGGTCAGCAGCCAGTGGCCAGAATTCCGCCAATAGAGCGACCACCCACTGACTACTGGGCACTGGCCACTAGTGCTGCTGCTGCCCGTTCGGGCGATAGCGGATTGATGAACATGCCGGTCCCCCACTCGAAACCTGCCAATTGCGTGCAGCGCGGGACCAGCTCAAAGTGCCAGTGGTAGTAGTCTGCGGCGTCCTGGCGAAACGGCGAAGTATGCAGCATCAAGTTGTACGACAACCGTGACAGCCGCGATCGCAGACTCCGCACTAGCCGCTGAATCACCGCTGCCAGCTGGAGCGATTCCTCGTTGGTCAGATGCTCGAACTGGGCATTGTGATCGCGTGGCACAATCCAAGTCTCGTAAGGCTGCCGACCCGCGTAGGCGCAGAAGGCGACAAACGACTCATTCTCGAATACGAGACGCTTTCCGTGGCTCAGCTCTTCCGTCAGGACCTGGCAAAAGATGCACTTTCGATGCTTGGCGAAGTAATATTCAGCGCTACCCAACTCTGCGATGATCGCGGGGGGGACGTCAGGCAGCGCGATCAGCTGGCTGTGAGCATGCTCCAGCGAGGCTCCGGCCGCGACGCCGACGTTCTTGAAGATGCTAACGTACCGGATGCTGTCGTGCTCAGACCAATCACGAAGTCGTTGCCGATACACTCGCAGCACTCGTGCCACCTCGTCCGGTGAAAGCTCAGTGATATCCTGAACGTGTCGCGGCGTTTCGATAATGACCTCGTGTGCCCCAAGCGGCATCTGGGGAACTGACTCAAGCGACGAAGTGTCCTGTGGTGCGAACGCTTGCTGATTCAGCGAGAGCGCCGGAAACTTGTTAGGCACGACACGGACCTGCCAAGAACTCGTTGCAGCCGATACCTCCAGCTCTGCTTCCGGCGTCTGCTCCTCATGTCCGGCACAGAACGGGCAGTCCGCCGGCGATTGATCTGCCGAGTCGGCAGAGTCGCGCTCCAAGAAGTCATTCGGGCGACTTGCGCGATCCTCGGCAATAAAGACTTGCCGCCCCACGATCGGATCACGTCGCAGCTCGAACACGGGCCGTCTCGTTTCAGGCCCTGTGGAATTGGCATCGCCGCTCAGTGCAACACCTCTTGCTGAGCGCGGGCGCGGGTTTGGTCGTACAGTTCGATGTAGCGCCGTGCGCTTTGGCTCCATGACCAGTCTTGCGACATGCCCGTTTCGATCAGCTGCTTCCACGCCCTCTTGTCGGCGAATGTCTCGCAGCCGCGCGACAGCGCGTCCGACAGGGCCAACGACGTGTACTCAGCGAATGCAAACCCCGTCGCGGTGCCGTCGGCGAGCGTGTCGGCTGTGGTATCAACAACCGTATCTGCCAAGCCGCCCGTTGCGCGCACGACCGGCACGGTACCGTACTTCAGGCTGTAGAGCTGATTCAAACCGCACGGTTCGTACTGACTGGGCATCATAAACATGTCGGCGCCGGCTTCGATTTGGTGGGCCAACTCGTTGGAAAATGCCAGCTTCACCGCGATGTTCTGCGGATAGTCTTCCGCCAGTTTGCCCAGAACCTGGTGATATTTGGGATCCCCCGTTCCGAGAATCACCCACTGCACGAAGCTATTGTTTGCAGCCCACTGCTGCATGACGCGCGCGATCAGATCGAAACCCTTCTGATCGGCCAAGCGGCCGACCGAGGCCACCAGCGGCACATCGGCGTTGACGGGTAATCCCATCGTTTGCTGCAGTGCCGCCTTGCAGGCCGTCTTGCCAACCTCGTATGAGTCGGCATCGTAGTTGTTTCCGTTCAGAAACTGGTCGGTCGTCGGGTTCCACGCCGAGTAATCGACCCCGTTGAGAATGCCAAACAGATCGTTCCGACGATGTTGCAGCATCCCTTCCATGCCGCAACTAAGCGGCGGACGCAGAATCTCCTTGGCATAGGTCGGACTAACGGTGCTGATCGCATCGGCGAAGGCGATGCCCGACTTCATGAAGTTCAGGTTGCCGTAGAACTCCATCTGCTGCCAATTGAAGTGCTTCCAGTCGATGCCAGTGAGCGCCATGTCCCAGTGCCAAAAGTTGCCCTGGTACGCCAAGTTGTGAATCGTGTAGAGCGAAGCAATGTTATCGTAGGCTTCTTGCCCGTGGTACAGCGTCTCTAGGTACGCCGGCAACAGTGCCGCGCACCAATCGTGACAATGTAGCACGTCGGTCTGCAGGTCGAGCAACGGAATCGCCTCCAACACCGCCCTGCAATAAAATGTGAACCGCTCGCAATTGTCCTGATAGTCTTCACCGTCCTCCTGATACAACTGCGGACGGTCGAAGTATTCGTTTTGCTTGACGAGGTAGACTGTTACGTCGGTACCAGGCAGTTTGCTCTGCAAAAACTCGCCAGCAACGAGTTTCTGTCCGATCGGAATCTCAAACGTTACGCCCGTCGGCTCGATCGGCTGACCCGAGTCCATCGCCTGCCGAAACGCCGGCAGAATGACCGTCGGCTGGTGCCCCAGCTGAATGATCTCACCCGGCAGACTGCCACAGACATCGCCCAAGCCGCCGGTCTTGCAGAACGGTACCGCCTCGGAAGTAGCAAACAGAATATTCACGACGACTAAACCAATGGAAGGCGAAAGACCAAGTCGTGCCCGCTACTGTAAGGTTAGCACAACAATGCGAGCCTGGGTAGCTGAGGTGAGGCGCGGCCCAAGGGTTGCGCGACGTTGTCATAAAAGGGCGGATCAACTGGTGTTCACTACGATCGTCCGATTCCACACGATCGTGCGCGACTCGCTTTTCGTATCGCCGCCTGCTCTGCAGAAGCCAAACCCCAAGCACTTGCCCGCGAAAATGGAACCCACTTGCTCAGCACCAAACCGACGATGCGCGGCGAGCGATGCCTGGTTGCCCGTCGAGACACCCAGCAGCAAACGCTTTCGGTTCTCACCAGCAAGTCCGTTGGTGACAAATTGCAACAGGCGGCTATAGATCCCTTGCCGGCGCTGAGATTGCTCGACGACCGCGGCGAACAGCCACGCCTCGCCAGGCTGCAGATGGAAGCTCAATCCCAAGTCGAGCTCGGCGAACGACTCGGTCGCGATCCATGCAGCACCGATGGGAGTCTCTTCTCGCCGCGCGACTGCCACACGACGCGTCTTCCCGTTCCACGAATCCAGGTTCTCGGACGCGGCCACTTCAGTCAGTTGCGCCAGTTCTTCGCGATCCGTCACCCAGTCGATTCGCAACGACGGATCCGACGGCTCGGGACGCGTTACCTGCCGCGCGTTTTCAGCAAGCGAAATCTCGTACACACCAAACGGCCGGAAGCGCAACACTTGGCTTGGCATTAGCTGCACGCACGTTTTCGCTGTGCGATACAGCAACGACATCGTCGACTGCTTCCAAGTCTTGCTGACTTCGTTGTGTATCATCGCATATCTGATTCCGCTGCCAAGAATATGTCCGAACGAAACTAACCACGACGGCACAACGGAATCATCTGGTTCGATTCGTGACGGGATTTAAGGGATCGACAGGATCTGGTTGCACGATGCCTTCATCATCCTGTCAATCCTGTGAATCCTGTAAAAAACGTTTGCGAGAGATCGATCGTGTACTTATCCGCTCGGTTCTCGCTCCTCGTCGTTGCTTCTTGGTTCCATCCACCCCGTCTGCCGCATCATCCAAACAGACTGCTGAAATGAGTCCCCGCTTGCGTTAGAATACTGTGCTCGAATCCGCATGATCTCTATTCTAATTCGCAGGTCCAGCATACGTGAAAAATACCATCAACCGTCGCCAAGCAATTACCGCCGCGGGCCTTGCTGCTGGCTCGCTCTGCCTGCCGCACGCTGTCGCGGCAACCAGTGCTATCAGCAATCCGGCCAAGTTTCGCTTCTGCCTGAACACCAGCACGATCAGAGGACAGCGGCTCGCGCTGGCTGAGCAAGTCGAGGTCGCCATTGCGGCAGGTTACGACGGCATCGAACCCTGGATCCGCGACCTGCAGGCCCACGCCGACGGGGGTCATTCGCTTGCCGACGTCGGGAAGCGATTGGCCGACGCGGGGCTCACCGTCGAAAGCGCAATCGGATTTGCGCGCTGGATCGTTGATGACGAGGCAGAACGCAACAAGGGTCTACAGGACGCCGAGCGGGACATGCTGCTGGTCAAACAACTGGGCGGTGCAAGGATCGCCGCGCCGCCTGTGGGAGCCAACGGTCCGATGGATCTCGACCTGATCGCCGAACGGTACCATGCGTTGCTGGAAGTTGGCGCACGTCTGGGCGTCGTTCCGCAACTGGAACTGTGGGGCCATTCTCCAGCCATCCACAAACTGGGACAGCTGATCTACGTTGCGACCGAAGCCGGACATCGCGACGCCGCGATGCTCCCCGATGTGTACCACATCTACAAGGGCGGCTCCGACTTCGCTGGTTTACGCACGATTGCAGGCCAGCGGATGAACGTTTTTCACATGAACGACTACCCAGCTGACCCGCCACGCGAAACCATCCGCGACGCCGACCGCGTCTACCCTGGTGATGGAATCGCACCACTCACCCAAATCCTCCGCGACCTGGCCGAAAACGGATTCACCGGCGCACTCTCGCTGGAGCTCTTCAACCCCGAGTATTGGAAACTAGACGCGTCGGAGGTAGCGAAGACGGGGTTACGGAAGCTGAAGGCGACGGTTGCGGCAGCGTTCGCGTAGGGTCCGTTATGCGGACCATCGGATACGATTCGGTCCGCACGGCGGACCCTACGCCCTATGCTCCGTTGTGCTGGTGAGTCTTGAAGGGCGCGCACAACGCATCTTTGCGGAACTCACGCACTATTCGTATTGCTATAGCCAAACACCGCTAGACATACCGCTTAAGACGCGTGGGAAAACAGCACGCCGCAAGGCACAGCATAGCAATAGTTGATGGTTCAGGAAGAATTGCGCTGCCAAAGCTAGCCGGTCCGGATTGCATCTGAGCTACGGGAAAAACTATTGCATGTCCTGGATTGAACTCAAAATACTCATCGGTGCTTGTCCATAGGTTTGCTGATACAGCTGCAGACGCCAGGCTTGAATCCAGCACCTCGGCCGTGGAACCAGCTCTTCGCATCTGCAAAAAGAACACTGGCACATCGTTTTCAAAAACAGCAATCGCGTGTGCCCAGTCACCTGCATCGAAGCTGTGAGGCTGCAAAGTCAGTCCGCCAGGACTACCAGCTAGCAAGACAGAAAATGAGTCTTCACTCGTCGAAAGAATCTCTTTGGCAAGCTCGTCTGAATCCGCGGCAAATACGCTTACCATTTCAGCGGGGAGATTCGTAAATGAATAGAACCCACCCTCTTCAGAAAGGCCCCCTCTTGGCGCACCATGCTGCAGTGACACATTCGCATACGAGGTTGAACAAAAAACCATCAATGACAGCAAGGCGAGAACGCTGATCTGAACGGATTTCAACAACAGATGTCGCGACCCCAGTGGATGATCAAGCATTGATATCTCCCAGTGTTTCAATATAGGGTTTCTGCCTCAGTGTGATTGTCGCCTCATTATAGCAGGGAATGCCCAATCTGATATCCAATTTCAGCGGAATTTTGATTGGCGACAATTCCAACGGACGCTCAAGTGCGAGCAACATGTGGCCCAAGAGATGTCAAGCGTTTCGCAGCTCTCTCATACAAACTTCTTCTTGTCATTATGCATGCCACCGAGATCCCCACGTGCCCTGCCTCCTGCTACCCCTGCCTGGATGCGGTCTCGCATCTCCTAACGTTCAAACTGTGACAACGTCGGAATAGCGCTGAGGGCCAATTCGCCTAACGCGGTAGTGTCCATGACTCCGTCGCAAAGCGAACGGAAATCGAACGGAGTGTGCGACGCGGCGCAACACTCCTGCACAGAAATCTCAAATCCAGTGCGTTACGCTGTCGCTGCACGCACCGTACAGAGGAGCACGCGCCGTATGGACGGATGTCGACCCGATTATTCTTGCTTGTCTTCCAGGGTCCCAGGCATGAAGTTAGCCAGCGTGTCGGCAAGGTCTCCCAAGAACGGGCCGGTGGGAGCGACGACCGTGCCCGCGCGGATGGCAGACCAGTCGCCCCAAACATCGTCGAAGCCGGCGTGCAGCAGCTGAAACTTTCCTTGCTCGACGAACACAAGGTCTTCTCTCGCATGCGGTTGGGGGCTCGCTTCGGAGCTTAGCTGCGTAAGCGGGCCGACATTGCCCATAGAGGCGGAGTGAATCGCTGGGTAGTACTCTGCCGGTGTGTATCGCGAGACATCAAAGTACTCAATCGCGACGGTTGAGCCTCGAGGATAGTAACGCCAGAAGTTAATCCGACGACGCGTGCCATCGCGAGGATCGTCATACTCAACGTAGCGCCCGATTGCTGCGCCCGGATGCTTGTCGTCGAATAGACCTGAGTCTGTACGCGGTCCAAGCCTCGTCAAATCAAACTCGTAGTGAAGATCTCGGGACTGCAGGTCTTCGTCTCTGGCATCGAGTATGCCGTCGCCGTTGCCTTCCGCATCACTGAAAGAAGGTCCGTCTGCACCGCTAATCGGATATTGCGGATCCTCGCTGAATCCACCGAGCCAGAAAAAGACCGCTTCGCTGGACGTCATCCCGTCAGTCAAAGCCATCACGGTGCGAGACTCGTCTATGGCACCAGCCAAAGCAAGTATTAAGGCTTCGGTTTCTTGGTGTCTCGGAAACGCCGTTTTGAAAGCGCTGAGCATGTCCGTTCGCAACGATACACCTCTATCGTCTCCGCCCAAATCGACAGCATTCGCCAACAGGTTCGGTGGATAGATGCCGTAAGCGTTCCTGAAATCATCAATCGCGGCTCCGATTTGATGGAGTTCGACTGTAATCTCGACTTGTCGTCTCGGGGGGTGGTGTCCATGCGGGCTGACCAATAGCAGTCCGGACAGGATGCAAATAATCGCGACTATGGTAATGACTTCGACCAAAGAGATGGCCTGACGATCAGCTCGCATTTGTCCAGTCCCCAGAAAAGCGTGCCCCTGGAAGACGGCAGAATTCTACGCATGCCACACCGAAGAGACAAACCATCGCTGCTCTCCGCGTCGCCGCGACTCTGCGTGAGGCTTCCAGACATCAGAGGAGCGGCCCGAAAAAGGTTGCTGAAATCGCTGGGGCGAATCGATAAAAATGACGCCTCCAATGGTAGTTCAGATCTGCCAACGAGGCATTCCTAGTTTGATCGGCCCGCCCCTTTGGGGCTCATTGTTCTGTTTTCTTTCCCAGGGCTCCGCACGCCTCGCTTACGCTCGGTGTGCTGCGCCCTGGGCTGACGTAGGAGTGCCCCGTTGGGGCGTTGCTACCGGCTCACGCACCTTATGAGTACCGGGGAGTCGTTGGCTACGAAAAACTCTATCCTCCGTAGTTTTGCGTTTTGGACAAAAGTGACCAAGCCGAGTGTGCCTGCAGGAGCGCAAATCGTGAACAGCCGCAGACTTACTTCGCGGTCCCACGGCGGACTCGCTGAGTGTTGCCCAACAAAATGCGTTTTCCCCGTCAAGCGATAGTGACAAGAAAGGCGGGCGATGTCGAGATTTACAGGGGCCCTAGCTGGCATTGACCGGGCGTGGCGATCGCCCTAATCTCTCCGCCTTTGATCCAGCTTTGCGCTACCAGAGAAGGGAAAGACCATGTCCGCCCGTCCGACCGATTCGCCTGTGACCACCCCGGTCCCGATGCTGGACGTAAACCGCCAGAATGCGCCGTTGCTGGACGAAATCAATCTGGCAATCGCCGACGTGACGCGGTCTGGGGCGTTTGTGCACGGGCCCGCGTGTCGAGAGTTTGAAGCGGCGATGGCCGAGTACTGCGGCACAGAGCACGCCGTGGGCTGCGCATCGGGAAGCGACGCGTTGCTGCTCGCGCTGATGGTGCTTGGGATCGAGCCGGGCGACGAAGTGATCATCCCCAGCTTTACGTTCTTTGCCACTGCAGGAGCCGTCTGGCGACTGGGCGCGAAGCCGGTCTTCGCCGACATCTTGCCCGAATCGTTCAACCTCGATCCGGACGACGTCGCGCGCAAGATCACGCCGGCAACCAAGGCGATCATGCCAGTGCACTTATTTGGCCAATGTGTCGACATGGCGGCGCTACAAGAGGTGGCAGGTGACATCACAATCATCGAGGACGCAGCGCAAGCGATTGGTGCATCGTATCGAGGTCGACGCTCCGGGTCGCTTGGCAAGCTAGGCTGCTTTTCGTTCTATCCGACCAAGAACTTGGGAGCGATGGGCGATGCAGGGATGATCACCACTGACGACGAGCAGCTAGCGGACAAGCTCCGCCGTCTCCGCGATCATGGCCAACACCCGCGCTATCACCACGCGGTGGTAGGTGTGAATAGCCGACTCGATACGATTCAGGCGGCCGTGCTCAAGACCAAGATTGCCCATCTAGACAGTTGGGCGACCGGCCGACAGCACAATGCGATCCGCTACGGTCGTGAGTTTGCCCGCTTGGGAATCGACCAGCAACTGGGCGTACCCGTCGAGTCGGACGGTTGTGAGAGCATTTGGAACCAGTACACGGTGCGTATTCCTGGTGGTCGACGCGATGAGTTCCAACAGTTTCTCGCCGAGCGCAAGATTGGCTCAGCCATCTACTATCCGATTCCGCTGCACCTGCAAGAGTGCTTTACGGACTTGGGTTACCAACCAGGGAGCCTGCCCATTACGGAGCAGGCGGCGGAAGAGGTGCTCAGTCTGCCGATTTTCGCGGAGTTGACCACGGCGGAGCAAGATTGTGTGATCCGCGCGGCAGCTGAATTCTATGGAATCGCCTATTCCACCGGCAATGCCGAGCTGGCCGCTTAAGCGGCCGCGCTCAATCGTCCTCGCTCTTGGCGCGCTTGAAGTCGGTCTTTCGTCCGCTTGGTTTCAGTGCGACCAGACCGCCAAGTATGAAACACAAGAGTACGATTGCCCAGGCCATGGTTTGCTCTTTCTGAGTTAGTTGCGAGGCGCGAGCTCTCGGGTGGTGGTTGCCCGACCGATGGGCTCTTCCCCTAGTCTAATTGGCCTCGGGCGGCGAGCCAACCAGCGCTGCCACAGATTCGGGGACCTGGGGGCTGGGTGACGAATCCAGGACGTCGGCGATCGGAAACGCAGCCTGCCGAAACAGCCGCGTCGGCATCGTCACCGTCTGCCAGGCGGTCGACAGCGGGCGGCAGAAGTGAATATAGTCAGCGATCCGCACGGCGAGGAAGGCATACCAGCGGTCGCGGAACTCGTAAACCTGGCTGGGCTCCACAGGCGAACGCGTACCGACCAGCTCGTAGGCAAACACGAACAACGAGCAACTGCCGGAACCCATTTTCTCCTGCCAACGGGCCATGCTTTGCAGGTCGTCCCAAGTGGACCAGTTGCGCCAATACTGCTTCTGGCGATTTCCCGAGGGGAAGCGGCGCCCTTTGATATCGATTAGCAGCGACACGTTGTTCGACGGCGAGACGATGAAGTCGAGATTCTTAAGCGACCCCTGGGCCACCAGGCTGCGGCGCTGTTCATTGACCGCCACATAGGCCACGCGCTGCTCGCGCAAATACGACTCGAATGCCAGCTCGTAGTGATTGCTGCGTTTGGCCATGGCGTGGTGGGCTGGAACAGGAGGAAACAGAGGAGACTGAACCTACTATCTTCCCGTTGTCCGTTCTCTCTGTTGACTCCTGTTCTTTGGTCAGCTGGTCGTGGAATGATCGATCGACAGCAGTGGAAATCGCCTTAAGCGGCAGCGCGTGGATTGGCCATTGTAGCCTGACTGAGATGGCTGACGCAGGCGCGTAGATGGGTGTCGAGTGACAGACGGTTGTCACCGGCCGTCGGCCAGCAGGCGTTGCACTTCCGCGATGACCGCCTGCGCGTCGTCGGTGAGGGCCACCGTTTGACTACCGCCGCTGGCAAGTTCTTTCACCTGGCACTCGGCGGCCTCGAACTCAGACTCGCCGACCACCAGGGCCACGCGAAAGCCTTTCTTGTCGGCATACTGCAGCTGTTTGCCGAGCTTCTTTGGCTCAGGATAGAACTCGGTACCGATCCCGGCGGCACGCAGCTGTGCCGCCAGCCGCAGGTAGTCGTTTCGACGATCCACTGCGAAGTAGGGAATCAGCACGACCGCTGGCGTCTGTACTTGTTGCAGCCGGCCCAATTGTTCGAGTGCCGCCAACAGGCGATCGAGGCCCAACGATGCGCCGACGCCGGGGAGTTGTTGATTGGTGTACAGCGCGGCCAAGTTGTCGTAGCGGCCACCGCTGGCCACGCTCCCGATGCCTTCCAGCTCGTTGAGCGTCGTTTCGACGACGATGCCGGTGTAATAATCCAAACCACGACAGATCGACGGGGCCACACGCACGCGCTGTTCGGTCGATGGCGCTAGCGTGGCGGTGGTGGCTTGAATTAGCTCACGGAGCTGCGAGACCCCGAGTTCACCAATTTCGCTTCCCGCCACCAGCCGTTCCGCCTTGGCCAGCACTTGTTCGTTATCGCCTTCCAACGCGCTCAGCTGTAGCAGCTGCTCGGCTTGAGCCGCGCTGGTGCCCACCGCGTCGACCAGTTCTTGGGACACACGCTCGGCGCCAATCTTCGCCAGCTTGTCGAGCGTACGTAGCACGGCCGTTGACTGTTCGCTGAGATTCAGCTTCTCCAGCAGCCCGTTGAGTACCCCGCGATGATTGACGCTGATGGTGAATTCGCCGACGTCCAGTGCGCTGAGCAGATCGTTGATCACTAGCACCATCTCGATGTCCGCGCTGAGCGACGTGGTGCCGATCGTGTCGAAGTCGCATTGCATGAACTCGCGATATCGGCCTGCCTGAGGATTCTCACCTCGCCAGACGGTCGCGATCTGATAGCGCTTGAACGGCGTGCCCAGCGTCTGGATATTTTTGGCCACGAACCGAGCAAGCGGAATCGTCAGATCAAATCGCATGCCGACCATGCGGCCGCCCGGGTCCTCGAACCGATACATCTGCTTATCGGTTTCGTCGCTCCCCTTGCCGGTCAGGATTTCGAGCAACTCAAGCGCCGGCGTGTCGATCGGGCTGAAGCCATACGAACGATACACGCGCTTCGCGGTGTCAATGATCCACTCGCGTGGAATCATCGCCGACGGGGGGAAGTCGCGAAAACCTTTGAGAGTGCGGGGTTGAATACGAGACATGGCATACGGCTGCGACTACACGACCGGTAACAATTCCGGCTTCGGGCTGCGAATGCTCTGACCTTTCTTCTGAATGATTGCCTCGGTGAACTCGTGTACCTGCTCGGCAGTTTCCAGATAGAACTCGTAGGTCCAGTCTTCTTCGTACTCGCAGTTATCGGTGGTGTAGTCGCGGCAGATCTGTGGACGGGTGTGGTAGATGCCGCACATATTGTTGGACTGCAAATGCTTGCACACGGTATGCACAAGCAAATACCAATCGTCATCTTCTTTGAATATGGTCGCCCGTTCGTGCAGCAAGTACCAGCGGATGTACTCAAAGTCGGAAAAGTCTTCGGGCGTCTCGATGGGCAGGGCAAAATACCGACAGCACTTGGCCGTGCAGTACTCGCACAACACTTTGCCCTCCGGCAGATCCTCACGATTGATGCGCTCGACGCCAAACCCAACAGACATGCTCAAAACCCTCGCTAAATCTCGCAAACAACAAGCTGACAACTTAGCACGCCGTGCGCTGGCTGAAAAGGTTCTCAGACCGCGGCAGCATGTGGTCCCGCCTTGCGTAGCATGCGGAGGACACTTTCCTCGTCGGTGAGGTTCAGCAACTGTTGGTGAGACAGCCAACGCAGATCGTGGGACTCATCGCTAAGCACTAGGTCTTGCCCCGCGGTGGCCACAAACAGAAACCGGATGTCGTGATGCTCATGGGCGTCTTCGATCAGCTTGCCGGTGGCATCCGTGCGGGCAGGAATTTCGTGGACGTCCAGGTCGAGTGGGATGCCGTCGTTCTCGAGTGAGAGATCCTGCAGTCCCGATTCCTCTTGAGCTTCCCGCAGGGCTACCTCGGCCACGTCGGTCTGACCATCGGCATGCCCGCCTGGCTGTAGCCAGCGGTCGAGCTTGCGATGGTGGAGCAACAAACATTGCTGACGATCATGGGAAAGTACCCACGCTGAACCAGTAATATGCCCCGGCCGGCAGGTGCGCTCGAAGCAATCCGCGTGATTGTGAACGAGTGCTCGAATTCGCTCGACGACGGCCAATTCGTCAGGGTGCTCTGTTGCGTAGCGAGTGAGCAGACTGAGTAGTGGTTCGCGATGCATAGGGATCTCACGTGACGTCTGGAGTAAAAATCCGCCACTTCGGATCGGCGGTATACTTGTCGGCAACGATGCTCGCGGTGCGCTGCTGGGGCCAGGCCGAGAGCGATGCTTCCGCATTCCATCCCGCAATCAGGGTCTCCACCAGCTGTGATTTTTCAACTCCCAGATTCGTGACAAACTCTTCGTGCCGACGGTCCTCGCGATACTCGGGAGTACGCGTCGGCGCGGCGAGCCAGCGTTCGATGTTAGGCAAGTTGAAATCGTACAGCAACGTCCCATGATACAACACATGGTGTCGCTTGATCCTCAGCGAGTTTCCCGAGAACTTTCGCCAAGTCGTCACTTGGGGTTGTCGTAAGGCCAAGTCGCTTGTTCCCGCCATCTTTGTGTCAGGCCCCAACGACGCCAGTAGCTGTGACATACGGTCCAGCACAAATTGATGCGTTCCACCGATTGTCTGCAATTGTGGGTGGTCGCGCGAGCTGAGGATCAGAGAGTACATCAAACAACCTGGACCGGCGAGCACCGTGCCGCCGCCGCTCGCTCGTCGCAGCACCGGCACACCGTCTCGCCGGCAGACTTCCCAGTCGACTTCGACCTCAGCCGCGGAAGAACGACCGAGCACGACACAATACTGGGGCAATTCCCAGATTCGCAGAACGTCCGCCTCAAGCTCGCCGGCTTCGGCCGCATCAAGCAGGGCCTCGTCGAGAGCGAGATTCTCCGGCGGCGTCGGCAGTGTGAGTTGAAGGTGTCGCATCGGCCATTCCGGCAGCGGTTGCCCTCGCAGCGGGGCCTCGCCGCTGAGTAGTTTGTCTGTTAATCTGGGAGATTCGGAGCCAGTTGTCAGGCGAGTATAGTACCACCATCATCCCACCAACGCCCATGTCCTCCAACCCGGAACCCAGTACACCGCCGTCTGACGAGCCGACCGCTGCGGATTCGGCCCGCCCGCCGGTCAAGTCCGACGAGTTGCTGCCCCCCGTCGAACCGCCCAGCGCAGGCTTCATTCTGCAGCTGTTCGTCGTGCCCGCGATCATCGTGTTCGCGGTCGTGTTGCTATGGCTGTTGGTGACGACACTGGCGACCCAGGGCGATCAAGATCCGACGAAGATCGTCGCTGCGCTGCGTAGTTCCAATCAGGCTCGTTGGCAGAAAGCCGAAGAACTGGCAAACATGCTCCGCCTGGAGAAGCGTTATCCCGAGTTGAAGCGTAACGTTGAGTTGGCAGCGGAACTCGCCAAGCTGCTCGACGAGGAAGTCGAAGCGGGACTGGACGACAAGAACTCGATCAGCCTCCGCTATTATCTGTGCCGAGTCTTGGGGGAGTTCTACGTAGACGAGGGCGCTGAAGTGTTGCTCAAAACGG
>JANQQA010000305.1 GCA_028285205.1 Bythopirellula sp. | reverse complement strand
AAACTCACGCTTTCGGTGAATTTCTCCACGCGGGGATCGGTCTCCCCGTCAAAGACTCCGCCCCAAGGCTTTTTCGACAACTGACGCTCCCAAGAAACTATTCGTTGGCGTGCCACGCGTTCCGACTTGCTCGCAGCTGTGCCGATGACGCGAGCAGCGAGTATCAGAAGTGGTTGCGACGCGACGCAGCCCGCGCCGAAGGCCCAATATTGGGTATCAGACACGTTGCTGGAGCGTGCCGGCACCAAGAATGCACACCAGAAAATCCGCCAACACCTTCACACTAAACGGTTTAGGACGCCAAGTCAATCTGCCGCGGGCAGTCGAAGCTTAAAACTTAGGCAGCAAAATTCGCACTTTTTTACGATCTGGAGCAAGATCCAGCGGTGCGCCACGAACTTGCTATAGTCAACTACTTGAGGATCGTACAAGTCGTCCGGTTGCCCTTCGCACAACGCGAGGTCCGTCCATGAACAGTTTCGTCAACTTAATGCAGAACGTGCCGCCGCCGTTCAACATGGTGGTCTACATCATGCTGATTATTGGTGCCAGCAGTGTGATTACGTCCGTCTTCAAGCAAATCCGCAAGTATGCCTGCCACCGTCAGGAACTCGAATTCAAGCGAGAACTGCTCGACCGCGGACTGCCGATTCACGAAATTGAACAAATCGTTCGAGCGCGCGGAGATCGCCGAAGCGACATCTAAACTCGCAAGGAGAGCATTACGATGATTCAGTTGCCCTTGTTGTTCGCGCAACAAACTGCAGACGCAGTTCAGGATCGCTGGGCAGATGATTTCTTTGGACTGGGGGCCGACGAACGGTTTGTCGTGCTGATCGTCGCGCTAGGCTGCGCTACCGCTGTGATCATCTCCGTTACCGCAATGATCGCAGGCGTGTACACTTCGGCCACCCGTCGGCAGGCCGAGGCCGAGCTCAAGCAGGATATGCTCGATCGTGGGATGAGCGCCTCTGAGATCGCTGAAGTGATCGAAGCTACGCCCCCTTCCGATTTCGCCGATCGCTGGGTCAAGGCGAAATGCAAGAAGCGGTAACGCTGTCCTGCACAATTCTTTGAAAGAGCAAACATGCTTCCACAAGGCCGTCACGGGGTACTCCTTCGTGGGCTGCTGCTGCGGACCGTCTTCCTTCCACGCCGCAAAGCGACAGGTTCCAAATCCGCACGCTACACGCTGCGACGCGTCGCGCTTTGGCAGCTGCGCCGCATGGCAAATGAGCAAAAGGCTCATACCGAGCCGCGCAAGCAGACATAAGTCTCAGCGGGGCGCGTCGGTACCGTCTTCTTTTTCTTAATCCAATCGCCGGCTCGGCGCACTGCTATCGACGGATTTCCGCGTTTTTCTCGGTCCGTTCCACTACCCAAGTGCCTCTAATACGGGTAGCAGAGAGCGACCATGCACCAAATCAACCGAGAAATCCAATTTACGGCGCACGCTGAGCCGGAAGCCACAGCAGTTTCGCTACCGGTGATCATTCCCACCGACGGCGAGTTGCTCCTACGGTTTACCCGCGGCGAGCAAGCAGCCTTCGCCACGCTTGTGGAACGTCACCGACGGGTAGTGTGGCTCGCCTGCTGGCAAGTGCTGCGGCATCGCCAAGACGTCGAAGACGCGTTTCAAGCCACGTTTTTGATCCTCGCGCGGAAGGCCTCCTCGCTAAGATCGATCAGTAGCTTGGCCGCATGGCTGAACCGAGTAGCTTACCGCGCGTCGATTCGGATGCTGCGGAGCAGAAAACGCGAACCAGCCGCCCACTTGTCGACGGAGGTCGAGAAGGCCGAAGACAAGCTCCTCCAGATACAGCGCCGCGAGGAGAGTTCAATTCTGCTGGAGGAACTACGCTCACTTCCAGACAAGTATCAGCTTCCCCTCATACTTTGCCAACTCGAAGGCCGCTCCCGCAGTGCCGCCGCTGAAGAGTTGGGCTGCACGACGGCGGCGATCAAGGGCCGCTTAGCGCGCGGCAAGAGCATGCTGCGAATTCGCTTGGCACGGCGCGGTGTCGGACTGTCGGTCGCGATGGCCGCGTTGGCAACACCGCTGCGTCAAGCAGAGGCTTCGATTTCCGGCTCACTGACGATGACGATTGCGGATGGTTGTCAGGCAGTGCACCTCGGTCAGCCCGTGCCTGAAGGCCTGTCGACTCAAGCTTTGACTCTTTCCCAACAAACCCTGCTACACGAAGGACTGCTTACGATGACTGCTGCCACCTTTGCGAAACCATTTTGTATTGGCGTGACCCTACTTGGCCTGACCACTGTTGCGGTCGCGGAGGCGAAGAAAGACACGGGCGGCACAGCCGTCGTGGTTGCGAGCTCTGATACCGCCGGATTCGATTTGACGGCCGCCGTTGAACCGCCCTCGGCGACGGTCGACGTCGAGATTGTTGCCGAGGAGCACATTGCCCCATCATCGAGTCATGAGTCGAGCAATAGACAACATCCACGACCGGCGGTAGCGGAACTGCCAGAACTCCCCGAGTTGGGTGTCGACATGCCAAGCCGAGTCGCCGCTGATCTCGATATACGAGTGCAGACCGATGCAACCGCGCCGATCCTGGCGGGTACAACGACACGATCGCTGCCAGCCGGCAAGGGCCAGGCCTCGATTGCTCAATCGAGAGCGAAGACCGTCAGGGTCACCCTTCCCAATGTGCACTTCGCCCATAAGCACCGTATCGACGCACTTAAGGACGCCAAAGAGTCACTGCAGCTGAAGAGCCAGGGCCTCCTCTTGCAGGCAGAGGCGAAAGCTGCTCGCGCAAAAGCAATGCAAATCGACGATCGCGAAGAGCGGGAGAAGATGCTCAGCGAAGCAGAAATCCTCGAACTCAAGGCCGAGTCGCTGATGTTGAAGGCGGAAGCGCTATCGACCAAATCTGAGGCCGCCGAAATTGAGCAGCAGATTGAGTCGTACTCCAAGCAACCACAGGCAGCACTGCCAGCCGTACCACCGGTTCCGCCAGCGCCAATCAGCGTGACGCAATCGATCCCGCGCGCGGTGGCAGTCGTCCAGCCCGGTGTTTCACAGAAACACTACATCATACCACGCCAATCCGACGAAGACGTCGCGAAAAACCACTGGGTCGAAGAGAGTGCTGAATTGCAGCAGCAGAAGGCTGAATTGCACGCTCTGCGAGAAGTCATCGAGCAACAGCGCAAACAGCAATCACGAGCGGTCGAGCAGATCAAGAAAGCGCACGCCGAGCAGCGAGAAGCGGTGAAGAAAGCCGAAATGCAACTAAAGGAGCAACTGGAAAAGCTGGAACGGCAGCGTCGAGAACTCATTCGCCAACGCGAGGAACTTGAAGCGGAGGGAACCATACACCCGGAAAGCTGAGTATGGCTATCTTGCCGCGGTCTTGTCGAAGAGTGTTTGCTGCCGCAGTTCCTGCTCGTCCACGAGCCAGTCCAGTGGCGGCAACGTTGATTCCTGAGCGGCGAGCGCCTGCGCTACACGACCGTACAGATGGCAAGGCCAACCGACCAGGCGGCGATGCACGAGTGAAGTCGGTACGGCGAACTGCTCGGCGAGGCGATTGCGAAGGGTGCGAGCGGCGTCGTCGACGTCGACCCAACCTTGCTGGTGAATCAGCTCATTGTAGGCTGATTCCGCGCCCATGAGCACAGGATTGGCAGGTAGCAGCATAGCTAGAGCAAATCGCTCGCAGTCACGCAAGTGGCCAGACCAACTGCCGTTGGATCGCGTCCGTAAGAATTGCGTGGCGCTGAACTGCTTGTCTGCTTGCCAGAGTGCCACCGGTGCGTAACAAAGGGCCAACAACTGCCGATACGAAGCCATTGGCCGTGAATCGGCGATGATCCGATCGACGAAGAATGTCAGGCCGCCTGGGGTCGCAACGACGCACGCTTGCACACTGAATCGCGGCACGAGTCCCGGCACGATTTGCAGACGGACACCCGATTCATTCTCCAGCGCGGCCTCGACGTCGACCGGTGCCGCAGTCAACTGGGTCTCGCGACGGCCTAGCAGCCTTCGCACTCGCCATTCGATGGCCAACTCGGTCAGCGGACGTGGATTCGAATGGGGCTTGGGGTCAGCGCTAGGTTCAACCGTCGCGCCGAGGAATCCAGCCATCTCGGCGAGTGCCGGCTCGTCGAGCGCCGGTGCCTCGTCAGCCTGCCACCACCAGGCAATCTCACCCACTGGAGTTGCTGGCTGAATGTCCCCGGCGTGTGCGAGCTTAACGATCTTCTGCCACAGATTCGAAGACTCGACCAGGCCCAATACCTCGGCCAGTTGCGCGAGTGTCGCACTGCTTCGCCACGGCGCACGCCGTCCCGATTCCACGGCGCTGACGACTGACGCGCGCTGGTCGACGAGCTCGGCAAATGTGCGCAACCCCAACCCGGCACGCAAGCGATAACTGCGAATCAGCTCTCCGAAGGTCGCCATCCGTGAGTCCCAGAAACGTCATGAGAAGCGGGCGTCGAACCGCTGATGATATCGAATCGCAGGGCAGGGTGGCAGCCCCCGCGCGCCGGAATGACCAGTGGCGAAATACCCGATGACACGCCGGGATGCGGTATAATCGATACTCTGTGCTCCTGTTCCCGCGTTCCGCGGTGTAATTGGAGAATGAACCGACGTTTTGTGCGGAGTGGTCCTTGGAAAGCGAACCGCAGGTGTCGAGCGAATCGTCGAACACCGAAAAACGCAATCGCATCAGTCGCAGCACGTGCGTGATCATCACCTTGTTCGTGTTGGCGTGGCTCGTGGTCGCGATTCCTGGCCAGAAGACTTCCGTAAGTGCGAAGTCTTCGCGATCTCAGACCATTCAGGAATTTGGCTGGCCCTTCGTCCACGCGACACGATTGCATGTTCCAGCATTGGTCTACAGTAAATTGGGAAAGGTCGCTCCCAACCCGGTCAGTCCGACATCGGAGCTCATGGACGAATGTTTGTGGGGTGAAAGTGGTGTGCGTCGCAGACGAGCGGTGTCATCTTCTTACTACCTTCGCAAATTGGCTGCACCCACCCAGCTACGCTGGTCCGCGGAATGTAACTGGGGCATATGGAAGGATGGGACATTTCATCGAAGCCGATATTGGACGGATTTAGGAAACTGGAAATATTGGGGCGAGCGATCGCTACTCAAATGGGATCTTGCTGGATTGGCAATGAACCTAATTTGTTTTGCAATCACGCTTGCATCACTCAGCTGGCTGTTGGAGCGAAGACTGAGGCGACGAGGAAAATGGTATCGCGTCTCTTTATTTGAATTCATGGCGATGCAAACGGCACTTGTGCTGGTCATTGGTTACTTGGTTTGGGAGTGTCGAAGTGGCCGCAGCCATCTGGAACTCGCTGAGGAGCTGAAAGCGCGCTTCAACAGCGACGCAGTCGTACAGTATCGGCCTCCAACCTGGTTAGCAAAACTGGCCGATGGAATGATTGGCACAACAGGTGGCTCGTATGCCGTCGGTCGAGTGCCTGAAGGTTTGTTTCGCAGCATCGTGCGAGTCAAGGTGAACGGCCTCGTCGACAAGAACAGCCGCGTATTCGATGTGGCACAGTTTACGCCGATTCTGCAACAGAAAGAGGTTGCGGGAGCCGAAGATGTATCGATGACCTTTCATACCAAATCGCAACAAGAGTTGTTGAAACTGTGGCCGCCACTACGCGTAAAGTCACTTCAATTGGAGTTTCGCAGAAATCAGCCGGTAGAAAAGTTACCGGACCTGCAAGTCTTGCAAAGATTCGAGAACCTGGAAGTACTTGATCTGAATCACTACAAATTCGAGAACTTCGAGGCTCCCAAGCTTCCTCAGTTACAGGGATTGAAGTTGAGCGACTGCAAGTCTCAAGAACAGGTAGGCCGTTGGTTGACGACCTTGCCGCACCTTAAAGGCCTGTGGGAGATTGGTGGAACAGTGTTGGTCGAGCATCTCGATCAATTGCCAGCAAGTCTTGAAATTCTGCAACTCGCCGTCAAGAACGAAGCATTAGATGTGTCGGCATTGGGCCGATTGAAGAATCTGCGTGTACTTTCGGTTAGTAGCATTAGGCCGGGCTCCGAACGGCCGATACTTACGAACCTGCCTGATTTGCCGCAGTTGAAGTCACTTAGTCTAATTCGAGTCGGGCTCAGTGAAGACTTGCCGCAATGCTGGCAGAAGGCATTGAATGACTCGGACCCTTAAGCCGACACCAAGTGTCCCGTCGGACGGACATCGTAATGACTAGCAATCACAACAACACATTGGCACTGCCTTACTTCCTCGGCTGCCCCGGTTGGGCGGACGAGGGGCTGGTCGAAACGTTCTATAGCACCAGCAATCGGCAGCGGTGGTTGGGGCAATATGCGAGCGTGTTCAACTCCGTCGAGGCGAACAACACGTTCTATGGCCTACCAAGTCTTGAAACGGCCAAACGTTGGGCGACGTCCGCTTCGATGTCAACTCTCGGGGACGGGTTCCAGTTCGTGTTCAAGTTCCCCAGCACAATCTCCCACGAAAAGCAACTCCGCAACGCCGGTCGCGAAACGGCCGAGTTTCTCGAAGTGCTCAACGTGTTCCGCGAGGCCGATCGGCTCGGTCCTGCTTTCTTGCAGCTTCCGCCGTTCTTCGATGGGCGACAGTTACCGGACCTGGCGGCGTACTTGAAACAATTGCCCAAAGAGTTTCATTTCTCGGTCGAAACCCGACACGAGGACTATTTCGACCAAGGGCCGGTTGAGAACGACTTCACCCAGTTGCTGACCGAACTGAAGGTTGATCGGATGCTTTTTGACAGCCGAGCGCTGTTTTCCACAGAGCCGACCGATAAGTGGGAAGTGATCTCCCAGCAGCGCAAACCCAGATCGCCAGTGCGGCAAACGGTAACCGCCTCGCGACCGGTATTGCGATTGGTCGGCCGCAACGACGTACCGACCGTCCGACCGTGGATGGAGCAGTGGGCCAAGATCGTCGCCGATTGGATCGCCGCCGGGCTGACACCTTACATCTTCACGCACGCCCCAGACAATAAATTCGCGCCGCTGGCCGCCGAGCAATTCCACACTATTCTAACGGAGCAAATCTGCGATCTGCCGCCGCTTCCGCAGTGGCCGGTGCGGAAGATTCAACAGCAGCAAGCGCTGTTCTAGGTGCCGTGCTTCCGTTTCAATCCGATTGCGCAGCGGGTATACTAATACCCATGGTGTTCTGAGCTTCTCTGTTTCAACAGGTGTTTGCCATGTTTAGCGAACGGCAATTTTTTGTTCATCGCGTGCGCCCGCGTACGCAGGGATTTACGCTCGTCGAACTCCTCGTGGTGATCGCAATTATCGGTGTGTTGGTCGCATTGCTGTTGCCTGCCGTGCAGGCGGCGCGCGAATCGGCGCGACGATCGCAATGCCTCAATAATCTCAAGCAGTTGGGTTTGGCTGCCCAGTTGCACATCGAAGCACACAAAGTGTTACCTACGGGGGGTTGGGGCCACGGTTGGGTCGGCGATCCGGACTTGGGATTCGGCAAGAGCCAAGCGGGCGGCTGGCCGTTTAGTGTGCTACCCTATCTGGAACAGCAAGCGTTGTTTGACTTGGGCGCGGGTGGTGACGATGAAGCGAAGTCACGTGCGGTGGAAACGTTGGTGACTACTCCACTTGATATGTTTACCTGTCCCAGTCGGCGGCAAACGCGGCTGCAGGTGCCGCGCCCTACGTGCGTTAAACGCCGGTACCGGAACAATCCAGGTTTTGGGCGCCAGCGACCCACAGGCCCGGAAACCGTCGCCAAGTCGTGCTATGCGATGAACAGTGGCGAAGAGTGGATACGATATCATGCTGGACCAGGCACTATTGCAGCTGCCGCGCAGCACGTCTGGCCATCTATTGACGATGCGCTGGGGGTCTGTTGGTGGCGCAGCAACTTCAGTTTGGCTGACATTGAAGATGGCACGACCAATACCCTCATCTTCGGCGAAAAGTCAATGGATCCGGTGCTGTACGACTCGTGGTACGGCGGGGGCGATGCGTGTGACATGTACGAAGGCCAAGATCTTGAGAACAATCGTTATGCCGGACCCGCTCATCCGTTGCATATCGACACGCCCGGAAGAACGGACACGTATGCATTCGGCGGTCCGCATCCTGGGGGCTGCAACTTTGCCCTCTGCGACGGTTCAACCCGATCGATTTCCTACGACATTGACATCGATACCTACCATCGTTTAGCACTGCGCGCAGATGGAGAGGTCGTAAATTGGGACGCCCTATAGGTGGGAGCATGAATCGAGACGTTAGGTGCCTAGTCCGAATGCAAGCTTTCATGTTGACAGTCATGGGCGCGTGTCTGAGCGGTTGTGGCGGGGGACCCGCGCGGATTTATCCACCCGACATCGATGCTGCCCAAGCCGCCGCAGCAGCCATCAATGAGTTTGACACCGACGGCGATCAATTGCTCTCGGGGGAGGAAATCAGGGCCTGTCCTGCGATGCTTGATGCGCTGGTACGCTATGACAAAGACGGTGATCAGTTCGTTTCCCAGGAGGAAATTGAGCGACGCCTTGGCGAGCTTTCGCGGAACGGTTTGACCGGAATGTACTCCTTGATGATTCGAGTTCAAGTTAGAGGCGAGCCGGTACCGGGTGCCAAAGTCGAACTGATTCCCGAAGACTTTCTTGGCAGCGCGGTCAAATCGGCTTCCGGTGTCACCAGCAAACGAGGTCTTGCTCGACCTACGTCGATCTCGCCCACGGATGGAGAACCGCTCCACGGTGCGCAACCAGGCATCTATCGCCTCGCCATTACCGGCCCCACCGATGAGATCACCGAGCGTTACGGCAGCGGCGAAGAACTCGGCCTGGAAGTCGGCGAACACGTGCTGGGCAGCAACATTGTGTTCAATTTGGAGGCAAAATAGGCAGGCCAGCGCCGCCAGTATCGGCCAGGAAAATTGACAATAGCAAATTCTTGACAAAGTCCAGAATCGCGCTACAATCTGGACATGTCAGCAGATCCGGCCAAAAAACTCCGTGAAAACGGTGTCCAAGTGACCGCGCAGCGGTTAGCCATCTTGAGGGCGCTGGCTCAACGACCTCACTCCACGGCCGACAAAATAGCTGAGGCGGTGCGAGCCGAGATCGGAGCCATCTCGCGCCAGGCGGTCTACGATTCGCTCTCGATGTTGGCCGACAAGTGTCTGATCCGTCGTATTCAACCGGCCGGCTCGCCGGCACTGTACGAAGACCGTGTAGGTGATAATCACCATCACGTCATCTGTCGCACCTGCGGCAAGACCGCCGACGTTGACTGCGCCGTTGGCGAAACTCCCTGTCTGACGGCAGCCGACGATTTGGGCTATGAGATTGATGAGGCCGAGGTCATCTACTGGGGAATCTGTCCAGCTTGTCGTAAGAAGTCAAAGTAGCGAGTAAGAACAAAAAAGTATTTCAACCCAGGTAAGTTAACAACCAACCAAGGCAAGGAATAAGGAGTAACTCACATGTCTGGCGATATCACGAAGTGTCCCGTCATGAGCCCCGCATCGGCTCGTCACACGGCCGCAGGTTCGTTGTCCAACAGCGATTGGTGGCCCAACCAACTGAATCTGCAGATCCTGCACCAGCATTCGCGGCTGTCGAACCCGACCGACGAGGGTTACGACTACGCCAAGGAATTCAGCACACTCGACCTGAGCGAAGTCAAGAAAGATCTCTACGCGTTGATGACTGACTCGCAAGATTGGTGGCCGGCCGACTATGGGCACTACGGTCCGTTCTTTATTCGCATGGCCTGGCACAGCGCAGGCACGTATCGCATTGCCGACGGACGGGGCGGCGGTGGCGCCGGTATGCTTCGCTTCGCGCCGGTCAACAGTTGGCCGGATAACGCCAACCTCGACAAGGCGCGTCGTCTGTTGTGGCCGATTAAGCAGAAGTACGGCCGCAAGCTGTCTTGGGCCGACCTGCTGATCCTCACCGGCAACTGCGCTCTCGAATCGATGGGATTTGAGACCTTCGGCTTCGCCGGCGGACGCGAGGACATGTGGGAGCCAGAAGGCGATGTCTACTGGGGGCCCGAGAGCGAATGGCTCGGCGACGAGCGATACAGTGGCGACCGCGAGCTGTCGAATCCACTGGGTGCCGTGCAGATGGGCCTGATCTACGTGAATCCCGAAGGCCCCAATGGAACACCAAGTGCGGTGGAAGCTGCCAAGGACATTCGCGAAACCTTCGCCCGCATGGCGATGAACGACGAAGAGACGGTTGCGCTGATCGCCGGTGGACACACGTTTGGCAAGGCCCACGGTGCCGCAGATCCCGAACAGTACGTCGGCCCTGAGCCCGAAGGTGCAAGCCTCGAAGATCAAGGACTTGGCTGGATCAATAGCTATGGCAGCGGTTCCGGTAACGACACGATCACCAGCGGTTTGGAAGGCGCTTGGACGAGCACGCCGACCGAGTGGAACAACGAGTACTTCGAACTGTTGTTCAAGTACGATTGGGATCTCACTACCAGCCCCGGTGGTGCACAACAGTGGATTCCAACGGATCCTGCAACTAAAGAAATGGTCGCTCCAGCACATGACGGTGGCACGGCAGCGGCACCGATCATGTTTACGACCGACTTGGCGCTTCGCATGGATCCCACGTACGAAGCGATATCCAGACGCTTCCTCGATAATCCGGATCAGTTCGCCGAGGCGTTCGCCAAAGCGTGGTACAAGTTGACCCATCGCGATATGGGTCCGGTGTCGCGTTTGCTCGGTCCCGAAGTTCCCGAGCCGCAGCTGTGGCAAGACCCGGTTCCTGCAGCCGAAGGCGCACCAATCAGCGACGCCGACATTGCCGAACTTAAGGCGAAGATTCTTGACACGGGTCTTTCGGTATCGCAATTGGTGTCAACTGCCTGGGCGTCGGCCGCGACCTTCCGTGGCACCGACATGCGAGGGGGTGCAAACGGCGCACGGATTCGTTTGGCCCCGCAAAAGGACTGGGAAGTCAATCAACCCGCTGAACTCGCGAAGGTACTGACGACCCTGGAGCAAGTGCAAAAAGGATTTGGCAAACCGGTTTCGCTGGCCGACATCATTGTGCTTGGTGGATGTGCGGCCATCGAAAAGGCCGCCAAGGCAGCTGGCCACGACGTGACCGTTCCGTTTACACCTGGCCGCACCGATGCCACCCAAGAGCATACCGACATCGAGTCGTTCGCTGTGCTTGAGCCGACCTACGATGGGTTCCGCAACTATGTGTACATCGAAGGCGGCTTCGACCGTCCGACCGAGGAATTGCTCATCGATCGGGCTAATTTGCTGAGTCTGACGGCACCCGAAATGACGGTGCTGGTGGGCGGCATGCGAGTGCTCAACACCAACGTCGGCCCACAAGACTTGGGTGTTTTCACCGACAAGCCCGAAACGCTCACGAACGACTTCTTTACCAACCTGCTCGACATGGGCATTGAATGGAAGAAGTCTGAAAAGTGTGAGCACTTCTTCGAAGGCCGTAAGTTCGGCACCGACGAAGTGAAGTGGACCGGCTCGGCGGTCGACCTGGTCTTTGGCTCGAATTCACAGCTTCGCGCGGTCGCGGAAGTCTATGCGAGTGACGATTCCAAGGAAAAGTTCGTCACCGATTTCGTCGCCGCTTGGGACAAAGTGATGATGCTCGATCGGTTTGATGTGAAAGACTGATTCGTAAGCTCCATTTCAACCGATCTGCCCGGCTGGGAGTCCTCTCTGCCGGGCTTTTTGCTGCGCGATGCATAGCCTGTACGTCACTGGTTCCACCGACCGACCAATGATCAACACGGCACAGATCTAGTTTTGCTCAAGGACGGGAACTCTTTTTCATCGAGCAAAACCTACCGCCGCACCCTTGTTTTTACAGCCTTGCGCTGGGAGATAGCGCAAGCAAAACTCACGCTCAACAGGTAGGGTTCGCTGTGCGGACCAATGGCCAGATTGCTCGATCACATCGGTCCGCACAGCGGATCCCACGTGCAGGCAAGGGCGAACCCAACCAAGGGCTACCCATTATAAAGTTCGGCCCGGTCGATTCCACGACGATTCTTGGCCGACGGCAGCGCGTACGGAGCGGTCTAGTATTGCCGATCATTCGTAGGTTCGGTTGTACACCTTTTCCGAGACATCGAGCTGCTAAAATGCATTCGGTCGGATTCACTTTGGCTTTACATCACTCTCCGGTGTAGGGGGCGTCTTCGGCTTTTCTCGCTCGCAGCGTGATTAGGCCTTTCTCGCTCTCGATGCGAATGGGGATGCCACCACCGTTGATTGCTGCGAACTGATACGAATTCTTGACTTCGTCACTCAGCAGAGCGATTCTTGGTTCGGAGATCTCGTCGATTGGCTGGAGATCGAACATGGACTCGAACGAGCCGCGACCAGCATTGATCGCGGTCGATGCATTTATGTCCGCGGGAAGTATTAGATCAATGGAGCCGTTGTACGACTCAAAATCCAAATTCGCGTCAGCGGCGACACGATGGAAATCCACCTTTACATCTCCGTTGTAGCTGAACGCAGTCGCAGAGCCCGAAATATCTTGCAAGTGAATATCACAATGCTGGCTATGGGTATGAATCGCACCAATGATATTCCGAGCGTGCAGGTATCCATCTGAGTAGGTTGTTAATGAGAGGTCGCCTCGTTTGGGCACTCTCACCCGCAGATTGAGAACGTAAGTGTTGTTGTAGGTGTCCAGAACAATTCGATTTGCCTTTTGATCGACGTCCACATCAAACTTTGGCGAGAACTGAGTTTTTAGGTCGCCGTCACCGGAGGATTTCGCGGAACTTTGTGGATACAGCACTTCGATAACGACGTTCGGCTGATCGTGACCGACGACTTCGACGAATCCTCGCGTGATGTCGATCTCGACGGAGTGCGGCTCGTCAGGCCGAGGGAAATCAAGACTGATCGTTCGATAAATCCTAGATTCGTCAGGAGCGGCTGTCATCGCACTCTGGGGCAAGTTGAACGGAATATTGCCAGAATCGTTTTGGGCGACTTCCAGCATCGGTTGGGCAAACAGCATCAAGAGCGATAGGATGATCAAGACAAAGCCTCCAGTGATTAAGGGTCGAGAAAACAGGATGGAACGGGATGCTTGAGGTTCGGTCAGTTCCTCCGGCAATGGAATTTGGTCGGGTTGATAGACGTGGGCTAGAGAGCGCTCCAGCAGTGAATTGGCCTTTTCTGCCGTCGGTCGTTCGCTCGGCGCTTTCGCATGCAGCTCTGCGATAATGCTGCAGAGCCAAGCGGGAGTCTCCGAGTTGACCTCACGAACAGGCCGAGGTTGGTCATCGGTAATCCGCCGCAAAACTCCGAACGGCGTCAGCGCTCTAAACGGGGCAAAGCCAGTGCAGAGCGTGTACAGCACACTACCAAGGCTGAAGACATCACTCTTGAAGTCGACCGCGTCGCCGCGAGCTTGCTCGGGCGACATGTACTCTGGTGTGCCCGTAATAACGCCGGTGCGCGTCATCGTGGCATCGTCGATTGTGCGTGCCAATCCGAAGTCGGTGATGACGGCAGTATCGACACCCTCGTCCAGCATGATGTTGGAAGGTTTGATGTCACGATGAATCAGGCCTTGGCGATGTGCGGCAGACAGTCCTGCAGCAATTTGACTGCCAATGCGCAAGATCTCAGGCAGCGGAAGCGGTCCTTGTGCCTTGACGCGTTTTTGCAACGACATCCCTTTCACGTAGGGCATCACGAGATAGGGCAATGCCTCAGTCGCGGACACTCCATGGATAGAAATGACATTTGGGTGCAGTACCGCAGCTGCAGCTTTGGCTTCGCGAGCAAATCGCTGTCGTGCCGTACCGCAAGACGCCAACACAGGGTTCATGACCTTTAGGGCAACGATGCGGTCGAGTGCCCGATCTTCAGCTTTGAGCACGACTCCCATCGCACCGCTGCCGACGACGCCCATAATTTCGTAGTTCCCGATGCGTCCGAGCGACTTGGTGTCGTCGGTCGGAGCAAGTGCGTTGAGAACTTGTTTTACGGCATGAGGCAGGCCGTGCTCTTGATGAGGCTCAGTAGGAATCTCCCTGGCAAAAGAACTTCGGTTTGCCAACAGGTCTGCGGCTTCTTGCCAGTGACTTTCGTCAGCAGCGCTGTGCTCCAATTCATTTCGACACGATTCGCAAGAATCTAGGTGACGTATGAAATCACGTTCTTCATGATCTGACATTGCACCGAGCAGGAATCGGTCTCGTCGACTGGCATCGCACGTGTTCGCTTTCATTTGTCAGTGCCTTCCATTCCGGCAACGGCGGTCGATAGCCGATTCATGACCCGACTCCTCGCTGCGTAGATCGTGCCGATCGACTTGCCGAGTTCAAAGGCCGCCTCCTCTTTGCTCATCCCCTCGATTGCCGTCAGCTCAAACGCCGCCCAGGTATCGGCGTGGACATCGGCTCGAACCTGCTCTGCAGCTCTGACAAAAAGTTCACGACGATATTCCAGGTCGACTAGCGAATCGAGTTCGTCGTCTGTTTGCGGAGTTTGGTACAGCAGCGCTTCTGCAGTAGATCCGGCGAGTGGTTGATCCAGAGGTTGACGAGTAACTGCGTTGATCGTGGCGTTCTTGGCAACTCGCCGAAGCCAATGGCGAAACCGGACTGTTTGATCGCGTTTCTTCCAGTTTCCGATAGATCTGGCGATGGCGATCAGCACCGTCTGCACAAGATCGAGAGCGTCCGCGTGCTGCAGGCCGCGGCCAACCGCAATTCGATAGATCACAGGTCGATAGATTTCGACAAACTCCTCCCATGCGCGTCGATCATTCATATCTTGCACTTGCAGCAGCAGACTTTCGCGAGTTTCTGGAAGCTCGTGCATGGCTGGCATGGTATCGGATACGCTGATCGACGGGGGGCACTTTCTCTAAGAGTCTAAACACAGAAATCATCGAATCTGACACGGAAACAACAAATTCCGCTAAACTGCGGTTCCTACGAATCGACTGCGGCAGATTTAGGACGTCCCGACATGCGGACGGAGAGAACGCCCGACCGTAATTGGGGCTTGGCGGAGTCGGTTGGATTCACCTAACGCGCAAAGCCGGGCCTCAAGAACCGGCGGATTTCACAATCGATGAGTTCCGCCTCG
>JANQQA010000291.1 GCA_028285205.1 Bythopirellula sp. | reverse complement strand
CTTCCACCGTTCGACGAAGTTAGCGTAAGGTACCCCTCATTGGTCAGGCCGTTATCGGTATCTCCTGGCTCGGAACTATTGCCCGTGCTCAGAAGTGCGTTACCGCCAACTTCAAGATAGCCGACGCCTGCGGAACTCTCACTGACGGCAACTCCACTACCAACGTGGGCCTGCGCATTGCCCGAGAGAATGACCTCGGCGTTGCCGTTGTCTTCGGCGCCGATTTTTAGGTCATCGCTAAGTCGCAGCAAGGTGTCGTCCTGCATGATGAGACTTCCCTTCGCGCCAAACGCACCCGTTTGAGCACCGATTTCCAAGTCTTGACCATCGCCGTCCGAACCGAGTCCGTTACCGCCGCCGCTCTGGGGCTCATCAAGATTCAAAACCGCCGAGCCGGTCATCGTGAAGGTCGAATCGAGGGATGATTGATCGCCGATGTGACTCTTGGTGCCTTGATCCATCGCGACGTTGAGCGTGCCACCCGAGAATAATACGTTGCCGCCAGTCGCTCCGGTCGTCCCTAGGTTAAATGCGCCGAGGTCCATCGAGCCAGCGAAATTAATGACGGCGGTTACTGCGGGGTCGTCGATCACTGCGTCGTCAGCGGCGCCGGGCGCGCCGTTGGGCGTCCAATTCGCAGGCTCATAAAAGCTATCACCCGACGTTGGCGTCCAAGTTCGCACGACGCCAAACGCGTCGTGACAGACCAGGCTCAGCGCCAATCCGAGAGATAGCCAAGTAACTTTCGAAACTCGCATGGTGGTACTCCAAGTGATGAAAAGCGGACAGACAATGTACTTTTATCGCGAAGACGAGGTAATTCGCGTAATTGAGAGGAGTTGTACAGGCGGTTTACCAAGAACCAGCGAGCATAATGTTAAGATTTAGTGAAAGCAATGAGTTGCCGGCGTGATTCCGCAAGAATTTGATCGCACCACGCTAAACCGTGTGCATTCCGGCGAAATGTTCCCGCTCTGGCGGGGTTTTTCCTGAATTGCTGTGCTGGAAGGACGACTGCGATAGGGGTCGAAAACTCTGAGCAGTTTCCACGTCTGGCGAGTCCTACTGCATGTGCGGTCTGATTGAAATCGACCCCACGCAAGAATTGCCGCTCGCATCTCCCGTTGTCTCAAGTGATGCTACGGCATCGAGAAACTGCGGCCAGCAGTACTCCAAAAATCGAAACATGCGACGTGGGTTCCGGCACCACGACCACTCCTGTTCGCAACGTCGTTGACCATGAGGACCAATCTGACCAGTTGCCGTCCGTGTCACGTTGCCGCACACGCAGGGCATAGACACGATCCGCGAGTAGGCGTTTCCTCCCGACGAGGGTGCCAAGGAATTCACCGTTGTCGGTGTCGATCCGAATCGAAAGACCGTCTCCGATGATTTCGCCAGAATCCCACACGATATCGTCGCCGTCCAGAGAGGACGCAACTTGTAGGCTCCAAGCCGACTGGGCGTCGTCCGCATCTTGATCGTGGAACGTCGTTTTCCATACCCACGGATTCAGCGGCGACTTCGCCAAACCGATTGGCGATGTGCTGATTACGAAGTCGTCGAAGTACCGTTCTTGCTCAACTGGGCTTCCCGAATTCCAAAAATTCTCCAAGAAAACAGCGTTGATGCCGAAGTCATCGTACGAGTACACCCAATTCAGCTTGTCGTGCGTTAACTCAAGCTGACCATCAATCCATAGCGTGAATACCCCGTCTGACTGACCAGGCGAATTCAACTTTACCCGTGCCTCGATACTAACCCAGCGACCACTTTCGTCGGTTTCGAATAGTTGGGTCGATCCTTGCTTTAATCCAAGCCACGAGTAGTTCTCAAAATCGTTGTACTTGGTCGTCACCACATTTGAATCAGCGTTCACGCCCCGGACAGAATCGATTGCCAGATTGTCTTGGTGACCACCCCAGACGTGAGCAACCATGGCTTGCGACCAATTGTTTCCGGCAAACACGCTGGCTCGGCTTAGCTTTGCCGGGTTGCCGGTCCAGCCATCCTCATGCTTGATGTAGTGACGCCAATAGATTTCTCGGAAGTCTTCGTTCTTTCGTACTCCCAGACCACGGTAGTCCATCGGGTTTCGGCCAAACGTCTTCTTGATTCCACCCGCTCCCACCTCTCCAGCCTGAAACCGAGTTCGCAAGGACTTGCCCGCGTTCCCTAACGATTGGTATTCAATTGGGACAAAGTCTCCATTGTCGGTGCCAGCCTCAAGATATCGATCGGTAAGTGGACCAGGGGCACTGAAATCGTCATACCAGACGACGTTTGGATTATCGTTCCAGCCCTGGTCATCCAGCAACTCCACGGTATCAATCCTCGGGGTTCTCGGAGCCGCGGCACGGACCGATCCAGCGAGAAATAAGCTGGCGACTATCAGGCTGACAGAGAGGGCTTTATGCATCGTGTACTATTCGTTCATCCCTTCGCCAAAGGCGAGTCTCATACCATTGCGCGCCGCCCCGTGACTGCGGAAACCCAACGTCCCCAATCGTATCTCGATCACTGACAGTCCGCAAGAAAATTGACGTCGGCGCGGATCATGGTCGAATGGAATCATTCCTGCGATTCCGATTGATGCAACGAAGAGTTAAGAAAAGAGAGAGCAGATCCTCATTCAGTTCTCAGGATTTTCTCCATCTTCTTTCCCTTGGCCAACTCATCGACGACTTTGTCGAGATACCTTGCTTGTTGAATCAGTGGATCTTCTATCTCTTCCACTCGGTATCCACAAATCACGCCCGTAATGAGATGCGCGTTGGGATTGAGTTTGGCCTTCTTAAAAAAGGTCTCAAAGTTCACTTCGTCCTTGATGAGGGACTTCAGCTTTTTCTCATCGTAGCCTGTCAGCCACTTGATGACTTCGTGCAATTCCTTTTTTGTCCGGCCCTTCTTTTCAACTTTAGTAACGTAGTGAGGGTAGACGGACGCGAAGGTCATCTTTGCGATGCGTTCAGCCGTACCGGGAGGAGGCTTTTTCATGGCAATTCAATGCTCAGTCACGTATGAAGAAAGCTGGTGATCGCCTGAACCAACGAGGGTGGAACGGTTTCAATCCGCCGCAAGCCGATGAGCTATTCTCTGACAACAACATGCTTCAGCTGCACCTAAGGTCGAATGCAGTACAATTTCTCGACGCCGCGTAATAATAGCGTATCGTCCGCGATGGTGGGCGTCGACCAAAACAGATCGTCTAGCTTGTTTGCGCCTAGCACGGCGAAATCTGCGCCTGCTTGAATGATGTGTGTCGTGCCCTTCTCGTCGAGCAGGAACACGCGTTGCTCGTCTGCCCACAACGACGCGACCACCGTGCTCATTCCCTCGACGCGTTCGCGATATTGCCGTTCACCGGTCGCAGTGTCGTAGCAATTCAAGATGCCGCCCCGTCCGGGAATGTACAGATAGCCGGCCGCGACCACCGGCGATGCCATGCCGGGGCCTGATTTGACCCGCGACCAGGCGATTTCGTCAGATTTAAATTGCCCATCCAATTCGACTTCCCCGGACGTGCCGGCCCGCACCGCGACCAGCGGTCCAGCGCTCATCGGACCGCTGTTGCCAAAGTAGATCTGCTTGGCATCGATTGCTGGCGAGCCGGAAAAAGCCGACTGCGTACCCGTCAACTGCCAGACGATTTCGCCATCGCTCGGGTTGTACGACGTGACGACGCCGGCGCCGCAGGTGACCAGTTCCGTCTGCTGGGCATGGCTCCAGATCAGCGGCGTGCTCCAACTCGTTTTGGTCGAGCGATCGTCGCGCCACTGTTGCTGGCCCGTCGCCGTATCGAACGCCGCGACGAACGATTGTTGATCGTTGTCTAGTTGTACGAACACAAGACCATCAAACACTGCCAACGAACTGCCGGTACCAAATCCGTTGCCTGCCGGATAGCTGCCGAGTTCCTTCTTCCACAGCTCGTTGCCGTCCAGATCCCAAGCGACGAGCGTGCCGGTGGTTGCGAAGAATGTAAACACGCGCTCGCCGTCGGTGGCTGGCGACTCGGTGGCGTACGTGTTCGACGGATGAATCACCGCCGGTGTGCTCTCACCAACCGCCTGCTTCCACAACTCCGAACCATCCGCCAGGCTTAGGCACGAGACGACGTACCGATACTGTTTTGGTTTGGCGCTGCGGTAGGTGGCCATGCTGGCCACTCCGGCCATCATGCCCTTGGGCTTCCCGGCGGCGTCCGACTCAGCCGAGGTCAGAAAAATCCGCTCGCCCACCACGACCGGCGACGACCAGCCGCTGCCCGCCAGCTGCACCGCCCAAGCCAGGTTCGTATCGGCCGACCACTGCGCCGGGTGACGGATCTCGGTCAGCTTGCCGGCGGCCGCGCCGCGAAACTGATTCCAAGGTTCAGCATACGTCGCGCGAGCAATCGCAAAGCACAAGACGAAACTGACTAAGCCAACAAGACGATAGACAACAGCACGACGGACTCGCATTGGACGAACTCCTTTCAAAAATGGAACACTCACAATTTAGAACCTACGAAAAGATCTCGACAAGGGTGCAAGCCCGCAAAGCTACCAGATTCGTCTTGAGATGCTGCTCAACGGTTCTTTTTGATCTTCTTTGTTGCATACCAAAACTTCCGGACCCGAGGCATTCACGCGACGCGCCGGAGCGATGAGCGAAGATTTGACAGAATGGACGCGTGGTTCTAGTCTCTAGTGGCGATACCAAGTAGCTGTGTCGATAGCGCTTTTGTGATCTTTAGACCGAAGTTGGCTATTATCGATCGATGGGGTGTTTCATGCGTGAGACGGTGCTCCGGAGCTTGCCAAGCTTTTGTGTTCTCATTGCCACTCTCTTTATGACTGGGCCTTGTGTTTGGGCTCAGGATACAGACACGAAACCAGTATCGACCAAGGCATCAGAAGAAGTCGCTTCGACAAAAAACGTGCTGGATGCGGCAACCGCGACACAACTCGATCGAGCCGTGGAGAAGGCGCTGGCGTGGCTTGCTTCGCAACAGAACCGCGACGGATCGTTTCCAACGCGCCCTGTCAGACAACCGGGGGTGACGAGCTTGTGCGCGTTGGCGTTTATGTCTAATGGGCATTTGCCCGGCGAGGGCAAGTATGGTGAACAATTGCGGCAAGCGCTCGAATATGTGATCGAGACCCAAAACACCGATGGCATGTTCTGTCTCGTAGAGCCTGGGAAAAAGTTGGTTTGGGGAGAAGCGACACACACAGCGATGTACAATCATCCGATCGCGGGACTGATGCTGACCGAGTGCTACGGTATGATCGGTGCGACCGACTTTCCCAAGCTTGGGCAAGCCATCGAGAAAGGCATTGAGTTTACGGTCAAGATGCAACGTGGGGCAGAACCCTTTGCCGCCGAAGACGGCGGATGGCGCTACGTCTTGCCGATGAATTCCGATTTTCAAGGGGAAGCGGACCTCTCGGTGACAGGTTGGCACCTGATGTTTCTGCGGTCCGCCAAGAATGCGGGATTCGACGTGCCTACCGAATGCATCAGCCGCGGGGCTGACTACGTTCAGCGCTGCTATAGCGCGGAACATCGACAGTTCTTCTACGGAGTTATCAAAGGAGATCGTCGGGTCAATCGTGGCATGACGGGCGCGGGGATTCTGTCCATGTCCCTAGCTGGTAAACACGGTAGCAAAGAAGCCACAGAGGCAGCAGCCTGGGTGCTCGAACACCCTGTGCGTCGCTACGGAGAATCCGTCGGACACGGCGATCGATTTCACTATGGTGTTTTCTACTCCAGTCATGCGATGTATCAGATGGGCGGCAAGTTCTGGCGTGGATACTATCCGCCGTTGGTAAATACCTTCCTGGCCCGGCAAACACGTAGCGGAGCCTGGCCAATTGCCGGTCCCTATACCAAGCCAGGCGCAAATGTCTACAGCACGGCTCTTTCAGTCCTAGCACTCACACCGCCGAACGATTTATTGCCAGTGTATCAGCGTTAGTCACCTTATCCAACGATCTATAAACCGGCCCGAGGTAGAGAATCTAGTATACCGATCGGTGTATCACTGTCGCGGGCGCGTTCCAATGGCCTGCCGCGCGCGTTAGTTGGATACCGCATGACTTACGATCGCTAGCCGAGTCGTTAACCGTTGCGATTCGAGTTCCGTCGCCGCTGTCACGGTGAAGGCAGCCGACCGTGCAAGATCCACGATCGGTTGAATTTACCGAACGTGAGAGCGTCTGCTATGCAAACGGGCTGTCCGTTGAATAGGTGCGCACGGTCGGGGTCCGCGTACTCATTCGTTCCGACTTGTTTTCGTAGTTTCAGCGCAAAGAGATCGCATCTGCGCGTGATACTCAAGAGCCGAAACGGCTTTTACCGTCGGCGTATCGACAGGCAGGAAGCAGCGGCGAAAACAGCCAGCAAAGCAGCGGTTGGCTCAGGAATCTCCGTCACGACCACGTTATCAATCAAGCCGAACGTAAGGTCTGGACGTGCTGTTACCGAGCTGAACAGATCTGCGTAGTACAGACCAATGTTTCCGTCTGATGTATACGGGGCGGTGCCAAGTAGATTGATCACTGCAATTTGCAAACGGTCGCCGCCTGGCTTTTCAATGAAGACTTCCGACCTGCCATTGAATGTGTTTATCTCAAAGGTGACCCACTGGAATCCCGGTGAGCCCGCAACTCCGGTCGGAAATGCGGTCTGAGCCTGTCCAACTGGTGGCGCGACTCCCACCAAGAAGTCACTGTAATAGGGAATGAAGCCGTTACGTGAGCCGCCGGTCATATCATCATTGGAAAGGAAAGTACCGTCCCCAAAGGCACGCCAGTCGCTGGCAGAACCGCCATCGCCGGTCGCGATGAGCTGAGCGCCAATACCAATGTCGGGGGTGGTGTTGTCGTAGCCGATGCCGCCACCAATGAACTCAGTAGTACCGGATGATGCGCCATTAATGCGTTCGTCAGCGTCGTAGTTCATCCAAACATCGAATCGCAGCTGATAAGGACCCGTGAAGTTTTGACCAACTGGGTACAAAGTGTAACCGGCAGCACCAGGAGGGTCCACGAGATTGGCTTCCAGCTTGACGCCGGTTGTTGCAGCGTCACCACCTTGAGAGTTAGGTGCTTCGGGGATACCGTCTGCACTGTAGTCGTACCCGAACATGGCAGCTACGTCGGGTGCGGGAGGGCCACCAAAAGCATTCACTCCCCATCCTGCGGCGCTTTCCATGTTGTCTAGATATAAAGTAGTGGCATTCGCCGACGAGAGACTGAATAGGAATGCCAGCGCAAAGCAAGCGCAAGAAGTCCGTGATGACGTGGTTTTCATTAGTCCCGCTCCCAGCAGAAGGTGTGGCCGACGTGTGTAATGATCAAATGGTTGTTGCACCTGCCTGGCGGACCGAGTGCGTTGTCACCGGGTCGCTGACTGTTTCATAGTAGTTGGCAAATGGTGGTTTTTCGACTGAATTTTCTCGATATCTCCAGATAACTAGGTGCATGCACGGCCATGGCGGCTTGGCAAATGGGCCCCTGCGGCGGCTGGGCAAAATACTCCATCCGGCCGCATCTACGTGAAAAATAGGGGTTTTTGCTGGCATGTTCTCCCACACGCATCCTGCGGAGGTACCACGACCTCGATCAACGCTATCAGGAAAATGAGCGGATCTAGCAGGAATTCAGGCGACCAACCTAAGCGCGACCTCGTGCACGTGCCACACGAAAGAACGTTGTACTACGGCCATTGCTTACCGTCGGCCTTCAGTCGGTATGCTCGCGGGTGAGTCTAAGGACGGCAGCACCGCGCAGTGAATGGCCCACATTCGTTTGTTGAGCGGTGTGTCGGTGTTGTTGGTCTTGATGAGCACTTCGTTATCACCTTCCTGCAGCGCGATGGGAATTCTGTGCGTGCGAATGCCTTCGTCGCTGCGGATCGCGGCAACCTCTTCCCTGTTGATCCAGACGATGGCCCAGTCGTCGAGCGCTAGCCGTAGCTCGGCCTGCTGACGTTTGCCACTCGGGATGTTGGCGCGAAGGTAGGCTGTGTGGTTGATCACCGTGAGTGGTGTCGCCGAATGATGACGCTCGAAATAGACGTGCTGCAAGTCGATCCAACCGCGCAACGCATCGAGCGAAACGACTGAGACATCGTGATCAAGCCCCTCAAGTCGATCTGGCCATTCACCGTCTGGGAGTTCTTCGACCAAGTTGGTGGTCTGGAAGTTCTCCCATTGATTGGCATTCGGGAACAGGCCAACAACTTGCCAACGGTTTGGGGTTTGGATCTTCGGAGGACGAGTATTCGGGACCCGATAGTAGTAGACGACCGTCTCGAGGTCGTCGCCGCGACTGCCCGTGCGAAAGATGAGAGAGCTGTCGAACGCGATTGGGTCCGGACCAAAGAAACGGTAAAACACGCCATCTTGGTCGAGGCGACCCCGATTGACGTGGTAAGGGCAACCGACCCAGCGAGTTTGTCGATCGTTAAATCCCCAGGTGAAGCCGAAATCGTCTTCGACGTTGTGCCCTCGGATCACGTAGGGATCGGTTTCGCCGTCGATTAGTAACGTGGTACCGCCGGTATGAAAGACCATGTCCTGAAAGTTCTTCTGGATGTAGCCCACCGCCAGGCCGGCGACAAACCCACGCCCGTCGATGTTGGCCATCTCGACGAAACCGCCCCGCTCGGGTGCGGGCTGCAGTCGTTGGTGTGCCGCGTGAAGACGGTAGGGCGTTAGCTTGGTCGAACTTTCGTAGGCATGCCAGTCGGTCATTGCCACCGCTCGTTCGCCCTCTGTGCCGACAAGCTTGATGTGGCAAGATTTGGCAAACGGAATCGGCAAGAACAGATTGTAGCCAGGCGTGCCGGGCACTCCCTTGGCCGGATTGGGAAGTACGTTGTACGCCGCACAGTCGATAAAGTAAGGGTCGAGATCGTGCATGACACCAAAGAACGGCTTCAACGGCATGTCGACCTGTGGTTGTGAGGCACCGTCGACATGGATCACTAGACGCACGCCGTCGCCTGGCAGCAACCAGAGATGCCGAACACAACCGGGGCCCTTGAGTTTAGCGATGGTGGCCACGCCACTGTCAGGAATTCGGCTGTCACTGTTGCTACGGCGCGACCGGAAGCGATTGGGTAGCCCGATCATCGGAACCGCCGGATCGGCCACGTATTGCGAACCCGACGGTTGAGCGATTGCTCGTCGGTCCAATGGGAAAGCAATTGCGGTTGTCGCCAACGCAAGTGCCAGCGGTACTTGCAAACGAATGTTCATATCAGTGGGTCGTCGATCAGAGAAAAGAGTGCACGAAGACATGACGCACGCAATCGGACAACAGACAGTATAAGGAACTTGGTCGTGAGATGTTAATCGTTGGTCTCAACAACTCCTGTCCGTGACGAGTTGCAATTCAAACCAACAAGTCGCACGGGAAGCTTACCCTGGCAGACGCGGCACTAACAGCCCACCGTCGTTCAGTGCACATTGTGGCTGCGATGGATCGCACGTTGCGTTGTGCGACAAATTAGAAGAGTCAAACGTTCGTCGGAACTTCGTACCGCATCGCAGCCCGTCAATCTGACTCCGCCCTACAGCGAAGCACGCGAAAGTTCGTCAGCAGTGAGTAGCTGAGGTAGATCGAAGCTCCTTGTTACCGCTTTGACCTTCCGGCTAATTGGAACATCCTGAATCCTCTCAGCACAGGAGCTGTACAATCTACTCCGGTGGCCAAAAACAATTGCTGAAGTCGTCCGCCGTTCTCGCTACACTTGAATTGGCTCGAAGCTGCGGAAACGGTTTTGCTTGTGACCAAGACGCGCATTTTTTTAAGACTTCGCGTTCAAAATGGCGCTACACGTAAGCCTTTACGCAGCTGGCGTTTGCGGTGACATCACCGAATCATTTTAGGACACTTTTGAGGCTGGTTATCTGAATATTCGCTCACTAGGCGTCGACGACTTTTGCGTAACCACTTGCAGTGAAAGGACTAAGGCGATTGCCTCGGCAAGTGGGAGCCGGAGTATTCGGACACGGACGTGTTTTCGATCGTCCACATTGGTGTGCGAAAAACCTCAGGCGGGGGGGCCGCGATTGAGACAAGAGTTTGTTCGCGGTTGCCAGAACAAGTTAACTGCGGTTGCACAGCTTGGATGGGCTCCGGGTGCGTGCAACCTCACACAAGCTGTGTCGCATTCACTGCTTTTCGAAACGTTTTACGATGCCTGATTGGACTTACCAAACGCTGTTCAAATCACCGCTGGCGGCCATCGGCTTCGATCGGGGCAGCGCGCTCGCGCTGGGATCGATGGGACGGTTGGCGGCGGTGCCTGGTGGTCGGTGGATGATTCGGCTCATGGGCCACATGCAGCCCGACCAGCGGTTGGCTCGGCAGCACGGTGATGTGCGCTTTCCCGCGCCGATCGGACTCGGTTGCGGACTTGATACAGAAGCGCTAGCGACCCGCGGGTTCGCCGAATTCGGTGTCGGATACATCGAGGTTGGCCCCGTGGTGGAGAGTCGATCGCAAGGTGATTCGTCGGCTTCCGAAGTCGATTTCCGAGCCGAGACGATTCGACGTAGCTCCTCCAAGTTGCTGACTGCGGAGCAGCTCGCTGACAAGCTTGAGCGGCACGGCTCCGTATCGCTACCAGTGCTCGCGCGGCTGTCGTCGACGTCGGCAGCGGCGGCGACGCAAATGATAGAAACACTGGATAGCCACGTCGATGGATTTGTGTTGCCTGCCAAACTCATTACGGAGCTTGCGCACAGCCTCGATGGTGACCGACCCGATCGGTTGCTGATCGCTGCGGTTGACCATGGCGCGTGGGAAGATGAATCAGCCCGAGTAGAGCTGCTTTCGTTGCTACAAACGGAGCAACTCTCGGGTGTCTGCGTTGGGCGGGATGCATTGCAGATGGGCAAGGTCGGTTTCGACGAGTCCGTCCAACTGGTGGCTGATATCCGTCACGCGGCGGGCGACGAGCCGCTATTGGTTGGGAGTGTCGGTGTGCATTCCCCGGGGGACGCGCTCGACTACTTTGATGCTGGCGCCGACCTGGTGCAGGTAGATTCCGGGTTGGCATTCGCCGGCCCGGGTTTGCCGAAGCGGATCAATGAGGCCGTGTTGTATCAGCGATTCGCAACTACGGCGGAAGAGTCACCAGACAGAACGGTACCTCAGCAGTCATGGTTTTGGGCGTTCTTGATGGGTCTGGGCATGTTCGTCGGGGGACTACTGGCGATGGGCATCGCATTGACGCGCGTAGTGATGCCCTATGACGAGTCGCTCATTGGCATGGTGCGCGGAGAATTGATGCGTATCAACGAGCGATTGCTTCCCTTCATGCAACACGATCGAGTGACACTCGCTGGCACCATGCTGGCGATCGGTACACTCTACATGGCGTTGGCAGCTTTTGGTATTCGACGCGGAGCACATTGGGCGTACGTCGCGATAGTGATTTCGGCCACGACGGGCTTTTTCAGTTTCTTCACGTTTCTGGGATTTGGCTACTTTGATCCGTTCCACGCCTTCGTCTCGGCAGTACTGCTACAGTTCTTATTGCTGACGACGATCTTGCCACAGCCGAGGCGACGGCGGATCGAGATGCCAGACCTGTGGAATGATCGACGATGGCGAGTGCACCAGTGCGGCCAGCTCGCATTGGTTGTGCACGGCGCGGCATTGATTGTTGCGGGACTGGTGATCTCTTGCATTGGAATGACTAGTGTTTTCGTGCCAGAAGACCTTGAGTTTCTACAATGCTCACAGCGGGTGCTCTTGGAGGCGAATCCGATGCTCGTGCCGCTGGTTGCTCACGATCGCGCGACATTTGGCGGCATGTTGATTGCCAGTGGACTGGTCACTTTGCTGACAGGATTGTGGAGCTATCGACATGGTCAAGCATGGCTCTGGTGGGCAGTGATGATCGCCGGGAACCTCGCCTATGTGGCGACCATCGCGATTCACTGGTGGGTGGGCTACAACAGCCTCTGGCATCTGGTTCCCGCCTACGGTGGGTTCGCGTTGTTGTGGCTCGGCGGCTTGGCGTCGTATTCGTTCATGGTTCGGCCCGACACAGCGCTGCAAGCGGAGTGGCAACGCAGAGTGCAGTGCTAATTTGCAGACAGGTTCGTCAGTGAGCGATGGCCCAGATCGACGGGTTAAGCAGCTGTTTTTGCGGGTTCTACGCATCACCGCTGCTGTATTTCGTGTGCGAAATCAAACATTCGCTTCATTAGTTTGTGATAAAATGCAAGTGGGTTGGGCTTTCGGAACAGAGCAAACCATGATGGCATCTTACTGTTGGCAACGTTGCGTAGTCGTCGTGTGCGTGTTGGCGTGCACGTGGGGTTCTATCGCGCACGGATTTATTCTCGGTAATCCGGACTTCGATCCGTGGCTCGGCACCGCGTCGGGAACGCGCTCGGGAAATGGTCGCCCCGTCACGCTGACCTGGAGCATCGTCGCGGATGGAACCTCGACACCGGATCTGTCGGGGCCAAACGCTCCCAGCAATCTGATCAACTTTCTGGACACGACGTTCGGTGGCAACCCGATCGGTAACAATCCCAATGATCTGACCGCGCGGCCTTGGTTTGAATTGTTCGAGTTGAGCTTCGATCGTTGGGAAGAGCTCAGCGGTGTGAGCTACGTCTACGAGCCGAATGACAGCGGTCAGACTCTCGGTGCGGCCGCAGGGTCGCTCGGCGTGCGAGGCGATGTACGGATAGGCGGGCGATCGATCAATGACGATGGGACGCTGGCGTTCAATTACTTCCCTAATAACGGCGACATGGTGATTAACACCGACGAGGGTGCGTTTTTTGGCAACAGCAACAATAACTTTCGTGCCTTTCGCAATACCGTGATGCACGAATTAGGCCACGGACTGAATTTGGAACACGTGGTATCCAGTACCGATAATTTGTTGCTGGAGCCAAGCATCAATGTCGGTTTTGATGGGCCGCAGCTTGATGAAGTGCGAGCAGTCCATTTCTTTTACGGAGACGTAAATGAAAAGAGCAACAACGGACAAGGCAACGATGTCTACACGAATGCAACGGACCTAGGGACGCTCAACGTCGGCAGCCGAGTGCGTGTCGGCACAGACGCCGACGTGCCGACCCAACGCCTCGAAGCATCTGCCACCGATTTTGTGAGTATCAGTAACGTGAACGATACCGACTTTTACTCGTTCACAATTCCTGAACCGGGACTGCTGGACGTGACCCTCACGCCGCACGGCGGGACGTTCACCCAATCAGGTCAAGGAGGGTTTCCAACGTCGTTCGACGCCGATGCGCGGGTTGATTTGTTCTTTAGTGTTTTCGATCAGAATGGGACTACGGAGCTGGTGTTCACCGACACCGGCGGACTCGGTTCCAGTGACATTCTGGTGGACCTTGAGCTTCCAGCCGCAGGCGAGTATTTCATCAGCGTCGGGGGTGTGGATGACACCATACAACTCTACGAACTGAATGTATCGCTCTCGGCAGAGACCTTCTTAGAGGCTGATTTTAATGAAGATTCAGCGGTCGATGTACAGGACCTAAGTATTCTGCGAGCGGCTATCGGTATCACTGACTTCGGCGACGCTGACGAAGATGGCGACACCGACGGCGCAGACTTCCTGATCTGGCAGCGGCAGTTCAATCAGCAAGTCAGCGGTAGTGTCGCCAATTCCGTAGGCGTGCCCGAACCATCAAGCGTGGTGCTCATTGGTCTGAGTTTGACGGGGTTTGGGTTCCGTCGGCATCGTCATCGTTGACGCACAAAATAGTTGACAGACGCGGGAGACTCAGCCAACAATAATATCGTGGGCTGCGGGGCGTTCTTTTCTACCTGGAACAATCATGGAATCCCGCCGCGCCCGGGCATCGCTATGCCTGCTGTCTGTCGTTTTCTACGTCCACACTCACTGCCCTCACTCGGTCGTCGCCGAAGAACCCAACGAAACCTTCGCCGAATCAACCGTGCTTGATCCTGGCGTGTTGAGCGTGACCGACGACCTTTCGCCAGGGACTGGGGCCGCGCCTAATACGTTTCTTGGCGTGTTCGACGAAGGCGGGTTCGATCCGTTCGAAAACTTCATCGCTGACGACGACGACAACAGCACGCTGGGCAATGGCGAAGCATCGGGACTAAACGAGATCGTCATCAACCCCGACGGCAGCTTGCGATTTATCGTCACGGGCAATGGCGATTTTTTCTTCGATGGCGATCACTCCGAGAGTGGCGGATACAAGGCGTTCGTGGAGGTGCGGGACGGCGGTGGCAGCTTGATCGACGAGTTCTCGGTCAACGGCACACTGCAAGCGGGTATCGCAGATCAGCATTCGTTCGCAGACAACTCATGGTTAGGCGCAGAGTACAATATCAACCTCGACAACACAGTCGACGGTTTCACAGGTGGCGACGTCGACTTCTTCACGTACACGGGACTGAATCCTGGATCGATGTTCTCCGCCGAAACGTCGTCGGTCGGCACGATCGACACGCTCTTGGGTTGGTACGACGATGCCGGCACACTGATCGCGATCGACGACGATAGCGGAATCGGACCGTTGTCGAAGCTGGAAGGCACCATCCCTGCCAGCGGTCAACTCACGCTGGCAGTCACCGGCAGCGGCGACGACACCTTTGTCGGTGAGCACGCCCAACAAGAAGTCTACGATCTGGTGCTTACCCTCGATGGCACCGTCATCCCCGGCGACTTCGACGGCGACGGCGATGTCGATGGCTTCGACCTCAGCCATCCCACGCTCGGTTGGGAATCAAGGTACGCCATCGACTTAAACGGTGAAGACTATCTGGTTTGGCAGGAAGCATTCGGTACGGGATCGTTGGCGGCGATCGCTTTGCCAGAACCCCAAATGTTCAGTCTGATTCTGAGCTTGATGGCATGGGGATTCGCGATGAGAACGAAAAATTGAAAGCACTTCTGCCTCGGCAATAGGCTCGCCATCAGTCGTGTTTCCATGGTAAAATCGATCTAGTCAACTCGTCGCGGAAATTGCTTGTTGCAGATCAACCATGAATACTACTTCGAGATTCACCGTCTGTGCGCTCTTGGCTATCCAGGCGCCCGGCACTGCCCTGGCAGCGGTGCGTAGCACATTCGAGACCGTTGCTTTGTTAGATGAGCAAGCACCGGTCAGTAATGGTGACCAGGTCTTTTTCGAGTCTTTTCAGTTGCCAGTCATCAATAATCTGGGCGAAGTCGCATTTTGCGGATCGATAGAAAACAGTTCGGGCAATCTATCGGAAGATCAAGGGATTTGGGTAAGTACCAATGGCGTACTCACCGAACGTGTACGCGAGGGTCAATCGGCACCTGGAGCGGCCTCGGATGGAAGTAGTTTGTTTTCCGACTTCCGCTACCTTTCTCTAACAGATGAAGGATCGGTAGGATACCTGGGTGGCACGCACGATTCGAATTACCGTGATGGTTACTGGTTGAGTTCTGCTGCGGACACGATCCCTGTTGCAGTTTCCAACACGTCGATGCCTGGCAGTTCCAAGAACTATAGTACTCTTTTCTTTTACCAACCTGCGTTTAACTCCCAGGGACAAATTGCCGTCAATCTGTCTATCCGAGAGCCTGGTACTTCTCCAGAAGAAGGTGGCATCTTTACCATCAATTCCCAGTCGGCCGATGTGATTGCGCTGGAGAACGAAGCCGCAACAGGAACATCCGGTAATTTTGATAACCTGTCTCGAATCGATCCACCAATCAATTCTGCGGGCGCAACTGCGTTCGGCTCCGGACTAAAGAATCTGAACACCGGACAATCGACTTCACGGGCCATCTATGCTGGCAATGCGCAGTCGATCCAACTTTTGGCTCTGCAAGGAGATCCGGCACCGGGAACAGATGGCTACTACTCCCAACTGAGTGGTGGCTCTCTGTTACCGATCAACATCAGCGGCGACACGGTCTTCACTTCTGAGCTTGATGGCGGATCGACAACTTCCGATACGGACACTGGGATATGGCGATCACGCGGGTCGGCCGTGGAGTTATTGGCGCGCGAAGGCGACGTGGCAATTCCGGCTGTCGGACAGTCGCCCAGCTACAAGTTTGATCGATTCGTATCGAGTCAGCTGATCGACGATATAGATCAGGTAGTCTTTATGGCAAGACTGCGTACGACCGACAGCTCATCGACTCATATTTCACTTTGGAGCGCGCAGAATGATGAGCTGAAACTATTGTTAATGCAGGGCATGACCGCGCCAGGTACAGGGGGAGAAACATTCGGCGGCTTTCCTTGGTTTGATTATTCAACGAATCGCTTCGGACAACTCGTGTCAGGAGCGCGAATCGGATCGTCCGTAGGCATTTGGGCACAAGATCCCTCAGGAGAACTGCGACTAATAGGTCGAGAGGGCGATACGGTCGAGATTTCCCCCAACGACTTCCGTCAAATTACCGACTTGGGTATTGATTTGTCATCAGGCGGTAGCGACGGACGCCCGAGGAGCATCAATGACTCAGGCGAAATCGTGTTCGTCGCGACCTTCGATGACGGGAGCGAAGGGATTTTTGTGTCTGACGCTGCCAGTTACTATGCTTCTGATTTTGATCGTGACGGCGATGTCGATGGCGATGATCTTACTAAGTGGCGAGACGATCATGGTGCGAATGGCAACAGTGACGCGGATGGGGACGGCACGACTAGCGGACTCGACTATCTCACCTGGCAGCGCCAGAAAGGATTGGGCACGCAAGTGCCCGCGACCATTGTGCCAGAACCAGTGACTCATTGCTTGCTTGGTGTCGGATTGGTGCAGATACTAGGACAGAGGAGGAGAGTTCGTGTTCCGTATCGCCACGTCACTTAGGCTGTTTTGTACCTTTGCGATCCTTATCGTGGCACGTGTACTAGCGGCCCAGTCCCCACCCGATCCCGACTTTGTGCGACAGGAGATCTTTCCGTCGTATGCGGATTTCAAGAGCGAATTGCTATCGATCGTTGACCTCGCCGATGTTGGCGAGCGGACCGCACAGCTGAACGCTTTTTGGACGACTCTGCAGAATGCGGGCCAGGTGCCTTACGCGCAGGGTGACCAGGTGGCGTTTCTCTATCGCAGTTCAGCGAGTTCCGTCTCTTGGCCTGGTGACTTCAATGGCTGGAATCCCAACTCCGCGGGATGGCAAGGTACGCGCTTCGCGGGGACTGATCTCTGGATTCTGGAAAAGACTCTACCGACCGATGCGCGACTCGATTACAAGGTCGTCGCCAATGGCAACTGGCTGCTTGATCCGGCGAACTCGCTGCAAATGTGGGGTGGTTTCGGACCTAACAGCGAACTGCGGATGCCGGACTATGTGTTTGACCAAAACACGGTGCGCCAACCAGGCGTGCCGCGAGGGAACCTCACCGGCAATATCACCACCAACAGTTCACACCTAGGGTACAACGTCAACTATCGTGTTTACACACCCGCCGGTTATGACGACCAGCAACTCACGAACTTGCCGACGGTGTATGTGACCGACGGGCATGAGTACTCGGCCGATCACTTGGGCAGTACGGTCGTCGTGCTCGATAATCTCATCGACGCGGGCACGCTGCAGCCGACGATTGCGGTGTTTGTCGATCCGCGCGATCCGAGCAGTGGTCAGAATCGACGCATCGAGCAGTACACCGGAAATCCCGCGTTCGTCAATTTCGTGGCGAACGAGCTAGTCGAGGAGATCGATGCCGAGTATCGCACGCTCGACGCCGCGACGGGGCGGACAATTTTGGGAACTTCGTTGGGCGGTGTGAACTCCGCGTACTTCGGCGGCACACGGTCTGACGTGTTCGAGAATATTGCCGTGCAATCACCATCGAACTTCTCCAGTATCTTCGGTCTTTACCAGACCCAATCGCTGCAAGACGACGTCGACCTGTATGTGACTGCCGGCACGATTGGTGATGGCAGCGGCGGCGTGAACTTCACCAACCTGCTGACAGCAAACGGCTACGATTTCGAATTCACGCAGGTCAGTGAGGGGCATTCTTGGGGCAACTGGCGAGCGCTGCTCGATGAGATGCTGTCGCACTTGGTGGGCGAAACTCCGGCGCTGGCGGCGGACTTCGATAACAACCGTGTCGTGGATCAGAACGATCTCGCGCGCTGGCAGACGGGCTTTGGGATCCTAGCTGGCGCTTCACATTTCGACGGCGATACTGAAGCAGACCGCGACACCGATGGATCGGATTTTTTGACCTGGCAGCAGCAGCTGGGACTAGGAGTTCAAGCGACGGCCATGTCGCCGGCGGTTCCAGAGCCGAGCTCCGTCGTAATACTGACGTGGTCGGTGGCATCCTCGACCGCGTTTTATCGATGGCGAATGAGCCGGAGAAGCTGAGGGAAGACTCAGACATTTTCTAGCGAGGCCGTCCATTTCGGAGTACACTAAGCCTATCGGGAGGGGTTGGCTCGGCTTTTCTTTGGCCACCCGCATGTCGCACGGGTGCGATGGATTCTTTTCATCCCGCATGTCGGAGATCGCACCATGGATATTCGCCATCTTGTTGCCGCCGTCCTGACATCCTTGTTGGTCTCGTCGCAGGCGTTGGCGATCGATCGAGACTGGCAAGGGCAGTCCCCTCCAAGTTGGGGCTTCGCACTGAATTGGACGCCCATTGGTTTGCCGCAGCCTGGAGACGATATCACGATCGGCTCCACTCAACATGTGGATGCTGATACGGAGCTGAATACCGACTATACAATCAACGATCTTCGGCTCATCCGCGGTGCGGATGTAGACACGAATGGCCATAAGTTGACGATCGACGGCAATGCAACGTTCGGTGGTACGACAGGATCTACAACCTCGCGCCTCGTAGTGAGCCAACACTCAGCCGGTCCAGCGGCGACGTCTCTCGAGCTGGGAGATCTCGCTCTCATCAGTGACGGAGAGCTTCTCCTCGACGGTGGCCGAATTGTGGCGCAAGCACCTGGAACGGCAGCGGCGAATATTAGCCTTAATTCTAATTCCGTCTTCGGTGGATACGGTGTCCTACGATTTCAAGACAGTCTACCCTCCCCAACTAATCTGTTACTAAATCCAGGTACCATTCAAACTTCGCGGCCAAGCGGCGCGCCAGATACTCAGCGTTACACATTACGAATCGAAGCAAGTAATCCTCAGAACGCTTTGATCTCACTGTTTGCCACAACAATAAGCGGCGACGGACTTGGGACAGTAAATCTTGCTCCCATGACGACGCTTGATCTAGACACGCGTATTGGTCCGTCGATATCCAATCAACTCAACCTCGCAGCTGGCAGTATCCTGGACGCGACCGACGCGGTGCTTACCGCGAACCAACTTAGCTCCACAGGCCAGATCAACGTCAACGCGGGCTCAACTACCTCTGGGGTTCCCAGCACAGCGATCATCCGTGGCCTGCAAATCGATATGCAGGCGGAAAGCCAAGTGAACGTCAATTCTGGCACGCTGGTTTTTGAAAAGACCCTCAATTCCGCTCCAACTTCAGCCATCGACATTGGACAGAACGCAGGCTTGCAGGTCGACGACACGTCGACGATCGACGGCGATATCAACTTTAACTCCACGGGCACATCGCTAGTCGTCAACGGGATACTCGACATCAACGATCCTGTGTTCGATTGGGACGGTAGCGAAGATGGAGTGACTACCGTCAACGCCGGTGGCGATCTCAACATCACTACGACGAATCTGGAATCAGGAGCCGGCAATGCCAGCTTCGATGGTACGATCAACCTCGACGGCGGCTCCCTGCAGGTGAATGTTCCCTCCGCATGGACCATGGCCGGAGACTGGAACTTTATCAACGGCGGTGACTACTTTGCTTCGATTGGGACGATAACCGTCACAGGAGACGTCCACGTATCTGGCGGCACTTCGCAAATGACCTCGAGTGTCGTATTCGCCGATGGCTCGACGACGACGATCCAAGAAGCCACTGACATCTTTAGCGTCAACGGTGAAAAGACCATCGAAGCGGGTGCGCTATTCGCTGGCAGCGGCGTCCTAAGAAATTCCACCAACGGCGACCTTACGCTGGCCGATGGTGCCAATGTGCAAGTGCCGTTCTTGAACTCGGCCGGCCTGACAGGAATTTTGGCCGACTTGTTCATCGAAGACGGTATCGGTCAGGCACGAGTCCTCACTTTCGATCAGACGAGTCGCGGTCAGGTGTTCTTTGAACTTGCGAGCGCTACACAATACGACCAACTCAACGTCGATCTCACAGCTTTCATCGACGGAATGCTACAGGTCGAGTTGTTGGGAGCGTTCAACCCTGCGGTTGGCGACGCGTTTACGATTCTTAGCACAGGCACCGGCGTGTTCGGCCAGTTTGACAACAGCGAGTCGTCACTGCCGGCGCTGCTTGGTGGGCGAAAATGGTTTATCGACTACGGCGATAATGAGGTCACGCTGCGAGTTTTGTATTCCGCCGACGCCGACAACGATGGCGATGTCGATGGTGACGACTTCTTACGCCTGCAACGGAGAAATCCGTCACTGATCAACACTTGGCGATCGCAATATGGTTCGTCGATCCCTGCACTCGCGACGACCCAAGCGGTTCCCGAACCCACAACTTCATCACTTGTGCTAGTGGTTGCCGTGCTACTGAACCTGCGCCGGCAAGGCGTCTGACGCCTCCGCACGACGCGCCCGACACACGGTCGGAACTGAGAAAATTGGCATATTTGCGGTTTTTTTGGGGATTCTCGGAATTCACCGATTTTCTCCGTCGGCCTCCTCCGTCTCCTGGTGAGACGCGTCGTAGACGAAACTTTGCCGCCTCGCCCGACGAGCGGCCGAAACGCACATTCAGGAGAGAAACAATGTCAGTCAAAACGCACATCGTCGCTGTCCTCATCAGCCTGGCAAATCTGCAACTTGCTACCGCGACACCGCTTTACGAGATCAAAGATCTCACACCCGACGGTTACTCGACCTCGATCGCTTACGACATCAATTCCAGCGGCGATGCTGTCGGTGTTGCTGGAACGTTCGCATCAGGTTCACTCGAAGAAGCCTACTTCTTTTACGATCATTCGGAAGGTACATCGACCGTTTTTGGCGTCGGGACCGTTCTGCCACGTGGAACAATCACAGGCTCTGGATTTCGCGAAGCGGCGATCAATGACCTTGGACAAATCGCCGGCACCGCACGCTTCGTCGGTGGAGTCACTCAACGTCGTGGGTTCATTTACAGCGGTGGTGCCAGTGGATCGTTTACCAACTTGGGAATACTCGCCGGTGCGACGGCTACCGGAATTCGGCCCGAATCAGACGCACTAGACATCAACAACTCAGGCATCGCGACCGGCACTGCGACCTCGGGAGCGGGCACGATCAACAGCGAAGGCGACAACATCGACGTCTACAAAGGCTCGGCCGCGCCGATTTCCGACATCGACGGCGACATCACGGTTGTGACCCGCCAAGACCGTGGTCGCGCACTCAACGACGCCGGTCTGGTGGTCGGCTCGAACGAGGATAGTAAGGCGACCCTGTTTGACGGACCGGCGGAGACTGTGCTGCTGGCCGGCACGTCGTTCGCCAGCGACGCCTCCGA
>JANQQA010000267.1 GCA_028285205.1 Bythopirellula sp. | reverse complement strand
TTCTGCAGAAGCTGATTCCGCGCAAACAGGTCGAGGCCGATCCGCAAGGAGATTACACGCTGAGCGAAGATCAGGGACCTTGGCTGATCATGGCGATGTACTTCTCCGGCGAAGATGGACAGGCGAAGGCGCGCGAGTTGGTGCTCGATCTGCGTCAGAATCATCGCTTGGCAGCCTACCATTGGGGCATGTCCTTTCAGCTCAGCGACAGCAATCCCGGCAAGGGTATCGACCATTACGGCGGAAAGATTCGGCGCCGCTACCGACGCGGTGATCAGGTAACGCAGCACGCTGTGCTCGTAGGGGACTTCCCGACACTGGGCGATCCCGAGGCGCAGCGCATGCTCAAGCACGTGAAATCGATTTCGCCACAGACGCTCACGACCGAAGGCGAAGTGGTCTCGGCGGAGTCACTCACCAACGTCGGCAAGTTTCGCAGCTACCTGCTCAAGAACAACGGCAAGGCATCGCAGGTCGGGCCGCTGAGCCACGCCTTCATGACGCGCAATCCGCTGCTCCCGAAAGAGTACTTCGCTCCCACCGGCGTTGATGAACAGGTCGCCAAGTGGAACGTCGGTGTCGAACACTCGCTGTTGGACTGTCCAGGCAAGTACACAATCAAAGTCGCCACGTTCAAGGGACGCACCTCATTGACACGTGCCAGCGACGAAGTCGGTGAGTCCCGCACCCGCAAAGCAAAGAAAGACGATCCCCTCGTGCTGGCGGTCAGGAATGCACAGATGCTCACCAAGGCCTTGCGCGAAAAAGGTTGGGAAGCCTACGAGTTTCACGATCGCTACGAAAGCTACGTGACGATCGGCTCCTTTGAGGACGGCCGCCAGACCGCTGACGGCAAGATCGCCCTCAGCCATCGCGATGCGCGGATCATCATCGACACTTTCGGCGCATCGACGCCCAACAACATTTTCAACCGCCCTGCCCTGCAAGATGTCCGTCTTGAAGAAGAGCACAAACGGCAATTCAATACGCTGCTCGGCAGCAATGGTCAGGTCGCCAACGGATTTCACCCGAAAAAATTCATTGGTCTGCCCTTCGACATCTTTCCCGAGCCGATCGCCGTACCAAAACGCTCGATCAGTTCCGCCTACGCGCGAAACTAGTCTTCGACCTGCGATGCCTAGCGGTACCGCGCGCCGAAAGCTAAGCTGACGACTTGTGACTCCGCTTCGTGAAGCACCAGGTCTGAGGCTATGACAACCGCGACGCTTGATCTGCTGATCGGCACCACCAATCTCGGCAAGGGACGCGAGCTCGCCGAACTGCTCGCTCCGTATGGATTCTCAATTCGTACGCTCCAAGACGTCGACAATGCGATCGACGTGGTCGAGGACGGCGATTCTTTTGCGGCCAACGCGCAGAAGAAAGCACGTGAGCTCGCTCAGCACTTGGACTGCTGGGTGTTGGCCGACGACAGCGGGTTGGAGGTCGATGCGCTAGACGGTGCGCCGGGAATCTACTCGGCACGCTACGCCGACGAAATTCAGGACGCGTCCAGCGACGACAAGAACAACGCCAAGCTGCTCGCCGAGATGGCCGAAGTGCCGCGTCAGCGGCGAACTGCCAACTACTACTGCCACGTCGCGGTGGCCGACACGACGGGTGCCATCCGCGCCGAAAGCGCCGACATCTGTCGCGGTTTCATCCGCACCGAGCTGGCCGGGAGCAACGGCTTTGGCTATGACCCGCTATTCGAGGTTCGTGAGCTGCATCGCACCTTTGGCGAACTTGGACCGCGAGTGAAAGCCGCTCTCAGCCATCGCGCCCGAGCAATGAGAGCAATCGTCCCGCAACTCACTGAACTGGCCAATCAAGGTGCGTGGGATTAGAAGGCCGATACGAATGTGCTCTCGCACGCTCGTAGACATCAACGACACGGCAAAAATATAGAGCCGTTCCAAAGAGATGAACTTCGGAACGGCTCAATAACGAGAACAGAAAGATGTATGGCCGCAGGATACCATTTCGGCCAAGTATTGCAAATGAAGACCTGAGATTCTCGCGAAAAAAGTGCTCCGAATCGCGACTGCCCCGGGAGAGTACCTTGAACTGCCAAACATTATGGTTCCAAGTCGTCTACCTGTTTGCTGCCCTGTGCGTCACCTGCCGAGTTGCTGGAGCGGACGAACTTGACAGCTGGATCGCGAGTGAAACGCCGCAACTTGCCCAGCTTTACACGAGCCTGCACCAGGCTCCCGAGCTATCTTTTGAGGAGCAGAAAACGGCTGCGCGAATGGCCGCGCTGATGCGCGAATTGGGGCTGGAAGTTACGCCCGACATCGGCGGGCACGGCGTGGTTTCGGTACTCAAAAATGGCGAAGGCAAGACGTTGCTGCTTCGCGCCGACATGGATGCGCTGCCGGTCGCTGAAGTGACGGGACTCGACTACGCATCCAAGGTGCGTGTCCGCGATGCGCGGGGCGCGACGGTGGGCGTGATGCACGCCTGCGGACACGACATGCATCTCACAAACCTCGTTGGCACCGTGCGCTACTTAGTTGCGCATCGCGACGCGTGGAAGGGCACGCTGGTGGCGATCTTTCAACCGGCCGAGGAGCGCGGAGCCGGTGCCAAGGCGATGATCGCCGACGGTCTGCTCCGACGGTTTCCCAAACCCGACTTCGCGCTGGCGCTGCACGTGAACGCCTCCGAGCCGACCGGCACCGTCCACTACCGCGCGGGTTTCTCAGCCGCCAACGTCGATAGCGTCGACATCACGATCCGCGGACGCGGCGGTCACGGTGCCTATCCGGAGACCACGATCGACCCGATCGTCATCGCGGCGCGTTTGGTGCTCGATCTGCAAACCATTGTCAGTCGCGAAGTCAAGCCGATTGACCCCGCGGTCATTACGGTCGGCTCGATTCACGGGGGCACGAAACACAACATCATCGGCGACGACTGCCGCTTGCAGTTGACCGTTCGTAGCTACGGCGAAAAGGTCCGAAAACAGTTGCTGGAGGCGATCCGCCGTAAGGCTTTGGCAGCAGCCCAAAGCGCGAATGCCCCTGAGCCAGAAATCACGACCACCGAAGGCACTCCCTCACTGTACAACGATCCTGAACTGGTCGCGCGACTGGTGCCAGTGCTGCAGTCGGTGCTCGGCAAGGACAAGGTCATCGAACGACCGCCGACGATGGGAGGCGAAGACTTCGGACGCATCGGCCGAGCGGGCGTGCCGATCGTCATGTTCGGTATCGGCACGGTTTCGAAAACGCGACTCGACGCGTTCTTTGCCGAAGGACTCCCTGCCCCGTCGCTGCACTCGCCCAAGTACTTCCCCGATCCTGAGCCATCGATCAAGACCGGTGTTACGACCCTCGTCACGGCGGCGCTGGAGTTGCTTCAGTAGACGAGCCTGCTGGTCAACTCATAAGCAAGCTGCTGCCGCGAACGATTGCATCTCCAAGAGTCAGCGCTGATGGATCGGCAGCATGCCGTAATGCGTCGTGAGCGCGAGCACTGACATCGAAGTCGCGTAGGGCATCCCGAATTTGCGTTCGAAGCCTCCCGGTAGCCATGATCCGTCGGGTTGCTGGTTCGCGACGAGCAGGTTGACCATCGGCGGGAAGAACTCGCGGAAGTGCTGGCCGCCGAGGTGGTACATCCCTTGCGTGCAGTAGTACACGCTGTACTGAAATCGATCGAGTTGGCCCACGCGCTGGCCGTAGCCGGTAAACGGATGGTCTTTCATCCAGGCCGCCGCCGCTTCGGCTTCCATGGAGTTGTGTTGGCCCAGCATCGCCATGGCCATAATGCCAGCGCCCGACATCCCGCGGCTTTCGCGTCGATGATCGTAGGTGAAGGTCTTCTTTTCAGGCTTGTACAGCCTACGTACATACTTTCGGGCGAGCGCGATCGTTTCCGGACTGACATCAAAGCCCGCGTTTGCGGCGCTGCGGAGGAAAGTAGCTTGCCAGGCCGTGACCGACAAATCAGTCACGAAAGCATCTTGCGGGTTGGGCACGGGATATCGCCACCCGCCCTCGTCCTGCGGCCGGCGCGACAGTGATCGGAGCTGCTTGCTTTCGGTAAACGCAACGGAACGTTCGATGGCCGAAACGACTTCCTCGCCGAGCTTGCCGCGCATTTCGCCGGAGACCTCAGCAAGCATGAGTCCTGCGATCGCCTGATTGTAGTAACCCGTATGCGATGGCGTATCGATGTCCCACACCGCACCTGGTCGTGCTGCGTTGAAGAAGCCTGGTTTGCGTTCGCAGCGCAGCACGTACTCGACCGCACGTTCGACCTGGTCGCCGTAGGGTCTGGAATCGGGCAGGTGCCCCGCCGATAGGAATGCCAATGTTGCCAGACTCGTGATGCCCGGCTGACCCGATACCGGTGCCGGGAAGCTGCCATCGGGTTGCTGAGCGTCTGCCAGATAGGCCAATGCCCTTTCGACCGCCTCGTCGAGTCGTTTGCTCTGAGCCGCAGTGAGAGTGGACGCCTCGACCGATGGATACCGCTGCGCCGATGCTGTTGAGACAGTCGAGCAGACGAGCCCGCAGGTCATCAACGCTGCAAGAATATCGAGGAAGTTACGCCCAGGCATCGAATTCTCTCCACATGTAGAATTGGGGAATCTGTCGGATCGCGGCTCAGTGTAGCAAAGTCGCCGCTCACCGAACGCCGATTCCGGTGGTGTACTAAGGTTATCTGCAAGCAAGCGAACTGCTCTGAGTGCCACTTGCTCAGTCAGGTTAGAGTCAATGGTTGCTCAGCGCCATTAGCTGGCATGGCCAGTGGCAACCGCCATAAGAGCTGCAAGTATATTCTGGAGTCGTGGGAGTCGTGATGTGAGAACGATCATTCGCTACGTCTCATCGGACGATGGCTCGGAGTTTGAGCTACTGTGTCGTGAGACCACTATGAAGGTGTGGGTCAAAGATTCTGGCCTATATGCAAAGATTTCCTGGAATTGGATTGACAGTACAAAGTGGTTAGTGGACGTCGAACAACGCACAATCAGTTGCAACTCAAGGATCGTCGCCGACTGCATGAAGGGCCAAGACGGTGACGATGCCTGGTTTTGCTCAGGAAAGAAGCTCCCACATGCGTTTAAGAGGAAGTGTTCATTCGGTGCGATCACATACACACTTCCCGTGTCAGGCAAGATCATCGGTATCGCCCGCGATTGTACTCCGCGTAGTCGATGGTTATGGCAGCACACCGCGACCAAGATAGTCACAAACCGCCGGTGGCCCCTGCTCGCTCCAGCGATAGCAGGAGTTTCAATGCTCTGGTACGCGCAAAGTGACGGAGAAGCTAGGTTCTGATCGTTACGTCAAGCTGTCCGCACTCGGCCCAACCTCGATCCGACGATCGCGACTCCAAGCAACAACAGCCCGGCACTCGCCGGTTCTGGTATCGTGAGTGACTGCGCAAACATCCACTCGTAAAAGTCTTGTGAGGCGTAAAAGCGGCTCCAGGAGTTGTGCCCGACGCGAGGGTATTCGGTGTAGCGCACGTTGCCCACTTCGGCCAATGGTCCGCCGGCACCCATGCTGGGGAACTCGATCGATGCGTCACGTTCAAACCCTGCGAGTACGTTGAACGTTTCTCTCGAAGTCGAGACGTTGACCACGGAATCGCTGTCGCCGTGGGCCAACCAGATGGGCACGTCTCGCAGCGCCGGCGCCAGACTATCGTCGATGAACGCACCCGCGGTTGGTGCGGCGGCCGCGAATTGCAAGATTTCAGGATTAATGCCGTTGAGCACTTGAAGATAATTCATCGTACCAAAGCCGCCCATCGACAGCCCGGTCAAGTACAGCCGGTCCAAATCAATCGAGTAGTCCGCCAAGACTTCATCCAGGACTTCGGTGGTGAGGTCTTGCTGATTCGCCACCGACCAGCCGCGCGCCGCCGGCAGCTGAGGGGCGACCAACACGGCGGGGAACTCGCTTTCGGTCTTCTCGATCATGACATTGATGTGATTGGCGACCTGCCGTCGGTTGTCGGTGCCTGACTCACCTGACCCGTGCAGGAACAGCAACAGCGGATACTGTTGGTTCGCGTCGTAGCCGGCGGGCAGAAAATACCGGTACTCCATCACCGATCCGAGACGCTCGACCGAGCCTTCTAACCCATCACGCCACGTCCTGCCGAGGCCCTCCGACGCGGCAAGAGCCAAGTTGAACCCAACCGCTGCCATCAGTAGGAACCGTGCACCAGCATTCATGAGCTGCCCCCTATGAGAATCGTTGAATCGATAGCCGACGAGAGAACGTTCGCTGCCCACCATCGTATCTTGGGACCTTTCGGCCAGAAAGGGCAAGAAACCCGGTGGTAACTGGACAACCAGAAGGTGCGCACACTCGGCGGCTACGGCAGCATGGTAGTCGATGTTGGCGTGAAAAACACGCGATCAAATCGAGGAGATTGGGCGCCAGCGACGTCGGAGTCCGCGTTGGAGGCGCCGCAGGGTGTCCTACAACCCTATCGTCTCGATATTGTTTAGGTGACCTTCCTCATCGAGCGGTGCGCCGCCGATGATCAGCAGCTCCGCATGGTCTTTTGCCAGCAGGCGATGGAAGAAGCGCGGTCGCTCCAGTTCGGCGACCTTCGTCCAAGCCTGACCGTCGTCGCTGAGGCGATAGACGATCCCTTCGCTGCCGCTGGCATAAAGCTTACCCGCGACATTCCACGCCGAGACGCCAAAACCACTCATTCCTTCGCCGGGGAACTCGGCCAGCTTCGACCACTGTGACGTCGACGGATCGAAGCAGTCCACGTCGCGCGAGATGCTGTGATCCTCATCCATGCCGCCCATGGCGATGAGCTTTCCGTTCCAGTGCGAAGTGGCCAACGCGCGTCGCTTGGATGGCATACTGGGCATTTCCTGCCAGCTCGCGTCCGCGGCCGAGAGATCGTAGACGAGCATCTGGTCGAGCCATTCGCCGTCGCTATCACCGCTGAGCTTCCAGCCACCGACGACGTAGAGCTTGTCGCCGATCACCACCGCATCATGCGACGAACGGCATTGCGGCAGGTTAGGCATCGCGGTCCACTGGCCCGACTGCGGGTCAAAGCAAGAGAACTCATCGACCGAGTGCATGTCCGCGTCCTCGCCGGAAGCATTGGTCGCGTGCAGTCCACCGACGCGATACAGTTTGCCACCGTGAGCGACCAGCGGCAGACCTTGCAGCGGGGTTTGCATATCGAGCGATTCCCAC
>JANQQA010000256.1 GCA_028285205.1 Bythopirellula sp. | reverse complement strand
GTTTCGGCATAGCTGGCGTGAAGGGCGAAACGATGACTGCCCGGTACGAGTGAAAGTGCTTGCTCGAAGTCGGCACGCAACTCGTCGGGCGTGCGTGCGTGCCCAGGATAGTTGCCCGTCACGGCGATACCGCCGGTCAAGTCTCCCTCGGGGTTTTCGAATCCTCCTACATCATCGCCTTGCCAGCAGTGGATAGAAATCGCCACCTCTGACATTCGACGCAATGCGTTGTCGGCATCGACGCCTAGTGCCGCGTATTGTTCTCTGGCAAGACGATAGGTCTCTAGAATATTAGGCATCGTTTCGGGACACGGACTCCTGCTGTGAGCTTTGCGTATCGAAGCATGGGGCGATTCCCATGCTATTCCACCGTTAGGCCCAGAGTCGACTGTTATGCTTCCAATGTCATAATTCTGTCATTCTCAGAAATAGATCGCATTTCAGACTTCGCAATCAGCTCTCAAAACAGACTCCTTTCTGTTGAATGTCGTCCCCTCGCGAAACCCAACAGAAATTCTTCAATGATTAACCTAAATTGCGATCTCAACTGTGATAAATCTTGATGGTAGGATCAGCGAAAACTCACATTTTTGAATCACCGCTTAAATCCACTTGACGGACTGTCGTTCTGCTGTACTTTGCATCCAAAAAATTCAGCCTAACCTAAATAGTATCTAGAACTACTTTCATATTCGAGCCGTGGAATGAATGATAGTGACCAGCGGGTTGGCGTAACTCGGAACAGTCATGCTTCCACGTCGAATAAGCTGCTAACGCTGAGGAGTAGACTTGAAGCATGGACAGTCGCGACAGAGCGCCGTCAAGAACACTTCATCGACTTTTCGTGGCTTTCTTCCTACTGATCGTCGTAGGTAACACGAGCGTCGCTGGCGGCGAACGCGACGCAAAGCCAAATGTAGTACTCATCATCTGTGACGACCTAAATGATTATTTAACAGGAGTGCCGGGCGACGTTGGACATCCGCAGGTGCAGACACCTAATGCGGACAGGTTTGCGGCAACCGCGGTCGCTTTTCGCAGAGCCTACAGCAACAACCCGGTTTGCGCGCCCTCCAGAGCAAGCTTGCTAACAGGAATCTATCCTCACACATCGGGCAACCTATTTTGGGACAAGTGGTTTGACAACCCAGTCCTGGCAAACTCCCGTACCCTAATGGAGCACTTCCGAGCCAACGGATACCGCGTTGAGGGAGCCGGCAAGCTGATGCACCATCACAGGCGGTCCGACTGGGATGCGTTTCCATTGGCAGCGGACTACGGCCCAACGCCGCATGATGGGCAACGACGAACGGTGCATCCGACGGTGCCTTCGCCATACCGGACAGTCGGACCGATCGATGGGTCGTACGGTCCACTGGTCAATCTCTCATTGAGCAACCCTGGTTGGCACTGGGCCTACGGTGGGTGGGGAAACGGTAAGGTGATGCGATATCAAAACGATGCCGATCGAGACCCAACACCTGATGAGCGAGTGGCCACATGGGCAGCAACGAGACTTGGCGAGTTGGCAGACGCAAAGACTGAGCGTCCATTTTTCTTAGCAATAGGGTTTATTCGCCCGCATACGCCCCTCCATGCTCCTCAAAAGTACTTTGACCTGTACCCGTTAGACCAAGTGAAGTTGCCGGTGCGGAAATCGGGGGACTCTTCAGACACGTTCATGAACAAGGTTTTCAAATCGAGCGTCAAAGGCCTCCGGTACTATCGACTACTCAGAGAGTCTTACGACGCGCCCGACGCAGGCCTTAAGAGATTCACGCAGGCGGACTTGGCATGCGTATCCGCCGTCGATGATTGCATCGGTCAAGTTTTACGTGCCATCGATTCGAGTCGGTTGCGAGACAACACCGTCGTTGTGCTCACGAGCGATCATGGCTGGTGCATGGGGCAGAAAGATTTCTTATTCAAGAATGCGCCTTGGGAAGAAGCCACTCGCATTCCATTTATCGTCCGCGCTCCTGGCATAAGCATGTCAGGCGGTGTCGTGGAGCAGCCTATTTCGCTTATTGACCTGTACCCTACGCTAATCGACTTATGCGACTTGCGAGGAAGCACAGTCAAGTCAGAGTCCGGCGCACCGCTTGACGGGGTCAGTATGAAGCCGCTCCTCGTTGATCCTGCGAGCCAACTGTGGGATGGGCCGGAGGCAGCGTTGTCGATGATCCACGCCGAAGAGGACTCAATCACGCCAATGAGCATTGAAGATTACTACGATCCTACCAAGCAACACTGGTCACTGCGCACACGACGATGGAGATACATCAGGTACAATAACGCTGCCGAGGAACTTTACGACCACGACGAGGACCCGCACGAATGGACGAACCTAGTGGACGATCCAAATATGAAATCCGAACTCCTCCGAATGCGGGCTATGCTCGCCGAACGAACGGGAACGCGTTGACCCAGCTCGCCAAGCAACTCCTGATAGTTTCATTGCACTTCCGCTTGCGATCACTTCGTCCAGTTCTGTCCGAGCGTCGTTGTACGATTCTCTTGGCTGCAATACGTACAGAACAACGTAGATCTATTCGAGAGTCTTGCGGGATTGCTTGAGGTCTTTAGATTCGGCCGCTTTTCCCAAAATAACTAGCAAAAGTAGTACAGTCCTGTGCCCAGCAGTGAGTTGACTTTTAGATGCAATCGATTCCTTCAATTGTGGCCGTCTTGGCAGCGTTCCTATACACATCGTTTAGCAACATCAGTGCAAATGCCAAGCCTTCGGATCAACCGAACGTCGTACTGGTTCTTTCCGACGATCAAGGTTGGACCGACTATGGGTTTATGGGCCATGAAATCATCCAAACTCCCAATTTAGATCGACTCGCGAGAGAGAGTCTGGTTTTTCCTCGCGGTTATGTGCCCGCCTCATTGTGCCGACCATCACTAGCCTCGATTGTAACTGGCTTGTATCCGCACCAACATGGAATAGTAGGAAATGATCCCGATGGGAACCGAACAAGGGAGCTCAACAATCAGGCTATTGAGGAGTTCCACCAGCATCCAAGTTTGGTTCGTCTCCTGGTGAATCAAGGTTACCGAGCATTCCAATCCGGCAAGTGGTGGGAAGGATCTTGGAAGGATGGGGGCTTCACGGCAGGGATGACTCATGGGGATCCAGATCGCGGCGGTCGTCACGGCGATGCTGGTCTACAGATTGGTCGTGAAGGAATGGAGCCGGTCAAGGATTTCATCAGTTCCGCGGTCGCCAATGAACAACCTTTCTTTGTTTGGTATGCACCGTTTCTGCCTCACGAACCACACAATCCCCCTAAGGAGATACTGACAAAATACAAGCAAAAAGGGCTTACCACGGGCGTTGCTAGGTACTATGCCATGTGTGAATGGTTTGATTCAACGTGCGGCGAATTGATTGACCACGTCGACGATGCCGGTGTGCGAGATAACACGCTCGTTCTTTACGTCTGTGATAATGGTTGGTCACCCCTCGATCACGCCAGCAAGCATTGCGTTGAGAATCTGCCCGATGGTTGGTGGAAAAGATTCTCGCCTCGCTCGAAAGGTTCCCCATTTGAATTCGGCATTCGGACGCCCATTATGGTTTCCTGGACGGGTAGGATACGCAGCGAGTCCAGCAAAGACCTAGCCAGCAGTATCGATCTTATGCCAACGGTGCTAAAGGCCTGTGGAATAGATCTACCGCCCAACTTGCAGGGAGTCAATCTTCTCGATGAGCAAGCTCGCAGAAACCGCGATGCAGTTTTTGGGGGAGCCTGGTCGGTTCATAACATGGTGCTAGGCGATCCGCAGGCGACTTTGCAGTATCGCTGGTGTGTGACGCCTCAATGGAAACTGATCGAGCGACATCAGGGGCTGGACGAAACTCGCTATCGCGTTGTGCACGCGTGGGACGATGTTCCGACGCGCCTGTATAGAATCGATGACGATGAGAGTGAGCGGAATAACCTTGCTGATGAACAGCCGGCAACGGTCCAACGACTTGCTAATCGATTGGACTCGGTCATTCCGGTTCCCAAGTAATTGCGAAGTGATCTACTGCGGGAAACCGTCGCTCGATTAATTTGATTTTTCTTCGACGGTGTAATCAAATTTCGATAAACGATCAGATTGAAGTCGAAATGTCGAGTTTTCCCGTTGCATTCGGGGATTTTCGGACATTTCCTTTGTCGAGAGTCGTAGATCATTAGCCCGGGCACTTTTCGGCAGAGGATGGCAGCTCGGCCTGTACGAGTCTCTCATTCGGCCAGAGCTAGCAGGTTTCACCAGTGTCCAGAATACTCTTGATCGCATCCTTGTTTGCGGGCCTCGGGACGGTGTCTACACACGCGGCACATCCAAAGCGGGGTTGGGCTGGTTCCGAGTGGCAGAAGACAGAGGCGACCAACAATAGTTGGTATTACACCTGGGGCGTTCTTGATAATCCATCGACTCAGGCAGTAGCCGAGTACGTACCGCTGTTCTACTCTGCGAACTCTGTCACACAAGCCAACGTCGACAAGATTGCCAGCTATCAGATTCCCGTCACGCACGTGCTAGGGATGAACGAGCCCGAGTACTCGAGCCAGGGAAATACGACCGTTCCCCAGGCGATCGCTGCCTGGCCCACACTCCAGTCGACCAACCTGCGCGTCGGCAGTCCCGCTAACCTTTCTGATCTGAACTGGGGCGCGAGTTTCAACGCTCAGGTCGATGCGCTCAACTCGAACGCCGATCCCGACGATGATCTTACGGTCGACTTTACCGCCTTCCATTGGTACGGCAACTCCGACCATAGCTGGTTTGATATCAACGATCCCCAGAAATCTGCGGATCGGTTCCTCGATCGCGTCGACTACTGGTGGACCACGTACAACCGACCTCTTTGGATTACCGAGTTTGGTTTCCAAGATCCTAGCGGCTCCATCAGTGAAGCCGCCTGGGGTGTACACACTGAATCATTCCTCAGAATTGTGCTTCCCGCGCTCGATTCAATACCCCACGTTGAACGCTACGCCTGGTTCCAGTGGGGCGATCCCTATTCCGCTCGGAGACTTTACGCAGGTTCGACGCCTACAAACCTGGGCATCCTGTGGAGCGACGGCACGCTCACTGGTGACACCCGCGATCTCAACGGAGTCTCGATGGGCGAAGATCGGATGTACATGCGCGGCGGTATTCTTACCAATGGCGCCGCGAGCGTTAAAAACGCAGTCAAGTATTTCGATGTCCTCGCACCCGACGGTGTGCATGACGACGACGCAGTGATCTCAGGTACGGGCGATTGGAGTTTCGATTCGACAGGCTGGGCACGGGTGCGTTCTGGCGCCACGCTGCGAAAATTGGGCAGCAACGAAGTGAGTATCGTCGGCCTCAATTTTGAAAACGCGGGAGTTATTGACGTGGCAGTAGGATCGCTGAAGTTCGCGAGTGACGGCCAAATCACTGGCACCGGGCGAACTAGCGTCTCGGCAAGCGGAAAACTGTCACTCGGATCGCTGCCCAATCGATCGGGGATTGTGTTGAGCCAGGCGATGGATTTACGGGGCGGCACCATCGAAGCGAATCCTATCACCGATGGGATTCACACGGTAACGGCTGCTTCGACCGTCCATCAGACCTCGACTCTAGGTGGCACCGGAACCTTGTTCTACACTGGTCCGCTATTGGCTCCGAACGGCGGTGGTGGTGGAGGAATCATCAAGAGCGGCCATGGTAGCGTTTACCTAACCGCCGCAAATACTTACCAAGGTGATACGATTGTTGAGCAAGGCACCCTATTCCTCACGGGCTCTGGGTCGATTGCCAACAGCGCGAAGATAGACGTTCGTCCCGGTGGGACACTCGATGTTTCGGGCCTGAGCAGCACATTTACGGTAACCAACGGCCAGACGCTTAACAACGATAGCGACACGACAGTCAGCGGGGACGTGATTGCCGGCACTGGAGCGACGGTCTCTGGAGTAGGAACATTTGTTAATAATGTGACTGTCAATAATGGAGCAACGTTGCAAGTCAGCGCCTCCGGATTGCAAACGACACCTGGTCCGTCAGTGTTCAGTCCATTGGACGAGTTCAATGGAGATTCCTCAGCAGACTACACGAAATACGTGGTGTTGGATAATGGAAATGACGCGGACATCAGTTCGTCCGACAGTGCGCTGGTCGTCAATGGCGGCACTGCTTCGGTAGTGACAACGATTGCCGATGACGTCGAGCAGCAGCTCTATCGCCACCAGGCCACACCCCTTGGCGTTGGCGAAGAGCTCTGGGTAGATATTGCCAACATCGAGTCCGTAACATCCCGCGACATGGGTCTGTTTGTCGGTAACGCTGCAGACCTGGCAGACGTAACCTCCGCAACCCCAGGCACTCGCAAGAACTTTGTCTACATCACGGGCGGTTCCAATGAATCCTCCGGAGGATTCAACAGTGGTGGAGCGTCAATCGGTTCTTCGTTCGGAATTTCGCTCTCCGATGGTGACACCTTGTTTATCGCCCACACGGACGGTGGTGAATTTGAGCTGGGGCACTACGACAATGACAACAGCCTGGGCGGCGGGGCAGGCGCTCGAGTTGTTGAAGTCATCCGGATCGGACTGGCCGAAAATAACGCCTCGGCCTTGGGCTTCTGGGCCGACGTTCGTGCGGCAGGCGTGCTCAGTCAGTTCGACAATCTGGGCATCTATGCACCGACACCCGTGTCGCTAGGTGGAACGATGACGATCCAGGGCGATCTTGTGCTTGATGCTGGTTCAACGTTGGAATTGGACATCGCTAGCACCACGATTCACGATGTGCTCGAGGTGTCAGGTGTGTTGACCGTTGGCGGAACGCTCGACGTGGCACTGGCGGTAGATACTCCTGAGCCTAATTTGGGGGATGTGTTCGACATTCTCGACTTCGATCAGAATCAGGTTTATGGTTCCTTCGATCAATATCATTTACCTTCACTCACCAGCGGGCTGGTTTGGAACATTACCGACCTGCTAACTACGGGAGAGTTGGAAGTCGTCAGAGATGTTGACCTCGACAATGACGGATTCGTGACTGGAAACGATTTTCTCTTAATCCAACTCAGTAACAGCTCGTTGATTGCCGACTGGAACGATCAATATGGCAATCACGTGGTCGATGGTACCAGCCAAGCTTCAACAACCGCTGGTGTGCCAGAGCCTATGACGATTGGTTTGCTCGCTATTGGATGGATTGCCATTGTCAATGGTCGGTCTAGGTGTCGCTTAAGCTAGCGGTCGCACTGCCACTGTCTGAATCATTTACTCTTGTTCAGCTGGCGAAGATATCCGAAAGTCTCGATAGCGGGCCGCTCGTGTCCACATGTGACGTAAGCCAATCGGTCCATGCTGCACTTGTGGAAGCGAATCGGTATGCCAATGGCACAGCAGCTCATCTTCCACATTTCGGATGTGCATGAATAAGTCCCCAGCAGTTTTGATGACCGTCACCTTGTGTGGGATGCTCTGCTGAAACATACCGGTTCTTCGATAGTCGGGCTTGAATTCCGTGTTTCTAAGGCCAGCGGAGGCTTCCGGTATATAGCGGCGAGCGCGGATGTAGTCGGCTCTTGGATTCTTATTTCCAATGTTGAAAGCAGCATAGCTGATATGAATCAAGTTCATGTTGTTGAAGTAAGTGGCCATCCTGGCGATCGTACGTTTCTTAGCCCACTTGGAAATATCTTCGTCGAACCCGGGCGTACCGGCTCCTGTCGCCTGGATATACAGAATGGTGACCGCTTCGATCTGAGGATCCAATTTGGTGTATTCGTAATCAATTCGGATGTCGCCTGAGAAGCTCTGCTTGGTCCACAGCACAGCATGGCTGGTGTCATCCTTGCGCCTGGGGCCAGCGTGGAAATCCATGCCCCGCTCATTATTCCGCAGCTGCGCATTCTTACCATCCAGTGTCCAATGATCGGTCCAGTTACCCGTGCATGGGTCCTTGAATTCTGTTACCCAAGGAAGCGCACTTAGTCGGTCATACTCCTTTATCACGGCGGACGCTGGCTGCCCACAGCCATGATTGACTAGGGCGTCAATCAGAAAGAGTATTGCTGCGAATAGCAGCTTCGCCGTAAAAGGTTCTTTTCTGAGTATTGATTTCATCGATTTTCCTTAATTTCGCGTTGCCTTGGGTCACCTTGCGACGTTTAGAAAGTGGCCTGGCCTGTTTTTTCGATTTCTCCCCCTTAGTCCGGCTGTTCACGTCGATTTTGGTGCATCTTACATGAGTTCTACGCGAGCAATTCTAGTCGTTCTCTTCATAACGCTGAATGGGTGCTCTTCGAACGCCGGCTATGCCGCGCAGAAGCCAAACGTCCTATTCATCGCCATAGATGATCTTCGCCCGGAACTTGGCTGCTATGGGTGCAAAGAGGTCCTCTCGCCTCATATTGATAGTGTTGCGGCGCAAGGGATTGCCTTTCACCGCGCATACTGCCAGGTAGTCGTATGCGGACCTTCTCGAGCGTCGATGTTGACAAGTTTACGCCCGACAGATGACCGTTTTCAGCATTGGAATTGTAAGGTCGATGTCGATGCCCTGGGAGTGCCGACGATGCCGGAGACTTTTCGTCGCGCTGGGTATGTCACCATTTCCAATGGGAAGATATTCCATCATCAGGATGACACTGCGGAGCGGAGCTGGTCTGAGGAGCCATTTACACTAGTTCCCGACCATCTCGAGTACTTCGCCACCGAGTCCAGCAAGTTCATCAACCCGAACTCAAAGCGTGGCCCGTTCTATGAAGCGCCGGATGTTCCCGATAACACCTATATTGATGGACGTACTTGCGAAAAGACTATCGACGACCTCCAGCGACTGGCAAAACAAGACAGGCCTTTCTTCCTTGCCTGCGGCTTCGTGCGTCCTCATCTGCCGTTCTATGCTCCGAAAAAATATTGGGGAAAGTACGAAAATCCGCTAACGCTCGCTCAAAACCGTTATCGACCCAAAAACGCTCCAAGGTTCTTGATCGCTCCTAGAGAGTTTCAGAGCTATCACGACCGCGACATTGCCTTTAATTCGGACGTGTTCCACCGGACAGCAAAGCACGGATACTACGCGTGCATAAGCTACGTTGACGCACTCGTCGGCAAGATTCTCGCAGCCTTGAAGGAGCTAAACCTTCGTGACAACACGATTATCGTGATTTGGGGAGACCATGGCTGGAATCTGGGCGAACACAATTTTTGGAGTAAGCATACCTTATTACACAATAGTACCAATGCCCCTCTCATCATTAGCGCTCCAAGTCTGGAGCCAACTGTTGCCACTGATGGGATCGTTGAGTTTGTCGACATCCTGCCAACTTTGGGTGAATTGTGTCAGATTGACGTTCCTAGTGCGATTGAAGGAACGAGCATGGTACCGCTGATGGAAGATCCGTCACGTGCTTGGAAGAAGGCGGCTTTTACTCAATATTCTAATGGTTCCACCGTTACAACGCGCGACTTCACCTACACGCTCTATAGTAGCGGAAGTGGCAGAGCGAGGATGCTATTCGACCGGCGTACAGATCCGCTGGAGAATGTGAATGTAGCCGATAACATCGAATACAGAGGCACCATCGAACAGTTGGACCAGATTCTCGCGCAGGGTTGGAGGTCGGCACTGCCCAGCCAATGATCTGCTCTCGTCGAGGCATCTCTTGCTTCTGATGAGCGAGCGAATTTGTAGTAGTAAGATTGAGAATCAGACCGTCGGAAAGAGCATCCCAAACGCGATGACCAAATCTAGGGATACCTGCGTGATTGTGGTTCTCTGTTGCACTGCGTTGCAATCAGCTTTTGGGGCAGACTCGATTGAATTCAATCGGGACGTTCGCTCGCTCTTGTCAAATAACTGTTTTCACTGCCACGGACCTGACGAAGAAGACCGTCAAGCGGATATTCGTCTTGATGTATCTGGTCATGCTGACCTAAAGGAGGTTCTTATACGAATCACTTCAAGTGATCCTACCGTGATAATGCCACCTCCCGAATCGAACAAGAGGCTATCTGACCGCCAGATCGAAGTACTAAAACGTTGGATCTCCGAAGGTGCTGAATACGAGCAGCACTGGTCGTTTACACCACTGACCGGTTCTCAGATTCCAGCTGGCGGAACATTAGGACAAAGCGACCATCCGATTGATCGATTTGTGTCGGCACGCTTACAGCGTGAAGGCTTGCATCCAAGTAGGCTTTCGGACCGGCGCACCCAGATTCGACGGTTGACTTTAGACCTTACCGGCTTGCCGCCCACTCTCGATGAGATCAGTGAATTTGAAAAGGACTCGTCAGAACGTGCTTATGAACGGCTCGTCGATCGACTCCTATCGAAACCGCAGTATGGCGAGCATATGGCGAGGTACTGGCTAGACCTAGTTCGCTTCGCAGACACTAACGGTCGACATCACGATCACTTCCGACAAATGAGCCCATACCGCGATTGGGTTATTCGAGCATTCAATGACAACCTAAGTTTTGATGATTTCATTCGATATCAGGTAGCAGGTGACTTGTATGAGCAGCCTACAACTGACCAACTGATCGCATCGGGATTTAACCGACTGCATCTCATTATTGACGTTGGCACTGCGCTACCGGAGGAGAGTTTTCACCGCAATGTTGTAGACCGAGTCACCGCATTCGGCACTGCTTTTCTAGGACTTACACTGCATTGCGCCGAATGCCATGACCACAAGTACGATCCGTTGTCCCAAAAAGAGTTCTATCAGTTGTACGCCTTCTTCAACAATTTCGATGGTGGGCCGGAAACGGGCCGTCGCGGAACGATGGACTTCAAACGCGGACTACAGATTCCGTACTTAGAGCTTCCATCGAGGCAACAACAAGCGCAACTGCGCGAGATTGATCGTGAATTGAATGATGTTGAAGAAAACATCAATGCCGTGCGAGCCAGGGCAGCTGCATACAGCCAACACCTCGACGATGAAGTAGAAGACAAGTTGTTGTCGAAACTTCAGCAGCGAAGGGAAAGGCTCGACAGGAAGAGAGCGATACTAATTCGACAGATTCCGGCCGCCTTGGTAATGAAAGAGCGGGCAACGATTCGTCCGACACACGTTCGCATTCGTGGCGCCTACGACGCAATAGGCGAGCTCGTCAAACGAGACACACCAAAGTTTTTGCCGCCAAGCCAGCGAAGTGAAGAGTTCAAAACCCGCCTTGACCTGGCGAACTGGCTGGTAGCTCGACACAATCCACTCACCGCGCGGGTGGCTGCGAATCGGCTCTGGCAGCAATTTTTCGGTATTGGCCTAGTGAAAACGTCAGAAGACCTTGGTGCCCAGGGTGAAGTTCCTAGCCATCCTGAGCTGCTCGACTATTTGGCGATGCAGTTCGTTGATTCAGGCTGGGACGTAAAGAAACTTGTCCGGCTGATTGTGCTTTCAAATACTTATCGGCAATGTTCCAAAGCGACTCCGACTCAGTATGCCGCTGACCCCGAAAATCGGCTGCTCGGCCGCGGCTCGCGCTTTAGACTTGATGCGGAAGTTATTCGTGATCAGACACTTGCCGTATCAGGTCTACTGAATCAACAGATGTTTGGGCCTAGCGTTAAACCTCCTCAACCGCCAGGGCTTTGGAAGCTGGTTTCGATGCCGACTTCCAACCCCTACGAGTTTCAGGCGGACGAAGGGGAGAACATTTATCGGCGGAGTATCTACACTTTTTGGAAGCGTAGTCTACCGCCACCACCGATGTCAATTTTTGATGCACCCACCCGTGAAGTCTGTGTAGCGCGCCGAGAACGCACCAACACACCGCTGCAAGCCCTGGTTCTCATGAATGAGCCGCAGTTTTTCACGGCCGCAGTTTATTACGCAAGTAGGTTAATGCAACTTCCCAACCTTACGGATCATCAGAGGGTTGAGCGAGCTTACCAGGAAATTACTAGCCAAATCCCATCTAGTTCCACGATGGATAACCTTATAAATGGACTGAAGAACTTCCGAGAACTCTATTGCCAAAGTCCGCAGAGAGTGGAGCAAGTACTCGGGACTTGCGAGGCTTTAATAATACCTGGGATAGGCAGCGTACAGGAGAGGACGGAGCTGGTCTCATTAGCACTCGTCGTCCATTCGCTGCTCAATCTCGACTCAACGAAAACACGTCTGTAGGATCAAGCTGCACCGGTAGAAACTCAACTATGCAAGGCTCGCCTAACTCGCCATTCGTTTTGGATCGACGACGTTTTTTTCACAAGACTAAGATGGGCCTCGGTGCGGCTGCCTGTGCGGCTCTAGGCCTGCAGTCCAAGGCGAGTCGAGCGATACCAATCGGTCACTTCCCAGCGAGGGCGAAACGCGTAATTTTCCTGTTTATGGCTGGTGCTCCCAGCCAACTAGATTTGTTTGACTACAAGCCTGATCTTAGCAAGCAGTTTAGACGGCCGCTGCCCAAGAGCATCAGCATGGGGCAACGTGTCACCGCCATGACACAGGGCAAGGACCAGCTAGTTGCTCCGTCAAAGTACAAGTTCTCGCGTCAGGGCTCATCGGGAATTTTCCTGAGCGAACTTCTGCCCCACCTGTCCTCTGTTGTCGATGACCTTTGTTTCATCTACTCCACCAACACAGACGCGATCAATCACGATCCTGGTAAGACTTTGATCTGCACAGGATCTCAGATCCCTGGCAAGGCTAGCCTAGGGGCTTGGCTCAGTTACGGACTTGGTCGAATGAACCAAAACTTGCCCGATTTCATTGTTCTGAACTCTGCCTTCTGGACTGGCGACAGCGACAACGTGCAAGCTCTGTACAGCCGCCTTTGGGGTTCAGGTTTCTTGCCGTCCAAGCATCAAGGAGTTGCCTTTCAACCAACGGGTGATCCTGTCTTGTATCTTTCGAATCCGAGGGGCGTGGATCGTGCTAGCCGCAGAGCCATGCTCGAATTGGTAACCAAACTACATCGCGACGAAGCGCTGCAGTACGGCGATCCAGAAATTGAAACAACTATTGCACAACAAGAGATGGCGTTTCGCATGCAGGCGTCAGTTCCTGAGCTAACCGATCTTTCGGGAGAACCCGAGCACATCTTTGAGCTGTACGGTCCTGAAGCACGCAAGAAAGGATCGTTTGCTCGTAATTGCCTACTAGCTCGACGAATGATCGAACGGGACGTGAGGTTTGTGCAGCTATTTCATCGTGGCTGGGACCACCATCGAGGATTGCCCAAGAAGCTGCCAGGACAGGCGTACGATGTCGACCAGGCCTCTGCGGCGCTAATTACCGACTTGAAGCAACGAGGCTTGTTGGATGATACCGTCGTAGTCTTTGCCGGAGAGTTTGGGCGCACGACGTACTGCCAAGGAGAACTCACCTCGACAAATTATGGTCGCGACCATCACCCTCGCTGCTTTACGATTTGGTTGGCGGGTGGCGGTGTAAGGGGCGGCATGACTTACGGTCGCACCGATGACTACTGCTACAATGTCGTGGAGAATCCAGTACACGTAAGAGATCTAAACGCGACAATTCTTCATCTGCTTGGAATAAACCACGATCAGCTGACATTCCCATTCATGGGCCTAGATCAGAAGCTCACAGGTGTCGAAGAAGCGCATGTGATCAGGAGCATTCTTTGATGATCCCGCCGCGTTCTTTCCGAATGCTCCGCCGGAACGGCGTGACCGCCGGACATTCTGCTCTTACGTCGATTTCATGCTCGTTGGTCCCACTCAAGGAACGCCAAACGCCCTAAAGCCTTTATGGGAAACACCTTAAGTAGCTTGCTGAGCCGTAGTTGGCTGTTGTGTGTAGCCGCCGCAAGCCAATTGAAGCAAGCAGATTGATCTCTTTTGGAGAAATTCCGTTGCAATCTGCAGCTGCCGCACATTTCCTGTGTGTCTGCGGATATGCCGGACCAACTGTTCAAAGCAAGGCAAACTCTGTTGTGGATGATGCGAAAGCGGTAGCCGTCTTTTCTGAGTTGATTGAAGACAATCGCAAGCGATTGTTTGGATACATTTATTCGATGCTGCAAAACATGGCTGACGCGGAGGAAGTCTATCAGAACACCACCGTTGTTCTGTGGCAAAAGTTTGCAGAGTATGAACTAGGAACCAGTTTTGGGAGCTGGGCATTGAAGGTGGCGTATTACAACATCAAGAACTTTCAGCGTAGCCAAGCTCGGACACGAGTTTTCTTTAGCGACTCTGTGATGGAAAAAGTTGCTGAGTGTTACCAGCAGCTAGGCAACGACGAGTCTGATTCTAGGCTAGATGCTTTGGTCACTTGTCTGAAGCAGATGTCAGAGAAAAACCAACAATTGCTCCGACTGCGCTACTCTGAGAGTAAGCCGATTCGAGATTTGGCAGAATTGGACAATAAGTCAGTAGCCGCGATCACCATGGTACTGGTCCGATTAAGAAAGTCACTTCTTCGTTGTATCAAGAGCCAACTGGCACTGACCTAGGATTCATGGACAAATACGAACCTCAGGATGAACTGCTTCGCTTATTCGACACGGTGCTGTCGGAGGAAGCGGACGATTTAGAATTCAAGCGGCTTGAGCAGCTACTTGACGAAGACAGCCAGGTGCGTGAGCAGTTCGCATTGACAGCTCAACTCGACTCGGAAATACGACATGTATTCCGAACTGGTGCTTTGAACTCCGAAATATCGCGCGCCGACAAGCTGCAACCACCCCATATCGGAACCGTTTCCTCCCGGAGTACGCGTCGTACGCTTTGGCTACTACCCTTTGGACTCGCTGCTGCGGCCATGCTATTGGTAGTTGCGTTCCACACGGACCCAACCACTTTGGACGATCATGCTCAGAAAAAAAATGAGGTCATCGCGCACATCAGAAAGCCACCTGCTCCTGTGGCAACCTTGGAACTAGGTGATGGAATCGAGCGTGAAGGCGTGCAGCTATCCATTGGTGACCAGCTGTATGAAGGCGACACGGTTTGGATTAGCGATAGTGATGTTCGGATAAGCATGGGATGTGGGGCCGAAATCGTAACTGACGTACAAAGCACAATGACCTTCGTTTCGCGCGACCGTGTACGTCTCCTCGAGGGTGAAGTTGCCGTCGATGTGGCCAGTTGGGCCAAGGGATTCACGATTGAAACCGAAGATCTTGAAGTTGTGGATCTGGGTACGACATTTTCGGTTTCGGCGTCGAAGGAAAGAAAGACGCGAACAAGCGTTCACAAGGGACTAGTTCGCGTGCATCCTCGTCATAGTGGCTCTCACGTGCGTCGCGGTATCCTGATTGCTGAGGGTGAAGCATTTGCTACTGATGGACGGGGACGGCTATCGAAGTCTGAAGAAGTTTCTGCGAGTTTGCTGGAGCTCCTGAATTCTGGCTCACTGAAACCTTATCGTCCAGTGGAACTACACAACACTGGGCATGGAATTCAGGTGGGTGATGAGGATTCTCAGTGGCAAGTAGCTTTGGCGGCAAGTGAAGGAAACAAGAGTAAGCATTATGCGGTCGTCTGTGGGCCTCATGAAAGATATCTTGCTAACAATCCAGATACCTCCCAGTGGGTCTCTGTAAACGACTGGAAGCGCGCCCCCGCGAATTCCCTGTATACTTTTCAAACTAAATTCGACCTTACAGGTTACGACTTATCAACGACTCAAGTTTTCGGTCGTTTTCTTGCTGACAATGGTATTCAAGCTGTTCGAGTCAATGGCAAGCTGGTCGAGGTAGAGTCCTGGGTCGACAACCAGGATGGGCAGACTTTTGACAATCCGCAGTTTCGCTTTGTCAATGTGACCGACGGTCTGAGTCAGTTTGAGAATGTAATCGAAATCGATGTCTGGAACGGCACGATGCAGAATCGTAGGGGGCGTCAAGAAGCACTCCCGAATCCCATGGCGCTACGAGTCGAATGGTACGCCTTTGGCCGACAGTCAGTTTGGGATCAGTAAAAGAAACGGGTTTGGCCCGAACTTGAACAAGAGAGGTGCAATCTAGAAGCTGGGAGCTTCTTCGACCGATCCATGACGATAACAAACTTTTACTTTCATCATACCTTTTCCACAATCTACTCACAAAATCATTTCTTTTCCACAATCTACTCACAAACGCGTAAGTCGTGTCGCACAGTAATGGCTGATTCCTCAGCCAGCTCCGAAAGATCGACACGTTAGCAACGGAGAAGCAACAATGAGACGCACGATTAATATAGCAGTAGTCGCTCTATGCCTTAGCACAGTCTTCCTGTTCGTTTGCCAGCGTTTCGCTAGCGCTCAAACGACAATCTTCGCCGACGACTTTAGCGGTGCAGGGGGCGCACTTGATGGAGCGTTGGAAGACGAGCAAGGGGCCGCGTGGATTGCAAATTCCGCATTCCTGGATAACGGCACGTTGGTTGCCGCTGACGCCGGAAGCGCTGTGTTGGATTTTAATCCTCAGCTCGGCGCAACGTACACCCTCTCGATGGATGTCACGATCAATAGCGAATCGAATCAATGGATCGCGCTCGGTTTTTCGCCTGTTGCACCAACAGCCCCTGCAACTAGTAATGGAAACGACCGCTTCTCAAACATAACTAACCCAGGTGCAGGGCCGTGGATGCTATTTCGGGATTCACTCCCAGCGAATGGAGTGCCCGGCGACTTGTCAATGTTCAGCGATCGTACCGGTGGAGGGTTGGTCTCCGTCGCGGACCTCGACACCGATTTTGGGTTCCCAGGTGAATATGGTTCAACATTCAACCTGGAAATTATCGTCGACACCACCGGCGACGGCTCCAGCTACACTGCCGACTACCGTATCAACGGGGCGTCGCAACAAACAGGTGGATCACCGGTTACCATTAACCGCGCGGTGAGCGATCTCAGTTTTGCCGGGCTCTCGTATGCGGGTGGAAGTCCGCCTGTGGCACCAACGTTTGATAATTTTTCGCTGACTGAGCTGATCACCACAGTAATAAACGAATGGAACGTCGATGGCGGCGGCGACTTCAGCACCGCCGGCAACTGGACGCAAGGTACACCGACGCCAGGCTCGACGGTTCGCTTCGGAGGTATTCTGACGGCACCAAACTCCCCCGCCGCAATCAATATGGATGTCGCTGCATCGTTGGATACGGTGATTCTCGACAATGGTGCAGCTGAGTACAACATCACTGGCTCCAACACGCTGACACTCGTTGGATCAGGCTCTGTCACCGTCGTGGCGGGTGCTCACGAGATTAGCGCTCCTATCGCAGGTTCTAACCTCAACAAAGGCGGAGCTGGCACACTGCTACTCACCGGTGCGAACACCTTCTCTGGATCGACTAACGTTACAGCCGGTGCTTTGCGTGTGAATGCTCCCGGGTCGATTCCGGGAAACGTTGATATCTCGGATGGTGCGACATTCGGGTTCATTGGTGACGAACTCGGCGGCGGCTTCGACGGAACTTTTTCTAATGCGATCTCTGGTGCGGGTGGCGTCTTCGTAAGTGGTACCCTGACCACCGAAACCGTGACGCTCAGCGGAACCAATTCTTACACTGGCGTGACGAACGTCAATGGTGGCACACTTCGCGTTGCGAGCGACTCAGCGTTAGGTGCAGGCACGAACGTTCCTGACGATGGAACGATCCTTCCTGGTGACCTCGAGGACAGCACGCTCTCACTAAGCAGTGCGAATGTAGCCAGCGAGCATTTGACACTAGGCGCGCGTCAACCTGAGAACTCGACTCCACATGTTACTTCGTCTGGCACGAGTGCCTGGGGCGGTGACATCGTGGGAACGACTGGTGGCAATCAGTACAATATTCGCTCTGACTCCGGCACGCTGACTCTGTCCGGCAACATTTCTGGCCCCGATAACACCGATCGGAACTTTGTTTTCGACGGTGCCGGCAACGGACGTATTACAGGTTCCATCGTTGATCGGACCGACGCAATTGCCGACGGTGCCGAAAACGCCAATATCAATGTTATTAAGCGGGGATCTGGAACGTGGACGATCGCCACCGGGACTGGTGTGCGAGACGACTACCATCAAGGCCGCACAGTGATCGAGGAGGGAACGCTCGCGGTAGAGGAAGGTGCCCCTGGCGTGGGTGAGCTTAGAAGTCGGACTATCGAAGTTCGCGAGAACACTACTTTTGACGTGTCCGATTACACAGGTTCGTACGCACTGCAACTGGTCGACGACCCGGACACAATTCCGTCATCGGGCGACGAGGCTGGACAGACGCTAACAGGTGCAGGCACAGTATTCATTGGCGCCGGAAAACGAATCTCCGCGTTCGACGATTCCACGATTGCTCCTGGCGACAGTGTCGGAACGCTCAGCATCACCGGCGACTTCCGCTACTCCACATTCGGCGACAACGTGACTGGTGGTTGGAACTATGAACTGGGCGACACCACTGCGGCTGGTGATAGTGACCGGCTGGATGTGTCGGGCACGGCGACCATTAACGCAGGTGCGTCGACCAATCAGATCAACGTGAATGTCCAACCAGTTGAGGGGACGCTCGCCACGGGATCGTACGCACTTGTGCAAGCGGCGTCTGCGACAGGCACGGCAAACATTGGAAACTACAACATCGCTGTACGTGATGCTCAAGGCAACGATATTACCGCTGACGTTCGTCAGTCATTCACAATTACCAACTCGGCGACCGCCGTCAATCTGAACGTGACCGGTGCCTCGGCGAATCTCAACTGGGCGGGTACGTCGGGCAGCAATTGGGATGTCGGAACGACCAACAATTGGACTGGCGGCAGCACGCAGTTCCAACAGCTGGACAACGTAACGTTCGGGAATGTCTCCAATAAGTCTGTGACCGTCTTAGGCAACGTAGCGCCAGGTAGCGTGACGTTTAACGGTGGTGGTGGGTCGACGTACACGGTCACCGGTAGCGGGGGCATGACCGGGTACGGGCCTGTCAACGTGAACACGGGCACGGTGCAACTGAACAATACGGGAAATGACTACGCCGGAACCACGACCGTAGCGGCCGGTGCCCGCCTCGAAATGAACACGGCCTCGACCGGTGACGTTGTCGTTAACGGCACTTTGTCTGTTGGCGGAGCGGGTGTCGCAGCAGGTGGCTTCCAAACATTCTTCAGTGATGACTTTAGCGGAGCGGGTGGGGCGTTAAACGGAGCGACGCCTGACACGACGACCGGTGGCGCAAACTGGGTGGCTGCCCCGACTTTTGAGGATGATGGAGACAGCGTCATTGGCACGGCCGGCGGCTCGGCGACACTCGCATTTACCCCCATCGATGGTTCCACGTACACGCTGGAAACTTCAATTCAGAATGTTTCTGGCGACAACGACTGGTTTGCCCTTGGATTTGCCAACGGACAGTCAGCCGCTAACAGTGGTAATGCCCGCTTTATCAATATTGTGGAAGGGCTCGCCTGGTCGCTTTACCGTGGCGACGCGTCTGTGACCCCGAACACGGCATTCCGCGGCGATGAGGCGGCGGTCAACGGCGGTGTCGCAGACGGAGCAGATTGGCTCGTCGATGCGAGCACGAGCGGCGGAGACGTCGTGCTGCGTATCACGCTCGACACGACGGGCGGTGCTGGCAACTGGACAGCCACTTGGGAAGCCGATACCGGCAGTGGATTTCAAACGGTTCGCAACGCCGAGACTTTGCTCAGCGAAGCAATCAATTCCGTAGGCGTGGCTGTTTCAAACACCGCCGACATCACTGGTACGCTCGACTCGTTTACTCTGACGGGCACCGAACCTGCCGGCGCTCGATTGGATGGCCAAACGCTCACGATCGATGGCGATTTGGTCATGGGAGCCAGTTCGATTTTGGAACTCGACTTTGCTGCCTTCGGTCAGGACTTCGTAGACGTAACGGGCATGGCTACCCTTGACGGTACTATCAGTGTTACGCAACTCGGCAGTTTCACACCCGTGGGTGGGACAGAATACACCCTGCTGTCGGCCGCAGAAGGAATCAACGATCTAGGGGTCACCTTCGACTTGCCATCAAACTTTAACGCCTCGATCATCGGCGGAACGGACTTGGTGCTGAGCTTTGGGCTTCCAGGCGATGCCGATGGCGATGGTGACGTCGATGGCGCGGACTTTTTGCTGCTTCAGCGAACCAACCCAGCGGGTATCCCTGACTGGCAGGCCAACTATCCGGGACCTGGGCCGCTATCCGCATCGACGGATACGGTGCCTGAGCCTTCGACGGCTGTGTTGGCGGTTTGCGGCCTGATGATTTTGTTTCGAAGTAACCATAGATGTCGGTAGATGTATGTTTGAGTAGCTCAACGTGTGTCGGCTACGGTCTGCACACGTCGTGTTCTCTCCTTTGTTCCTTTTCCTTTTTTCTTTTTGGGAGGTTGTGACTAATGAAATCTCTGAAATGGATCGCGTGTGTGTCAGCACTAGTAATTCTGCTGGCATCGACAGCGAATGCAACGTTGCTCGACAGCTTCAGTGTGGATTCGTCTGGCGACTACACTCAATGGACAGTGCTCGATAACGGCAACGACCATGACACTAGCGCCTCTGACAGCACGTTCACCGTCAGCGGCGGCACGGCCACAGTCGTCACCGCGGTTGCCGACGATGTCGAACAAACGCTCTGGCGTCACAAGACGACGTCGCTTGCCGTTGGAGAGGAGTTGCAGGTGGACGTAATCAGTCTTTCCAGCGACAACCGTGATTTGGGGCTTTTCGTAGGCAACGCCGCGAACCTGGTCGAGGCGACCAGCGCCAACGCCAACACGCGAGCTAACTTTATTTACATCACGACCGGTTCGTCGGAAGCCAGCAACGGATTTGACGGGGCTGGTTCCCAATTCGGATCGGCGTTCGGCGTTGGCGTGACCGATGGCGACACCCTGTTCATCGCCCGTACGGATGCCACCACATACGAGGTCGGCCACTATGACAACGACGACAGCGATGGCAACGGTGCTGGTGCTCGCGACATCAGGACAACTTGGGCTGAGCCTGGTAACGACACTTCCGGCATCGACGGATCGGCTTTGGGCTTTTGGACCGATATCCGTGCCGCGGGAACGCTCAGCCAATTTGACGACTTACGAATTATTCCCGAGCCGACGTCACTGGCGTTGGGACTGCTGGGAGTTGCCGCGTTGGCCGTCCGGCGAGAGCAGTAGAACCTCACAGAAATTTACAAAGGCGAAAAACTTATGATTTGGCAACGCAGCTCAATGGTTGTCGTCCTCGTGGCGGCAACTAGTTGCCCTCAGTTTGCGAGGGCGACGATCGTACTTTTTCAAGATCGCTTTACGGATGGTTCCGTGGGCACGCCGGTAGGAATTAACGACCCAGGTACTGGTGCTACAAGCAATGGCTCGCTGTCAGGCTCCATAGTTTCGACGATGGGTGCTAATGATGCCTACATCACTGCGAATCTTGGCATTGATTCGGAAAATGGCACGACCTACACCTTTGACACCGCCACGGCCGGTCACCGAAGCGAGATTGAAATCTACAG
>JANQQA010000214.1 GCA_028285205.1 Bythopirellula sp. | reverse complement strand
AGGGGCTATCCCGCCAACGCGGGAGACGCTCGGATAGAAGAAGGGAACCACCGAGAAAATTCACTTGACGAGTGATGAGTTTTCATAGAAGTCCCACCTCGGGTGGAAACTGTATTCCGAGAAGACTGCACAGCCGATGAAACTGTTCCTGTGAGAGTCTGTCAAGCTAGAACAGAAAAAAAGCGGTTTCTTTCGAGGTTGCTGCGCATCGGTAGTGGTTTGCGTTGTCGCCTGTTTCTTTATTTCGTTGATGGCTTACCACTGGCGCAACTTTTTGTCCTTCTTAAGCGTCTGGTAAGCGACCTGCGCCAGTAGCCACCGGGCCATATCGCTGCCCGATTTGGTGATACTGCCCAAGCGTTGGTTCTTCTCACCACTGTTGCGGCAGCCAGGAGTAAGTCCCCAATAATTAGCCAAGCTTCGAGAACGGGGAAAGCGTTCTACTCGGCCAACCCGGCATGCCAAAGCGGTCGCTGTATAGTGCCCAACACCTTGCATCGGCGAGAGCAGCGTAGCTGTTTCGCTCGTGCCACACCGCTCGGCGAGTTTCTCCTCCAATTCATTAAGCCGTTGCTGAGCATGTTCGAGGTCAACGAGCAAGTGGTTCAGTTCCAATTGATCGATCTCAGGTAGGACCAATCCCTTGAGCCAGGCAATAGCCGGCCGAGTGGGGAACGTCTTGGTTGGCATCTCCCAATGCAGGTTGTGACGCCGGAGGATGTGTTTGATCATGTTGATGATGCGAGTTCGTGTTCGGCCTGCATCTTTGCGGAGCATGGTGAGTCGTCGGTTTTCTTGATCGGTGGTGGAAGCAATATCGACCTGCCGCAGGCCTCGGACGGGCTTGCCCGCTAGGAGCCGATCTCGGTTGACCCACAATAGTTCGCTCAGCGCCGCAGCATCTCGGCGATCGGTCTTTTGTTTTTTTCGCACTTCGGGTTGGATGAGAATCACCTTGTGGCAGCGGTAGTCACGAAGCATGCGAATCAGCCAGTCGTTAAAGCCACACACTTCCACTACGGCCAAGAACGATTCGTCGCTACCCAGCCGCTCGCGAGTGAGTCGCTGGAAAAATGCGTTAATCTTCTCTGGTTTCGTTGAGACTTGGCGTGCCATGAGAACGTCGCCTTCTTCATTGCGGAGTGAAATCGTGAGCTGCCGTGCATGTTGGTCGATTCCAAGGTATAACATCGTCGCGGTTCTCCTTTGGTAAAGGGAAATGGGTTAAAGCATCCCTAAGCGATAGGAGAACCGCTTCTTCTCTTCAAGACTCTTTCATAGATATCAAGGCAGCTGAGTGAAACTTTACTGAATCTGAGGGGAAAGCAGTCTCAGCTCCCAAACTCTCATCGCATCTGCTATCATGTCGTTTCGGTGGCACGCGATGCCACGGCTTGCAACCGCCCCGGTCGCTCGCTCCTAATCTTGCACTTGCTAAAGAATGTGATCTCTTTGATCGCGACGAGCCAATTGTTGCCGATACTTCAACATTAGCCACATCGTGGCGGGAGACTGTTGAACGATGCGACCTTATCTAGTACTTCGTGGCCACTTCTATCTTGGGATCGTTCTGGCTAGCTGGTTGTGTGCGGGTCCCGTGTTGGCGCAGGATGCAGCTACGAGTGATAGGTCGCCAGCTGAAGTGCTGACGGCTTCGCAGTGGGAAAGCGTCAACGAGTCTGTTGAAAGAGCACTTGCATGGTTGGCCAGTCGACAGCAACCTGATGGATCTTTTCCGACGCTCCAGCAGGGCCAGCCGGGAGTAACGAGCCTATGCACATTGGCCTACCTCGCTCAGGGACATCTTCCCGGTGAGGGGCAATACGGAGTTGTGCTTGCCGATTCCCTCGACTACGTGATCTCTTGCCAGAAGCGGAGCGGCTTGTTAGCTTCCGCCGCCCCAAACAGTTCCAGCATTTCCCGTAAAGTCGGACGAGAAATCGGCATTACGGCAAGTTACAACCATGCGATTGCCGGACTAGTTCTCTGTGAGTCGTATGCGATGTCGGGATCAAAGACCGCTCAAGAACTCCAGCCCGTGATTGAGAAGGCCCTCAAAGTGTCATTCACGATGCACGACTGGCCGAAAGATCGCAACATCGACTTTGGAGGTTGGCGCTATCTAGACGATCCCCACAATGTCGATTCCGACCTTTCCATTACCGGCTGGCATCTAATGTTTCTACGTTCGGCCAAGAATGCCGGCTTCGAGGTCGACGAAGCTCGCATCGAACGAGCAATTGGCTACGTGCGACGATGTTTCGATCAAGACCAACGGACTTTCGTCTACGATCTTGCGTATCGTCGAGGACGGTGTTCTCGTGCCATGGCAGGAGCTGGTATTCTTGCACTAGCGCATTCGGGATTGCACCACACACCCGAAGCGCAACAAGCTGGAGATTGGATTTTGATTAGTGGGTTTCAGGACTACAATGCCGCGGGGAAAATTCCATCCAGCAGTAGTGGAGGCAACCGTTACTTTTATGGATTGCTGATGTGTAGCCAAGCGATGTATCAACTCGGCGATCGACATTGGCGTGAGTTTTTTCCGCCTACAGCGGCGGTATTGGTGAAAAATCAACACGTGGATGGAAGCTGGGATCGAGAGCACTATCGCAATGATCAACGATGGGGTACTGCCTACACAACAGCGATTGGCGTGTTGGCGTTGAGTGCATCGAATCAGTTGTTGCCGATTTTTCAGCGTTAGTGGCCGTAGCAGTGCGGATTATGTTTCTCGTTCGGATAATTGCTTTAGGACCAGGATCTTTTTGCCATCCCACCCTTGCGGGCTTCGCATGTGTACTTGAATTGGTTCAATTTTGCCGCATCGCGACCACCGTGTGACGAACGCAGGTAGCTTACCCTACAGACGCATTGCTGCGTGAGGACGCTGATGTCTTGGGAACGAGACTTTGGAACGTTGCAGATATCCTTCCGCCTTTAGCCATGGCTCCAGTGTAAGCGCAATCAGGTCTTGTTGGGTAAAGGCTAACTTCTGGTCGACTTGGGACGCATTCGCTTTTGATCTCTTGCTAGCTCGCGAGTTTCTTGGCCCCAGAATGGATGCTCTTGAGCAGTTCTGTTTGCCTGCCGGTGCGTGCTAATACCGCCGTTCCCTGAATCAGACCAACGATGATGGCGGCTCGCTCTTCATTGGTAAGCGAGAGCTTGCTCGTCGCTTTTCGCTTACCGCGAGTATGTCCGATAGCAAGTGAGATTGCTTTCCAGAGGCTCGTGATGCTCTTCTTGATTGTCGAGGCCTGCACGGGAGGTTCTGAGGAGCTTGCGTTTCGAATCAGTGTCTTCCGGACTAGACAATCCGTACAGCCTCGCTGTACCGGGTTTGCAAAGGCACCGATAATCGCCCCCAGAGTCTCTTCGCCAGATTCTTCATCTGCAAGCTTCGCATAAAGGACGTCGGCCTGCGACTCGATATACAGCCCCATCGCCTTATCCAATAGCTCTTCCTTGCCTCCAAAAGCGTTGTAGAGGCTGGACCGGCTGAGGCCGCTCTCGGCCACCAGTTGCTCAAAGGTGGTGTTGTCGTAGCCCTGCCGCCGAAACAGCTCCAGAATGCGACACAGAATCGCCTGCTCGTCAAAATTCCGGGGTCTACCGCTGGTTTTCATCGTGATTCCTCCGGTCTCTAGGGCCCTTATGCCCTCTTTATCGTTCAAGACTACTCTATTTTTGGAACATTTGTTCCAATAATCAAGCATTTCTTCAGAAAGCTGTTGAAAGATCCCGAAGAGCCTGTAAGATTCAGTATATTGGAACGTCTATTCCAATATACGAGCAATTCGCTTGCTCCGAAAGTAAGCGAATTATTTTTTTTAGCGGCTTTTGGAATGTGTGTACCAGAACGGAGGGAAGCAGATGACAGCTCAACCAGCAGACAACTTGTCGCACGTCCGGTACGGCCGCGAATCGGTTGGCGGCGTCAACCTCTTCTTCCGAGAGTCCGGAATGCCCCAACACCGAGCAGTCGTATTGCTGCATGGCTACCCCGCCTCCTCGCACATGTATCGCGACGTTCTCGCCGCACTGGGCGACAGCTACTACTTGATTGCCCCCGACTACCCCGGTTTTGGCAACAGCGACTTTCCAGGCTCCGCGGACTACGAATACACCTTCGATAACTTGGCCACCACGACTGAGAAGTTCCTTGAGCAGAAGGGCATTACGGAGTTTGTGCTGGGGATGCAGGACTATGGAGCACCGGTTGGCTACAGGCTCGCAACTAGACATCCCGAGCGGGTCAAAGGCTTGGTCGTGATGAACGGCAATGCCTTCGAAGAGGGCTTTCATCCAGAGAATTCAGAGCCGGTCGCTCAGTACTGGGAGAACCGCACCGCTGAGCTTGAGAAGGCGATTGTCGGCCAACTGATGAGTCTGGAAGGCATCAAGTGGATGTACACCGAGGGCACGCGGAACCCCGAGGGCATCAACCCGGACAACTGGGTGCTCGACTTCGCTCGCATTGACCGACCCGGCCAGCAGCAAGTGCAGTTGGACTTGTTCTACGACTACCAGAACAACGTCAAGCTCTACCCCGAGTGGCATGCGTTTCTTCAAGAGCATCAGCCCCCGACGTTGATTGCCTGGGGTGCCAACGACCCGATTTTCATCGCCGCTGGTGCTGAGGCGTATCGAAAGCACCTCAAGGAAATCGACTTCCACTTGTTTGACACTGGACACTTCGTGCTGGAAGAAGATGCTCCGCAAGTCATCGAGAAGATGCGCGACTTCCTGAAGCGCATCTGCTAACCGAATTCTCAAACCAACAACTCCACTACCAATAACAGAGGAAAAACCAATGACCGACTTCACCACCCACACAATTGAGAGTGCACCGGAAGCTTCGAAGCCAATCCTTCAAGCGGCAAAGAAGACGATGGGCTTCGTGCCGAATCTCATGGCCAACATGGCGGAGTCGCCAGTAATGGTGGAGAGCTACCTCACGCTGATGGGTCTGTTCGACAAGACCAACCTCAGTGAAACGGAGCGGCAAATCATCCTGATGACCAACAATCGCTTGAATGGCTGCACCTACTGCATGGCAGCCCACACGGCCGTCTCGAAAATGGCTGGAGTCGATGAGGGCGTGATTGAGGCGTTGCGAAGTGGTTCGCCAATCAGTGACCCGAAGCTCGAAGCTCTACGCACCTTCGCGGTCATCATCAACGAATCACGTGGGAAGCCGACTGACGAACAAGTCCAGGCGTTCCTAGCGGCGGGCTACACGAAGGAAACGCTTCTGGAGGTGATTGTCGGAACGAGCCTCAAAGTGCTCTCCAACTACACCACCCCGACCGTGCAACCACCGCTTGATAAGGCTTTTGCTCCGATGGCTTGGGACAAGAGCATGGCTATGGGCTCTTAGAAACTGACCACAGGAACTAGAACCGGAAACCAACAACAACTTCACTCAACCAACAAAGGAAAAGAACGATGTCACTTCAACAAGAACTCGCAGAACTCAAAACGAACCTCAAGACGCAGATTCCTCAGGACTTAATGCAGAAGTTCGATGACTCCATCAAGGCCTTGGATGCGTCGGGCATGGCGGAGAACGCCGTCAAGGTTGGCGACACGGTCCAAGACTTTGAGTTGTCGAACCAATCCGGAGAGAAAAGGAGCCTTGCTGAGCTTCGCAAGGCGGGTCCGGTCGTGTTGGTGTTCTACCGCGGCGGTTGGTGCCCCTACTGCAATCTAACGCTCCGCACGTATCAAGAAGCACTGCCGCAGATTAAGGAAGCGGGTGCCCAACTCATAGCCATCACGCCCGAGCTGCCGGACTCTTCGTTATCGACGAGTGAGAAGAACGAACTTGAATTCGAGGTTCTGTCCGACGTCGGTGCCGAGTACGCGAAGGAACTTGGGCTCGCCTTTCCGCTGCCCGACAACCTTCGCCCAATCTACAAGAACTTGGGCGGCGACCTGGAGAAGTTCAACGGTGCGGGCAACTTCAACCTACCCGTTCCCGGCACGCTGGTAGTTGATACCGATGGCAAGGTGCTCTTCGCCCACGTCGATGTGGACTACACGACGCGTGCTAATCCGGAAGATGTGCTGAGCGTCTTGAAGAAGCAACCAGCGTAGCCTGAGAAGTTACCGTTCCACCAATCGCAACCAACAGAGAATAGGGAATTAGTCATGACAAACGCAACACAACCAACCGGCAGAATCGCTCGCGTGATGAAATCGCATTCCGAGCTTCCGACGTGGGTGCAAATCTGGATGAATTTCATCCTGGGACCTGTCAACCTGGCGACGCTGGCGTTTCTCGGCCAACCGGGTGGCGGTCTCATCGCGGCGTTGTCGCTCAGTGGCATGGCGTTGACGGTGGCGATTGTCATCGCTTCCGGTGGATTCTCGAAGGTGGCGGCGGCCGGGCATGTGCTTCCGTGGACGCCACTGGTGTTCATGCTGGCTTTCGCCAGACCGGAAGGCACGGCCCTTTATGGGGCTTTCTTGACGGTGCTGTTGGTTGTCAACGTCATCTCGTTGGCGTTCGACTTCAACGATCTGCGGATTTGGCTCAGCTCCAGGGCTGGCATCAGAGCCCAAACTGCGTAGTCAGCAACAACGGCTTGTGCCATCGGTCGCGTTGCCATAAGCGACGGGCTATGGCATGTGCCTCCTCTGGCCCCGCTTTATGCGGATGACACGTGGTGAACTGAGGTAGATGTCAACACTGTATATAACCACATTTATTGATCCCTGCGCTTGTAATGCGCCCATCTGTGCACACTCCACCGATCCCAGCAGATGATCATTGGCCTCTGCAATTGCTTCCGCAGTTGGGTAGCCATCAATCAGTATCTCCGAGTTTACAACAGAGCCTCAACGACAAGGAAAGAATACCTGACGACCCTCAAGAAATGGACAGAGTGGGGAAACGGTGCGCCCATAGAACAGATGGGTCGCTGAGAAGTAAGAGAATTCTTGGATTGGGTCCATGAACGTGCGATCTCCGACGAAGGTGCGAACCCGGGACGTACCGCCAACAAAGCCAGAGATCATCTTCGTGCGATCATTGCCTGGGCTTGGGAGCAAGACCTTATTGATTTTTTCCCACGCTTCCCAAAGGCGAAAGTACAGCGTCTTGTAGCCGGTAGACATCACCTCACCAAAGTGGAGATCAATGCTCTCTACGTTGCCACGCACAACATGAAGCGTCCCAAAGGTCGGAAGACAAAATGTGCGGTCGGTCGATACTAGCGTGCACCTATCCTGCTCTTCTTCAACTATGGACTTGATACCGGAATCATTTGGAGGACAACGCAATTTCATGAGCCAATCCTCTGGAGGCATGTCTGCTGGGATCGTCCCACAGTACGAACCCGCATAGAGCCTCCGTTCGGAAAGCAGGTTCATCGTCCTCAAAGTAGATTTCAAGCAATCCAGCTACAGATAATACGGTTGCTAGCGTGCGATTCGTTCACCAACATTGCGGAAGAACCGGTTTTGAGCGCCCCATGACTCAATACGTTATCGCGTGAATCTCTGTGGTTGACATCTAGTAGGTGTCACCCCCCTAGTAGGACTAGCGGTCGCCAATTCCGACAGTTGACTTCCCGAGCGCTTTCCGGAGGAGCCTCACTGCCCGTCAATTGCCTCAGCGTTGGGGGTCTCTACGACCGTCGCACTGCGCCGACTACCAGTGCTGCCAATCGTGTTGAGAAGAATCGGCGCGTCGCCACCATAAGCGGTTGGTCTACCAACGCATTCTGACAGCGTAAAGCCTCCGTTGGAAATGATACACCGGCCGTAGCGGCGTCGATTCCGTGAGCTTGTTTGAAGATTTGAGCCAGTATTGCGATTCTGCTAAAATGCCCGAACGCAAACCTATCGATTCATTGCCATTTTTTCTTCGCGGCCTGGGTTGGAGGATATTGCAGTGCGTAGCACCAACTTGCTTTCGCGAACCATACTGGTGATTGTTGGGCTCGTTGTCGCGTCTCAGAGCCAACCGCCTCTTCCCGCATGGGGCACCGTCTTCGATTGGGACAACTTCACCGGTAATTCGAACTTCAGTGACGCGGCAAATTGGCTTCCCGGTGGCGGTCCGCCTGGTGCAGCCGATACGGCTCTCTTTGACGGCCAACTACTCGGCTCGGGTATTGGCAACCACACCGTGAACGTGGCCAATGGTACCGCGATCAACGATCTGCAACTTGTCAACTCGCCTGGATTTCCGACCACCACCGTGGACTTGACGATCGGCGACGGCACTAGCGCTAGCCGCTTTGATCTTGATGATCTGTTCGGTGATTCGTTGGTCATCGGCGGGGGCGTTGGCGGCACCGCGACGCTCACCCTGTTGGGAGGGCGGCTCGACACCCTGACAAGCCGAGTGAGAGGTTCCGCGTCGCTGAACATCGTCAACGCCGGTGCACTATGGGATTCGACCGATGTCGTCGTCGCGGGCGATGGGCTCAACGACCTGCCCGGTGTCGGTGTTGGCCAGAACGCGCGGGTCGCCACGCATGGAAACCTGTCTGTCGGAAACGATGCTGGTAGTGGACGGCTTGTCGTCGACGGCGGTGGCTTAGGCACACCCGCGTTATGGAGTGTTGATCAGTCGGTCACGATTGGAGCACCCACGGTAGGAGCGACCGCTGATGGAATCCTTACGGTAAGAAACGGTGGGCGCGTGACCGTCGGCCAATCGGTGAGTATCCATCCTGGCTTTGACGAGGTTCGCCAGTCAGCCTTGACGGTCACCTCCGGTGGCGAGGTCGACGTGACCGGCAGCATCAACGTGCTGGGAGAGTTGACCCGGATCGACCTTAACGACATGACGAGTACCATCACTGCCGGTGACATTGATATCGACGAGGACGCTTTGCTCGACTGGACTGGGGGCACGATTCACATCACCAACGGTCGACTGCGAATTGACGACTCGCCCTTTGCTGATTGGGGGATGGACAGCCTGGCGGTTTCTGCTGGAAAGACGCTCAAGGTGTCGCGCGTCACGCCCAGCTTCGACTCGTTGACCGTCGGCAACATTGGTACAGGCAGTCTCGGCGTGACCGGTGGTGGGGTCGTGGAAAGCTACAACGGTTACGTCGGAGAAGCCGTCGCTTCTGACGGGGAAGTGACCGTCACGGGGACGGACTCGCGATGGATCGTCACCGAAGATCTGGTAATTGGCTTCAAGGACAATGCGGTGGGGAAAGTGAACGTGGCGGCTGACGGCTACGTCGAAGCCAACTCGATTCTGCTTGGTACACAGGATGCCGCCGACGGAACAATCGATGTTGATGGAGGCGAGTTGCGCAGCAATTCCGTCCTCGCTATCGGGGGCGTCATTAGTGACGACGGCATTTCCAACCCATCGGCGGGGGCGTCGGGCCATGTCACCGTTCAAAACGGTGGTGTCATTGATGTGGAAAAAACGCTGATCGTGTTTGGCGGCGGGACCCTCAATCTCGAAAGCGGGGGCGCGCTGATCGCCGATGAGCTACGGCTCGAGCCCGGCGGCACGTTTAGCCAAGCCGGCAACTTGTTGCTGGCTATTAACCGCCTCACTGGATTCGGACCGAATCCGAATTTTGCGGGCAACGTGTGGTTTGGGCATGAGGGGGGGTCGGCCAGCGGTGGCCATAGCGTAAGCGCGGGCGAATCGCTCACCGCGGGATTGACGCTGGGCGTCGGAATCACCGCGCCGGCATCGTTTCAGGTCGTCGATGGCACCGTGAGCAGTGGTCTTACGATCTTTGGTGGTACCGCCGCGGCAAATGGGAGTTCGGCCCTGCTTAGTGGTTCCCTTGCAAATTGGACTGCTGATTCGTTTCTTATCGGCGGTGATTCTTTTGGCCCGGGAGGCGAGGCGTCGCTGGTCATCAGCGGAGGTGCCGAAGCGATTGCCGCACTGAATACCACCGTCTGGGACGACAGCGATCTGGTGCTCGACAATGGGACTCTCAACACACCAATGCTCAACGTGTTTGGCCGGCTCGTTGGTGACGGAACCATCAACATCAACGTCGCCGCGGATAGCGTGGTTAATCTGGGGACGATCGAACCGGGAATCAGCATCGGTACCCTGGAGATCGTCGCGAATGTAGCATTTGGCAACGCTTACTTGCAAACCTCGGCAGGCACTTTGCGCATCGACATCGGGGGATCCGCTCCCGATGAGTACGATCGGCTGCAGATCGTCAACGGTGGTGCCAGCCTAGACGGGATGCTCGAGGTGAATCTTGTTCCACTCACACAAGGTGGCACCGCGTTCGTTCCCCAGGCCGGGGACAGCTTCGAAATTCTCCACGCGACGGACGGTCTCGGTGGGACCACCTTCGCGACCTTGCCTGCCGATTTGCCCGCGCTAACCGGCGCGTTGTTCTGGGATATCATCTACGAAAACGACTTCGTACGCCTCAATGTGCTCACTCCGTTCTCGGCCGACTTTGACCGCGACGGCGACGTAGACAAAGACGACCTCGCCGTGTGGCGGGGCGCTTATGGTTCAGGAGCCGGTGCCGACGCGGATTTCGACGGCGACTCCGATGGCCACGACCTCCTCGCCTGGCAACGACAGTACACGGGCAACCTGGCACCGCTCGCAATGAGTGTGCCGGAACCTGCAGGTTTGTCTTCATTGGGGCTTTGCGTTCTGCTGGTCGCATGGCAGTCCGAGTCCCGCTACTTGCGATAAAGATCTACAAACCGGTGTGGAAAATAGCTTGGCGCATTCCCAACGTACGGGCAAACGCGAAATTGCAACGCACGGCGTTTACGGCCGAGGCAGGTTGTAAGTGACATGGGGCCGAATAGTCCGACGCCAGGTTACTCCCTTATCCTGATTTTGATTGCCTAGTCTCGCGATGCAAGCTTGATTGGTTTGATTCTTGGATCAATATATTTTTAGGAAACTTCGCATGTGCTTTTCAATTGTTCCAAGATATAGAATTGCGATACGAATGCGGCTTGTAGTGTCAAGCATCAGGGAGTGCACAGTTGAGCGCCATTCGTATCAGGAGCGTCACGAAAACCTATGGGCAGCATACCGCGGTATCTGATCTATCACTGAACGTTCCCGAAGGTTCTCTCTATGGATTCATCGGTCCAAACGGATCTGGTAAGACAACCACGATCCGATTGATCTTGAGGATCATTCAGCCT
>JANQQA010000208.1 GCA_028285205.1 Bythopirellula sp. | reverse complement strand
ACTGTCGGTCAATCACGAGGTAAGTCCGCCGCGCGTGATCAACCACCACCATCTCGCGCCGGTCGCCGCGGAAGATCATCGCCTCCGACTGACCATTGGGCACTCGATTCGTCTCCATTTTTAACGACAAACCGTCCGCGTAGAGCGTCGACATTTCGTTGATGGGCGGCGAGTAGCCAAAGTCGCGGGTTTCGACTTCAAACACGACACCCGCTGTGGCCCACTGCCAAGTGAGTGACCCGAAAATCAACGAACCGAGAATCGTAGCTAGTCGCATGATCGACCTACCAACCGAGAATGACGAGCAATTTGAGGCCTCAAACTATCCCGGATGTCGCTAGCGGGGCAAGACGAGTTTCGGGCCGGTTCCCCACTAGCTGGCTCGTTCGGTACACTACGAAAATGAATAACCGCGATATTGCCGCCGTTTTTGAGCAGCTCGCCGACCTGCTGGAGTTCCAGGACGCCAATCCCTTCCGCATACGTTCTTATCGGAACGGGGCCCGAAAAATCGCTGATCTGAGCGAGCCACTGGCCTCGATCGCCGCCGACCCCGACCGCAAGCTGACCGACATTGATGGCATCGGCAAGACACTCGCCGAGAAGACCGCAGAGCTGCTGGCAACCGGCAAGCTCAAGGCGCTCGAGGAGTTGCAAAGTGAACTGCCGGCCAGCTTGCTGGCACTGCTCCGCGTGCCAGGGTTGGGACCAAAAAAGGCAGCCGTGCTGCACAAGGAATTGGGCATTGAGTCGCTCGATCAGCTTCGCGAAGCCTGCCAAGCACAGCGGGTTCGCGAGCTAAAGGGATTCGGAGCCAAGACTGAAGAGACGATCCTCAAGGGCCTCGCGATTGCCGAACAAGCCGAATCGCGCACCCGCTGGGCTGACGCGGACGCAGTGGTCCAGCAGTTGCTCGACCACATGCGGCAAGTCGACGGCATCGCGCAGATGGAAATGGCTGGCAGTTACCGTCGCGGCTGTGAGACGATTGGCGATCTCGATCTGCTCGTTGAAGCCGAGGACCACGCGTCGGTGATGGATCACTTCGGCAAGCTGCCCGGCGTCGCCGATGTGATCGCCCGCGGGGACACCAAGATGTCGGTGCGGATGGATTCGGGCCTGCAGATCGATTTGCGGGTCGTGCCCCGCGAGTCGTTCGGCGCCGCGCTGCAGTACTTCACCGGTTCCAAAGATCATAACGTTGCCGTCCGTGGACTTGCTAAGCAGCGAGGGCTGAAAGTCAACGAATGGGGCGTATTTCGTGTTGAGGAAGATGGGGAAGAGACCTACCTTGCTGGAGCTGATGAGCAGGCAGTCTACGACGCACTCGACTTACCGCTATTCTCCCCCAAGCTACGCGAGGCACGCGAGGAGTTCGATTGGGCGGGGCAGGGCGAATTGCCCCAGCTGGTCGAGTTCAGCGATATTCGCGCTGACCTGCACATGCACACGACCGCTACCGACGGCAAGGCGTCGCTGGAGGAAATGATCGAGGCGGCTAGGTCGCGTGACCTGGAGTACATCGCCATCACTGACCACTCGCAACGCGTGTCGATGGCCAACGGCCTCGACCCCGACCGACTGCGTGCTCAGTGGGCCGCGATCGACCGATTGCGTGACGAGTGGGATGACATTGTCGTGCTCAAGGGCATCGAGTGCGACATCCTCGAAAAAGGCGGTATGGACCTGCCCGACGACGTGTTGGCCGAAGCCGATTGGGTCATCGCCAGTGTGCACTACGGACAGAATCAACCGAGTGAGCAAATTACGGAGCGGATCTTGGGCGCACTAGAAAACCCGCACGTCGATATCATCGCGCACCCGACTGGCCGTTTGATCAACCGCCGCGAGCCCTACGCTGTCGACATCGAGCAGGTGATCGCCGCCGCTGCCCAGCACGGCAAGATGCTGGAACTCAACGCTAATCCGGCCCGCCTCGACCTTAGCGACATCCACTGCGCCGCCGCCAAACGCCACGGCGTGCCTATTGTCATCAGCACTGATGCCCACAGCACCAGCGGCTTCGATGTGATGCGTCACGGTATCCAACAAGCCCAACGCGGTGGTCTGACCCCGGCGGACGTCGCCAATACGCTACCGTGGAAAAAGTTCAGCAAGCTTCTAAGCCGCTGACAGTCTCCCCGTCGCGAAGCGAGCCAAGCAAAAAACCAACACGGAGCCTCCACGGAGCCTCGCCCGTCAGGAAGCAACCAATGGATACAGGCGATGCAAGGATATAGCCACGCCTCGGCGTGCTAGTCTTGGGCCGTCGGAGAGTATTCCTGCACGCGAATCGGCATTTGAGCGCCAACTTCCTGCCTCCAGCTGTGCAACATGGAGCGCAACTTCTCAGCCTGTTCGGGCAGCTGCGAAGACAGATCCTTCGTTTCGCCAATGTCGTCAACCAAGTTATAGAGTTCCACGTGCATGTCCTCGTAAAACTCGATTAGTCGCCACGGCCCTGACCGAACTGCGCCGTATGGCGTTGCCGCTTGATAATGGGGGTAGTGCCAATAGATCGCCTGCCGATCCAACGAACTCTCAGGGTCAGACAGCAGGGGAACTAGACTCAAACCATCGACGTATTCGTTGTGCTCGGAATTACCGACCGCACCTGCCATCTCAAGAATCGTCGGATAGAAGTCGACCGTGATGATTGGCTCGGAACAGGTGGTTCCAGCGCCGGCCATCCCAGGCCTGTGGATCATGGTCGGAACGCGCACCCCTCCCTCGTACAGATTGCTCTTACCGGAGCGCAGCGGAAAGTTGTCAGTAATCCGCCCGATCACGCCACCGTTGTCACTCGTGAGAAAGATAATGGTGCGATCGTCGAGATTCAGTTCTTGTAGATGCTTGCGGAGCGTGCCGAGACTCTGATCAACGGATTCAACCATCGCGGCATAGCCTGGGTGGGCATGTCGAGATCCAGGGCTCACTAGGTTTTCGTATTTGGCCAACAGCTCAGGTTTCGGTTGAATCGGCGTATGGACCGCGTAGTAGGCCAGGTGCAAGAAAAATGGTTCATCCTTCCATTGCGTCATCAAACGTACAGCCTCGGTGGTCAGCCGATCGGTTAGGTAGTCACCCTCTTTACCACCCGGAGGTAGAACTCCGATTGAGCGAATTCCCTTCCTGTAAGGGTGGAAGTAACTGCCAGGCTGCCCCCACTTGTTGCCACCGATGTTCACTTCGAACCCATGCTTGCCAGGAAGGTACTCCTCGACTTCGTCGTCGTTGAAGGGCGTCAGATGCCATTTCCCCAAATGGGCAGTACGATAGCCCGCATCTCGTAGGGCTTCAGCGATGGTCACATGCCGATGCTCGAGTCGCTTCGTCCAATTCGGATTTCTCAACGGTCCTGCGGGTTGCCTAGCGCCCGGGATGTAGTTGGTCAGATGGGTTCGGGCCGGGTACATTCCCGTCATCAAGGCCCCGCGTGTGGGAGAGCAGACCGTGCATGCCGAGTAACCGTTGTCAAAGTTCACACTATCGCGTTGAAACTGATCGATGTTGGGCGTCTGATAGAGGTCGCTCCCCAGACATCCAGCATCGGTCCACCCCCAATCGTCTACCAGTAAGAAGAGGATATTGGGTGGCCTCTGGTCTGACTTTGACGAGTTTGTGTCCGCGGTCGCATTGGCGCACGGTCCGGCCGCGCAAAGCACACATGCCGCGGCAATCAGAAGTCTTGGCTTGGTAGTCATTCAGCGTTGGGTTCTTACCGAGATCTAGTCGAGCGCTGTTTTGGTTTCACGCACGTTACTCCCCACGATGCCTCGACTCCCGTCGCCAAGGTCTTGCTGGGCCTCGGCAATTAACTGCGAAAGCCTTTTTACGACCGGGGCATTGTCCTTAGCCACATTGGTCGTCTCGCCAATGTCTTCCTTCAGGTTGTAGAGTGTCAATTCGGTGTACTCGTGTTGAAGCCGACGATACCAGCCCAGATCGACTGGGCGGGCTTCGCGAGGCAAGACAAGTTTCCAATGCCCACTTCGCACTGCATGGAGATGTGTCCACTTGTAGAAGAAGTACTCGCCCCGGGGTGATTCTCTGACCTCCCCAGTTAGTAGTTCCACCACGTCGACGCCATCGATGGTTCGATCGGTAGGAACTGCAGCACCGGCCAGACCAGCCAGTGTCGGCATCAGGTCCATGGACGTCACCAATTCGTCCGAGACGCGGCCACCGGCAATCCGATCGGGAAAGCGCATCACGCAAGGGACACGTGGTCCGCCTTCTAGTGTCATCATCTTCACACCTCGCAACGGATCGGCTCGTCCCCCCTGAAAGCGAGTCTTGTTCGTCGGAAGGTTGTCGCGCTGCTTCTTTCCTGATTCGATCCATGGGCCGTTGTCCGAGGTGTAGATGACAAACGTACGGTCGTCGATTCCCAATTCCTTGAGCTTGTCGAGCAACCGTCCCATGTTCCAGTCGATCTCCTCAATGCAATCACCATACAGACCGTACGTCGACTTGCCGGCAAAGTCCGGATGGGGATACAGCGGCGTGTGCGGCATACTGTGAGCGAGATACAGAAAGAACGGCTGCGCCGCTGACTTCTCAATAAACTGAAGTGCTTCATCGGTGTAACGTGTCGAAATGCCGGCTTGCTTCTCGGTCTGACCGAGGAATTCGACGACGTCATTGTCCCGCATCAGGACGACGGGATTCATATCGTTGCTGTAGGGAATTCCGAAGTACTCGTCGAATCCTTTCTGGCACGGCATCACTTGCGGACGCACGACGCTGTACTTGCGCAAGCCGTCCTTACTTTCGTCGACGGCCACGGCACCTCGGCCACCACCAGCCAGATGCCACTTGCCGATCGCACACGTTGCGTAGCCAGCCTGCTTGAGAATCTCTGGGAGCAAGACTTCGCTCGCGTCCAGAATTGGATGAAATCGCTTCTTGCCCTGCTTGTTTCGGATCTCGGCGATTCGCTGCGAGTAGCAACCCGTCATCAGCGATGCGCGACTGGGCGCACAGAGCGGAGCGCTAGTGTAGTAACTGGTTAGCCTCAGGCCTTCGTCGGCCATGCGGTCAATGTTGGGAGTTCTAATGCGTTCGGAACCGAAACACCCCAGGTCGTTGTATCCTTGGTCATCCGTAACGACGACAACGAAGTTCGGGCGGGTGCTCGTCGCGGTAACACCTAGAACCGCAGCACACTGAAAACTCCCAATCACCAAGGCGATGACGATATGCCTGATTTCCAAGGGCAAACTCCTATTACTGTGCCACTTTGCCATGTTGCCGCCCTAAGCTGTCTACACGTTGCCAAGCTGGCCGTGCCGTCTGCAGCATTTCTCGCTCGTAGCTTGCTGCCACACGTTCCAACTTGTAGGCGACCTGACATTCGCTGGTGACCTGGTTGGTCTGCTCACTTATGTCTGCCTCGAGGTTGTATAATTCCGGCGGTTCTTTGCGCTTGAGCTTCCACTTTCCTAGCCTCACAGCATCGACACGATTGTGGCTGCAATAGAAGTAGCCGACTTCATCGTGTGGTGATTGCGAAGACGGATCCGACAGTAGATTGGAAATGTCCAGCCCATCGATCGGTCCATTCATCCCGTACTCTGCACCGACGACGGTCGCGATCGTGGGCAACAGATCAACCGACGCTGCGACTTGGCTGCAGACGCTTCCGGCCTTGATCTTCGCGGGCCAGCGCATGATGCCGGGGACCCTCATTCCTCCTTCGTAGGTGGTCGCCTTGCCGGCCCTCAGCGGCAGCGCCGATCCACCATGATGCTTTTTGGGCAACCATGGACCGTTGTCACTGGTGTAGATGATCCACGTATTTTCGGTTAAGCCGAGCTCGTCGAGAGTCGCCATGATCTGCCCAACACAGGCGTCGATATGTTCGATGGTGGCCTTGTACGCCGTGTGAGGATCCGACTGAAATCGATCGTCGGAGACAAACAGCGGCACGTGGGGCATGCTGGTCGCGAGTTGGAGATAGAACGGCGCATCGCTGCTGTCGCGAATGAACTTGATCGCTTCTTCGGCATATCGATCGGTCAACGTCACTTGATTGACCGGTGACTCAATGATCTCTTGATCGTCGTACAGTTCGTTTTGATAGATATCCCAACGCTTCTCTGTCCAGATCTGATCCAGTGCATCGGGATCATTACGCCAGCCCTTTTTGCGCGCCATGTCATTGCTGTAAGGGAGCCCGTAATAGTGATCAAATCCCTGCGCCGTCGGCAGAGTTTCCGGAGAATCACCAAGATGCCACTTGCCCACAAAGCAAGTCGCATAGCCGAGCGGCTTGAGTACCTCAGCAATGGTGATCTCGTCGGGGTGCAGGGCACGCTTGGAATGGGGGCCCAGTACCCCGGGCATGCTGATCCGGAGCTTGTAGCAGCCCGTCATCAGACCCGCGCGTGAAGCCGAACAGACGGCGAAGGCCGAATAGAAGTCGGTAAACCGCATTCCTTCGGCGGCCAGTCGATCGACGTGCGGCGTCTCGATGTTGGGCGAGCCGTAGCAGCCAAGGTCTTGGTAGCCTTGATCGTCGGTGAGAACAATGATGATGTTGGGACGATGGTCGTCTGCCGCGCAGGCACGCAAAAACGGCGTTGCAGTTAGCAGAACGGCAAATGCCATCGTCCTAAGAATCGCGATGTGATTCCACATAATCCTTTTCAGGCCCTCGACTTTGAGTTGAAAGTACTAGAGTTGGGAATCACATCTCAATTTCGTATCCCGCACGCGGCGTTCTCGAAAGGAATGCACTGGCTTGATCGTCGCCGACAATCTGCCTAGCAGCGTCATCCCATTGGATGGTACGGCCCAGTCTGGCCGAAATGCCCGCCAGGTGGCAGATGTCCAACGCATCCAGATGCGAGTGGACGTCGGAAATTGGTTCTTTGCGTTCGCGCAGGCATTGCACAAAGTTCTCCCAGTGGGAATGCTTGCCAAACTTCTCCGTCGGCAGCGGGAAACCCTTGTAGGCTTTCGCCAACGCGCCTTCGGGCAGCGGATTGTCGGCCAAGTCTTCCACTGGCTTGCCTGTGAGCTTGCCCCGATTGACGAAAATCCGGCCTTTCTCGCCTTCGATGAGCACACCATTCTGCGTGTCGTCGCGAATGATCAACTCTGTCCCACCTGCAAATTTTGCGGTCAAATGAAAATTCGTGGCGGTGTTGTAACGATCGTTCTGCGTTGGGTAACCGTCTTTGAACGGCACAGGGTGTGTCGCTTCGCCGCCTATCGATAGCAGCGGACCAGTTTGACCGTTCGTACGCAGCGCCCACATCGCAATGTCGACGTGGTGTGCGCCCCAGTCGGTGAGCTTGCCGCCGGAGTACTCGTACCACCAACGGAATTCGTAGTGGCAATTGGAGTTGGCGCGCTTGCGACCGGACTGTTCGGTATACTCGTTCCAGCGAAAATCTGTGGCTGGTGCAGGTCCCAACCAGCGATCCCAATCGAGTTCCTTGGGCACCGAGACCGTGGGAATCGACGGGCTGGTTGGTGCGCCGCCGATAGCCGCGTGGATACGTCGAATGCGGCCCAGCCGTCCTTCAGCAATCATCGCAATCGCCGTGACAAACCGCGGGATGGCGCTGCGCTGTTGTGTGCCCACCTGCACGATGCGCCCGGTCTTTTTGACCACTTCACGCACCAGCTGCCCCTCTTCGACCGTCAGCGTCAGTGGTTTTTCGCAGTAAACGTCGAAGCCCGCATTCACCGCTTCGACAAGGGGTTTGGTGTGCCAATGGTCGGGTGTGGCAATGAGAATCGCGTCGAGATCAGAACGCTCTAGGACTTTGCGGTAATCGACATACATGTCTGCCTTGCCGTCACTAATCTTCTCATTGGTTTGCGCTGCGTGGCGTGAGTCAGCGTCTGCGATCGCAACCAAATCACACCAGGTCTTGGCCGCATTCGCGTTGCCTCGACCCATGCTGCCGGCACCAATAATGCCGATCTGAAGCCGGTCATTCTTCGCGACATCGGTGGCGGATATCGCTTTCGTCGCGCTAAAGAAATAGGGGGCCGCCAGCCCGGCGCTTGCGGTAGTCTTCAAAAATTGACGACGATTGTTTCGATTGCCAGACATCTATTTCAGATCCTTTCGGGTGTATTTTGATTGATATTGTTCGAGGTTGGGATTCCACAAGTGGGAGCAAGTTAGTCTGCAGCATTCAAATAGTCGACTTCAGTGAACAGCGTTTCCTGACGTCGTATAACCTTTGCATGTATCCTGAAACTTGGTCTGAGAATTATAGAGGCCGGGTGGCATGCACGGCAGCAGTATCTTGCAGGCGGACTGTCGCGACGGGTTAGGGCTCGAAATGAGCTTTTATGACGTCCACGAGACTATCTGCTTCCAATTCGCCACCCGCTCGTGATGCCCGACTCATGAATACCAGCGAATCCATGTTCTCACTAAGAAAGTGAACCGAACCGTCGGCGTTAGCCAAGTGAGCGCCGCCCGGGTGTTCGCTGCCGGGATGTTCGAAATGCCAAGAGTTCAGTCCGCCGGCCGAAAATCGCTGTTCAGCGATATTGTCAATCCATGCCGAGGCCGAAGCGGTGAACATGGTTGCGGCGCCGCCGAACAGCCATCCATCGGCACTGCGTCCCGCGTTGACTCCCGAGTACCCATTACCACCAGCGAACCGGGGATCATCGTCGGCTGCCCACAGACGCTGCAACTCGCCGAGCATTAGCGTGTTGCTGGTGCCATCGGTCGTTTGCCGTAGCCGTGGAGCGGGAGCGGGTGCCAAGGGCGTCATGGGGCTCGCGGCCGCACCATCTACGCCGACGCAGCCTCGACCGGTGTGCGCTACTTTTTTGAAGTTGTCGCAGCAGTTCCCAGCGCCCATCGCAGCGCCGTAGTCCGTACCAGCAGGTTCGAACGAGATGCCACGCCTCCCACTGGTTATCTGGCCACCGTTGACGGCGATCGTCACCATATTGTGCTGCTCGGTCGTCTCCACGGAGTTGCGGCGCGACGGGCAGTAGAGTGATTTGAGTTCCGGGGACCCAAAACCGGTATTCATAATGTTTTCCATCGGACTGTAGTCTTTGTCGTACTGGTCGGCGAGGTTTTGCTGTTCGATGTAGGGAAGGATTTCGACGATCCAGCTGTGCGCGCGTTTACCCTTTTCACCGGTCGTAAGCAGTTCTTGCGTGACGGCGTAGCTGTCGCCGGTGGTACCGCTGAACGCGGCCACAGGTGGCAGGTACTGGAGGGCTGCCTCATAGTTCAAACATCCCAGCGCGAGCTGCTTCAGTTGGTTGGCGCACTGTGTCCGACGGGCCGCTTCCCGCGCGGCTTGCACAGCGGGTAGCAGCAATGCGACGAGAACCCCAATGATGGCGATCACTACTAAGAGTTCAACGAGTGTGAATCCCGCTCTTGATTGAGAATTTAGCGGAGTTTCTTTACGTCGCAGCGTAAGAAGTCTCCACCCATTCATCATCTTGCTGTCTTGATCACAGCTGTCCGATAGCGACGACCTGACCATCATCTCGATTCCCCAGGTAAGCAAAAACTGTCTCATCAACATCGTACGAAAACGTATGTACAGATCCATCGACGAACACGAATTGGCACCCCGTGGGGTGAGCCGAACCAAATAGGCGGTATCTGAGCCAGCCCGGACCACTCTGCGACGGAAGGCGATTGCCTGCAGCATCGTAAAACCATTTCGCATCCGACCGAGGAGGGCCTAGAGTCCAGCGAATGTTGTCGATGTCCCAGCCTTGATGCCAGCCTTGATCGTTGCCTTCATTGAGCGGGTTGCTGTCGCCGTCGTCGTATTGGTCGGACGGTATAAACTTCTCGCCTGCAAAGATGGTGTTCGAGGTGCCGTCGGCAACCATGGCAAGTTTCACGATGCTGTATTGATGAACCACACCGGTTCCCGCCTGGACGACGTCGCCTCGCCGGCCGCCACTGGAGATGCCAGATGTTCGCAGATGATTACCCCAAGAGATCGAACTAGGAGGAATCACAGTATCCCCGGTACCGAGACTGGGGCCGGGAGTGGCGAGACTGTTAGAGTCAAACCGATCGCCTCCGTTAGCCGCATAGTCGTTACGCCCTACCCAACCGGGTGGGCCATCGAGCGTGACGTACCCATTGGAATTTTCAAGCGGATAGACCGCGTCGCCACGTCGGCTGGGGCACATAAACCAATCAATCCCCGTTCTCACCGCCTGCAGTGTGCCATCTTTCTGCTGCTGCGTGACGACATCGGGATTGCCGTCGCTGCCAAGTTCACGAACAGCGCTTTGTTCGATATAGCCCAACACGTTGTAGTACCAGCCGCCCGGCTGGTCCAAGCCGTAACCGCGGTCGGGGTCGCCCGTCCAACGCCAGCCCCAGCCACCAGAAGGCAGATGCGATTGCGCGCTCTCGTGGTTAATTGCCCCTAGGCCTAGCTGCTTGAGTTGATTCTTGCATTCAGTACGACGCGCCGCTTCTCGAGCCGATTGCACCGCCGGCAACAACAGCGCCACGAGGACCCCGATGATGGCGATTACTACTAGCAGCTCGACAAGCGTGAAGCCAGCCTTGCGCGTAAATCGACGCGATACTCGACTAAGAAACTCAGCTGCCATCTCATCTCTCCGATCGGAACCTGGTAGTCTTCAGCGCCGGCCTCCGGTAACCGGTCTAAAGAGTTTCTGGAGTGCGGCGGCCAAGTTTTCAGATTCCAGCTCATTTCCGGCGCGAGTCGTCCTAGCCATGTGCACGAGAGGGTCTGCGTTTTCACTGACCCAGTTTACCGAGCCATCGGCCATAGCCATTTGGGCGCCGCCGGGATGTTCACTACCGGCGTGTTCGAAGAACCAGGAGTTCACACCACCGGTCAGGAATCGGTTTTCTCCGATATCTGGTATTTCCGTGTTGATCTGCGCGTCGAAAGTCGTCGCGGCGCCGCCAAACAGCCAGCCGTCGACACTACGTGCTGACGGGTAGCCAGCGCGTCCGCCGCCGGGAAAGCGTGGATCGTTATCCTCGGCCCACAAACGTTGCAGCTCGCCGAGCATCACCGTATTGCTGGTTCCGTCGGTCACGACCCGCAATGCCGGTCCCTTGCCGCCAGGAGCGGTCGGCATCATCGGACCGGCGGCCTCGCCATTCGCACCCAAGCAGATGTATCCGAGGAACATTCCCTTCAGCCCGAGATTGTCGTAGCAGTTGCCAGCTCCCAGGACTGCGCCATAATCGGTGCCGCCGACATTCACATCCAGCCTGGTCAAATCATTCGATACTCCGCGAGGCCACGGAGACGACAACAACATGAATGTGTGTTCGGACGTCTCGATACCGCTACGTCGAGATGGACAATAGAGTCCGGGAATATCCGCGATCTGAAATCCATTTCGTGTGATATTGTGCATTGGGCTGTACTTCTTGTCGTATCCGTCAGCGAGCGCTTGCTGCTCAATGAATGGAAGAATCTCCAAGATCCAGCTATGACCACGCGCGCCTTCGACGCCGACGCGAAGAATTTCTTGGTTCACGATGTTGTAGCCACTATGCCGGCTGTCCGTTCCGGGGCCAACCCGCATTGCCGCGACCGGCGGCAAAACTTGCTGGGCGGACTCGTAGTTTAAGCAAGCCAGCGCGAGTTGACGCAGTTGGTTAGAACACTGGATTCTACGGGCCGATTCACGAGCCGCCTGAACGGCTGGTAGGAGCAGCGAGACCAGGACACCGATGATGGCGATGACCACGAGTAGTTCAACCAGTGTGAACCCAGCATTGCAAGTCCGTCGATATTTCATGTTACAAAGCCTCAGCTTGTATCTAGTCTTGACTCTCGAGGTAGCGGAGCGAACTGTTCGAAACTTGCCAACAATGCCTTCACCACCTCGCCATTGAAGTCACCTCGACCGGAGGTGCTCAGCGCCTACCTCCTCGTATTGGATTGAAGAGCCTCCGGAGTGCTGCCGCCAAGTTTTCAGATTCCAGCTCATTTCCGGCGCGCGTCGTACGCGCCATGTGCACGAGCGGATCTGCGTTCTCACTCACCCAGTTCACCGAGCCATCGGTCATGGCCAATTGAGCTCCGCCAGGATGTTCGCTACCGGCATGTTCGAAAAACCACGAGTTGACACCACCGGTCAGGAATCGATTCTCTCCGATATCCGTGATAACGGTGTTGATTTGCGAATCGAATGTTGTGGCCGCTCCCCCAAAGAGCCAGCCGTCGACGCTTCGTGCGGAAGGGTAGCCAGCTCGCCCTCCGCCGGGAAACCGCGGATCGTTCTCATCGGCCCATAAACGTTGCAACTCGCCAAGCATCACCGTGTTACTGGTACCGTCGGTGACGATCTGTAACTCGGGTCGCTTGCCATCAGGGTTCGTGGGCATCATGGGGCCCGCCGCCTCGCCATCGACTCCCAAGCAGATGTAGCCCAAGAACCAGCTCTTGACGCCCAAGTTGTCGAAACAGTTTCCAGCACCAATGACGGCGCCGTAGTCTGTCCCACCCACGCTGATTCCAAGACCCGTCAATTGATTGATGACCCCGTTGGAACCTGGAGATGAAAGTAACATGTACTCCTGTTCGGTGGTCTCGACACCGCGGCGTCGCGATGGGCAGTAAAGCGTCAGAATATCCGCGATTTCGAATCCATTTCGAGTGATGTTATGCAGCGGACTGTAATTCTTGTCGTATCGATCGGCCAGAGCTTGCTGTTCGATGAATGGAAGAATCTCCAGGATCCAACTATGACCGCGTGCCCCCTCGACACCGATGCGAACGATCTCTTCCCACACGATACTGTAGCCACCGTGGCTGCTGTCCGTCCGCGGGCCAGTGCGCATCGCCGCCACGGGTGGGAGGGCTTTTTGGGCAGATTCGTAATTGAGGCAAGCCAGCGCCAATTGGCGCAGTTGGCTGCCACACTGGATCCTGCGCGCCGACTCACGCGCCGCCTGAACCGCCGGCAGTAGCAGCGCGACAAGAACGCCGATAATGGCGATCACGACCAGCAACTCGACGAGAGTAAAACCGCGATAAGTCGAGCGCTGACCAGTCGAAGTTCTTGTCTTGGTCATTGCGGTGGCCTTCCTGTGTGCACAGGAATCGCGAAAACGCGACGCGCATCTCAGGGTTCGGATACTAGTTCAAAATTGATGACATTTTCACCCGGCTTCACCTCACCGGTGAGTTCCGATTCCACATCGTAGCGCGCGGGTACTCGGCCCTGTCTGCCAAACTGCCTTATCCTGACGCGGTGGGTTCCCACGGCTGCGCCTCTCGTGTCTCGGATATAGATCAGTTCGTACTTTCCTTCGCTGTTGGTATGACCAACGGAAGGGCGGAAGCCCTCCTTCGTGAAAGCGATACTCGCGTCGGCAAGTGGTTCCCCATCGAGCGTGATAACCCCGGTCACCTCTCCCAAGTCGGGCCGATCGCCTTGGTCAAAACAACCCACACATGTCGATAGCGCGATAGCCACGAAGAAACGGCCACTCAAGGGAAGCCTTGGCGGGACTCTACGTTGGGGCGGAAATGTGCGTAAACTCAAACTACCTCCGCCCTCCAGTGGTACCACCATCAGCAGGTTTGGTGAAGATCACTTGAATCTGGGCTGCCAAATTGCCTCCCTCAGTTTCTTCGCCCGCCTGTGAGGCGTGTGCCATCAGGATCAGTGGGTCCTGATTCTCAGAAAAAAACCTCGCCGAACCATCAGCGAAACCAAGATTTGCGCCGCCTGGGTGCTCGCTGCCGGCGTGCTCCCAGAACCACGTATTCAGACCTCCCGCCGAGGAATAGAACTCTCCCAGCCCACCAATCACTGCGGAAACGGATGTGCCAAATGTCACCCCCGCTCCGCCGAATAGCCAACCGTCTAGGCTGCGACCCGCGTTGTACCCAGCAGCGCCGCTGCTACCGTCGAACCGAGGGTCGTTTTGATCTGCCCAAATCCTTTGCAACTCCCCGAGCATGAGTGTGTTACTGGTGCCATCGGTAATCTGTCCCATCCTGCTGCCCCGACCACTGGTGAGCGGCGTCAGCGGACTGGCCGCACCACCTGTGTGCCCGATACAGTTCGGGTTCGCTTTTACTCCAAACTTCGATTGATTTGCGTAGCAGTTGCCAGCACCGATGCAGGCGCCGTAATCAGTCCCGCCCACTTCAATCCCAAGTTCCAATGGGTTGGTCGTGCCGGTCTCATCGGAGCCCACATAAGTCAGCAGCATCGACAGTTGCTCCTCGGTCTCAACGCTGCCTCGGCGTGACGGACAATAGAGATTTTTAATGTCCACAATCTCGAACTGATTTACGCTGATATTATGCCATGGACTGTAATTGGTGTCATAGCGCGATGCGAGCGCCTGCTGCTCGATGAACGGCAAGATCTCAACAATCCAGCTGTGGCCGCGATAGCCCGGTTTGTTGACCGAGATCATTTCGCTCAGCAGACCAGGGCCACCGTCGGGGCCGAAGTAACTGATGTCGGCAGCGAAAGCTGGCGGCATGTGATCGCGAGCGGACTCGTAATTGAGACAGCCCAAAGCCAGCTGTCGCAGCTGATTTAGGCACTGCGTCCGACGGGCCGACTCACGCGCCGCCTGCACGGCAGGCAGGAGCAATGCGACCAGCACACCAATAATCGCGATCACGACTAATAACTCAACAAGCGTGAAACCGCGTCCTGCAGTTTCACGCCGTGAGCCTTCGATTCGACTTGTCATGATGAAGGAATCCCTCTTCTTGGATTATGCCCCGCCAAATTGGCTAGGCATCTCGCCTTCGATAGCATAAGGAGCCCACTACAGCCAGAGCTGCCACGACGCAGCTTGAGGGCTCTGGAACTGCGGTTCCGGCTGCAGAGAATGGGCTCAGCAGACCGAGGCCGGTCACATACAACCGTCCCGTGAAATCGCCCAAGACTTCCCATTGCACCGAAGCACCTGACACGTCCACATCGTCGGAGTTAATGAACACATTGGTGAGGGTGCCAGAAGTACTAGCACCTTGAACAACACTTTCGATGGCGAAGTCAATATTCTCATTCCAAGTGAGCAGATCGAACTCATCTGAGGCTGAAAGTGCACCAGTCAGGTCGTTGAGGGCATCGAGCTCTAGGAAGAACTCAAAGCCTTCGTTTCGCGACAGGTTAATCAGGCCAATGCCGTTGGAGGATTGGACGACCACCGAATCGCTGTCGACACTTCCACCGTTGTTCTCGAGTTCCATCTCGTAGATGAAGAAGTCATCGAGACGCAATTCGCCGGCAACCGTGTCCGAGGAACCTGCTGGAATGGTGAAGTCAACAGTGAGTGTACCCACCGTGTCGTAGTCAGCACCAGGACGCAGGATAGAATCTCGCTGGAACTGCATCCGTTGGTTAGATGCACCATCAAGGTCGTTGTCAACCATGAAGATCGTACCGGAGCCACCGATCGTGTTGAAACTGCGAGCGGTCAAGACATTATCGACTGACAAGGTTCCGGTGACGAACACGTCCGTGCTAAATGGACCTGCAGTATCATTGATGACCAAGTCGCCTGAAATGATCAACTCTTGGAAGTTCTCGGCATCGGCTGCAGGCGGATACCCACGACTAATCACGACCAGGTCGTCGCCGAAGGTACCTGAACCGGAGAACTCCACTCGGCCGGATCCATCGAATCGCAAGTCGTTGAAATCGGAGTAGTCACCAGAAATTACCACCATATCCGTATCGACGAGCGGGTTGCCGTTAATGATAAAGTGCGCTCTGTCGGCTCCACCAGCTTCCACATCGTTGGTAAAGGTGGTCACGCCAGTGGCGACGTTTGAGCCAAGCTGCAAGGTTTCGTTGTTGAAGCCCATTTCCGGATCGAAATAGTTGAGAGTGGCGCCGCCTTCCAAAGACACTGTTAAATCGCCACCGACAGCGGCAAAGCCACCACCGCCCTCAGTGGGTACGTCCTCAGGGACTGGGGGAACCGTATCAAGGGGATCAGGAACGACCCACGTTACCTCACCAGGACCAGTCCCGATGTTGCGTGAGAACGTGCCGCTGGTGCCCAACACGGCCACAGGCTGAAGCGTGCCGCCCGGCTCTTGGGCATTAAACTGCAACAGCGCCGTAGCTGGCAGGCCCACACCGTCTGTCGCATGGACGGTGTTTTGACGAATCTCAAGAACCTCGAACGAGTTGGCACCCGTAAGCGATACCAGCCCACCGTGAGTCGCATCCGGGCCCATGAATACCAATCGACCGTCGCTTCCGCCACCGGAAATGACGCCGGAGAGTTCTGAGGAGTCATCGTTCGAGTCTTCGTTGTCGATCGCTTCAATGACGCGTGCGCCATTTTGCAAGTTGATATCGTTGGTCAACTCGACCTTGCCGGTGGCCACTGCCGAACCGAGCTGTAGCTGGTTGCCGTTAAATCCAGAAGTGGCGCTCGTCCAATCGAGAGTAGCGCCTCCGTCCAGCGTGACGGTATGTGTGCCAGCCCCAGCAGCGGCGAAGCCACCGGAACCCATCCACTGGATTTCTCCTGCACCAGCACCAATGGTCAAAGCCGTCGCAGCGTCGCCGACCATAATGACGGCTGCATCAAGTCGCCCGTCCGCGACGACCGGAACGCCTTCAAACTGGACGTTCGATGCTGCCGGCAAGTTGCCGCCACTGCCTCCGCCGGTGGCACCATAGTTGGTCTGCCAATCGCCCAAGTTGCCCACGCCCGTGTTGGTCTGCCACAAGCGGAAGTCAGCACCATCGACATCGCCATCGGAATCGAAGTCGCCGGCCAGACCGCCTCCGGAGGACAACGCAAGTGCCCCACGGACAATTCTCGTCGTGCCGGTGTAGCTCAGCGAACCGGTCAGTGCGACGGATCCATCGATGCCGCCATCGGTGCCCCCGTCAATGACCACTTCGTAACTGCCAGACAGGTCTGGGGAGAAGGTCATGATCGGATTGGCATTGGTCGGTACGAATGTCAGCGAGTTCGTTGGCGCGATTGTGCCGCCAATCGAAACGTTGCTACTATCGCCACGCACCTCCAGGAACGAAGTTGTGATGTTACCGTCCAACGAGACGTTTGCACCGTCGGCGACCGCGAACGTGCCTGCGCCGGTCACGTTGCCGGCAACACTAAGCGAGTAGCCATCTGCGGTATCAACGACGGCGGTCGATCCCGTGGAGAGTGCAATGCCGTTGGTCCCACCAAGCGTCACGCTTTGGCCCGCCAAGGCGCCGGGAGCCTGCGCGGCTCGAATCGTGCCGTTGGTGTTCACGATAACCGCGTTGTCGAAGGCCGCAGGACCAGCTGCACTGGCGCTGAGCGTCAGACCACCACCGTTGATAATCACGGTCGAATCGTCCAGAGCATTGTTCGTCGCGTCATTCACTGCGGAAGTGGTACCACCTTGCAGATTGAGGAACGACCCAGCGGCCAGACTATTTGCGCCGCCCGCTTGGTTGAGCACGAGATTTCCGGCCTTTTGCTTGTTGAACGTGTCTCCCGCGCCCAGCGTGAGTTGCTCGACGCTTAGTTCGCGCGAGTTGGCGATCGTGCCATCGCTACTGGTGGCTGCAGAAGCAATCGTGCCGGATTCTACAACTTGCAGAGTTCCGTTGGAGAAGTTGACATCGCCGTCACCTGATATCGATGGCGTGATGACCGTTCCCGCAATGTTCAAGGTGCCGCCAGCATCAACGTTCAGGGCGCCGCCTGAAACGTTCTCGATGATCTCCAGTGTGCGTCCACTTGCCACCGTGAGCGCTCCGCCACTATCGATGTCGAGTGTCCAGGCGCCCTGATCAGCGGTATCGACACTCACGTTGCCGCCATTAAGAATCTGCGCTGAGTCGGCACTACGGCTAGAAACGACCACATCGGGTATGGTTCCAACGGGCGATCCGCCGATCTCCCAGTTGGTCGTCGCCCAACTGCTAGTCGTGTCGTTCGTGTAGAGCGATCCACTATCATCAGCGTTTCGCTGAGGCTCGTCGTCGACATAGACGCGATTGACCTCAACCAAGGTGTTGGTCCCCGACTGGGCACCGTAGGCGACGGCTCGCGCAGAACCAAGGGCCGAGAGAGTTGGATCTTCGGCGAGCACACCCGCCTCTGCCCAAGTGCCCGTCATGTCAGCCGGGAGAATCGCGGAGTCATCCGAGGTAAAGAACCTCAGCCCCCAACCACTTGAGTCCGTTGTGAGTTCGTAGCGCAGGTCATCCGCGATGAGGCTCATGTCAATTTGATCGCTGCGTTGACCGGCGGCGACCCCGTCCTCATCAAACGAGAACAATGAGCGATCCCAGGTCCATTGGTCCAGCAAGAACGACGGGCCGTCTTGAATCGTGTAGACCAGACTGCCTTCGTCACCTACCAAGGCTCCTGGGGAAAACAGATCTTCCCGTGCCTTGAAGACGACCCACAGGCCGCCGCGGTGGCTACCTGATTTGATGTAGGGGTGATTTGTGGTCGTGGCTGGTGAAAAACCGTCGTCCATCACGTCGGGTTCGGTGTTGTCGATCCAACCGGTAAACCATCTGCCGCCCGTCGTCGTATACGTGCTGTAGTCGACGTTGAGAACGGTCGGCGTTGCGCTGGCGGGTGAGAATAGATCCTGACTGAGCACTCCCATGCTATTGGCACCACTGTTGTGCAGTACGGAATAGACGTCGTCGACTTCCTGAGCAACCGTATTAGGGACGGTTGCATTCCAACCACCGCCAATGCCGTTGGCATTGACCGACACATCAGTGTCATCGAACTGGTCGTCCAACAGTGGCTGCGCAACCGCCGGACTGGCCAACAGTAAAGAAACAGTAACGATAAGAAGTAAGTTCCAAAGAGTCGAACGCATAGCTGTACTCACTTTACAGGCAGTGTCCCCTGGTGCTGCAGGGACAAGAATTTCAATTGCACGATTAGACCAACGCCCAACTCCCTCGAGAAGTCGGGCCCAACATTGGTGACGTTGCACTTAGACAAGTCGAATACACCAGCAAAATCCAAATAGAAAACGTCTCTGACTAGGCTGAGAACAGGAAGAAAAGGACGCTCCGGGGCCCCCAATCTGCTGGCCTCAGAAGTAAATTGTCGACAATACCTTTCTGTGTCAAAGAAAACTGGATTCTATTGGGTTTTTTGCCTTCGTTTTTGGCCACGCAGCCGACCGGCGTAGCCTGGGCACCTCAGGAATAGCTCCCGACACAGCGGTGGTAGTCCGGCCTCGCCACGAGCTCGGCAGTTGCCGGCGCGGCATGGACTCAGATCGAAGTTGAGTCCGCGCACAGCAAGGCGGCTCAATCTCCTTTTCGCGCAACTTTGGGGAGCAGTCGGCGCTGAAAAAAGGATCCAAACTTCTCGTATCGGTGGTATTCGACGGTGAGCCGTCGCCAGGAATCGACTTGCCGGTCATACAGCGAATGGATTCGGGTCAAGTCTTGGGCGTGTGCGGGATCTGCAGAGAGCTCCTTCATCTCCAAGGGGTCGGCTGCTGTGTGATACAGTTCTTCTTGGGGAGCAAGGCCCTGCTCTGAGTACGGCCAGTAGATGTACTTCCAGTCCTTTGTCACGACTGCCAGGCTATGCGTGGCCGCAGGCCCCCAGGTATTGATTAGTGGCAATGCCTCATGGATCGACGCGGTGGCCTCATCAAGCAGTGGCGATAGATCGCTGCCGTCTAGTCCTGGGGGCACTTGCGCGTTCGCCAACGCGAGAATTGTCGGCGCGATGTCCACACTGCCACACAGTGCGTCACTGCGACGTCCTCGCTCGTCCGCAGACTGGCGAGGATCCAACACGATCAGTGGGACTCGCGAAGATTCCTCGTAGGGCAGCACTTTTGAACCATAGCCGTGAGATCCGCACATGAATCCATTGTCGGAAGTGAAGATGATCACGGTGTTCTCCGCGACGTCGTTATCCTTGAGCGCTTCTCGAATTCTGCCCAGCGCGACATCGACCGCGTAAATTTGCTGGTAGTACTTGGCCATCACGCCTTGGTAGTCGTCGCTGTAGTGCCATGTCGTGAACCGTTGGTATTGCCGCCCGCGACGACTCTGCTCGGCGAAGTGCTTGCCATTCTCGCGGCCGTAATTCGCCGGCTTCGTAAAGATGCTACTGCCGTAAACGCCATCGAATTGCGGGTCGGGCTGTACCGGGCGGTGCGGCGCCTTGAAGCTGATCGAGAGACAAAACGGCTTCTGCTGCGCCGCCGCGTCGCGGATGAAATCAGCTGCGAACGCACCGTAAGCAAGTGTCGAGTGCGGATACTCATCGGCGTACTGCGCGATAGAAGCATTCCTCCGCGTCTCGTAGTGTGTCTGTCCAGGGCCGCCGCCCCAACGATCGAAGTCGTTCTCCGGTAGGACTCCCTTGCCTTTGGGCGCCTCCGCGACTTCGAAGCCGAACTTGCCCGCGAATGCCGTCAGGTATCCCGCTGACCTGAGCAGCAGCGGATAACTACGATTCCAATGCTCGCGAAGCATTGGTCCATGCTCGAAGTTACACCCGTGGCGATACTCAACCAGACCAGTCATCACCGTCGCACGGCTACCCATGCAGATGGCGGTCGTCACGTAGTAGTTGTCGAATGTGACGCCCTCGCGGGAGAGCTGATCGAGGTTGGGAGTCTGCACGTTGGGCGTACCGTAGCAGCCCATGGAGTACGTACACTGGTCGTCGGTCATCAGAAAAATGATATTCGGCCGCGCGCTTGCACCCTCTGCAGCGACGAGCCGGGACGACGTGCAAATGCTCATCGCGACCGCCAACGCCAACAGCAACCTAGATCCAGTCACCACAGTGACGATGAAGTTGCGAGATTCCTTAGAAATAGCCGCACCAATACGCTTGGTCAGAAAAGTCATGGTCGAAGCCGGCGAGCGTTGCTGGAGATGCACTTCCGAGGCGAGGAATTCCTACTGTGACTGCAGCGTCAGTTGTAGGTCGTCGTTTCTGCCCGCGACAACAACTGCCGTGAGTTCCGACAACTCGGGCTTGGAGTATTTCTCGGGGATAGAGAGTTTCGGGATCGTCGCCCCCGTACGCTTCGACTTTTGAAACGCTGTTACGGTTACTGCGTATTCGCCGGGCTTAATGCCGTCCATGCCGCCAGTTTCCATGCTGAACTCACCGTCGGGATCGGTCCTCGCGGTTGCCAATGGTCTACCCGGCGAACTGAAGACGACGGTCGCATCAGCAAGCGGCTCGCCATCTAAGGTCACGACTCCTCCGACACTGGCAAAATCGGAGTTTCCGCACCCGACAGTCGCGAGAACGCTGCCCGCGGCAACGATCAAAAGGATCCCAATCGATAGTCTCGTCTGCTTCATCTGTTCGCGCCGTCTTCGAAGAACGACTCCTCTTTCAAATAATCAAATAATCGATCCACGGTCTTCAAGCTAAAGCGTGAGCGGCTCTTCGCCGGCAATCGTGCTGAGCGCCCGATACAAATCAAATTCGATATCCTCTTGGATGAAACGCACGGAACCATCGGCAAATGCGAAGTGAGCACCCCCAGGATGCCAGCTGCGGAATCCACGCACATTCCAGTATTCATTAGGACGAGGATCATTCAGGCCGAAATTCAATGGGCAGAGGGTACTGCTGGAGTCTCCATTAGCGAATGACCACATCGTATGGTCGTTGTGCGATGGCAAGTCTTCTCCAACCATCATGGTGTTGCTCAGCCCGTCAGTTACCTGCCTCAGCTTGATTGGGTAGAGCATGCTCGACCTCCAAATAATCCCGTTGCACTGCTTCCGACCGTCGTTGCAAAACGCTTGTAAGTTCGCATCGAACGGACAACTCGTACTACCGATTGCCAGCGCCGGCGATCCCATCACGCCTCGGTAGTTGGTAGGCGCAACTTCTACACCGCCCGCCTGCGGCTGATCATCAACCAACTCGGTACCGGTAGGATCTGAGGGGCAAACCAAGATGGCCGGTTGGGTCCTGCGAGCTTCTTGCACAGCGAGGGGAACGACAGCCGGATTGGTACTCCAGTCAGTGTTCCTCACGGATTCAAAGATGTCGTACAGGGCAGGTTGTTCGATGTAGGGGAGAACCTCGACGATCCAGCCTTGCCCATGATAGTACTCCAGTCTGTCCGGAGCCGCTGTCGAGACGGGGGTGTCTCGCCTACCACCAGTCGTTCCGGAAGCTTGCGGAGGCGGTGCGTACGGCACCCCACCGGGAACGTGTCCGCGCGCGGATTCGTAGTTGATCGCCGCGAGCGAAAGTTGCTTGAGTTGGCTGGTGCATCGCGCTCGTCGTGCTGATTCCCGCGCCGCTTGTACTGCCGGAAGCAGGAGTGCCACCAACACACCGATGATCGCGATCACCACCAGTAACTCTACCAGGGTAAACGCTTTTGCGTCTTGCCGCCTCAATTGCATGACTCTTCCCCTATTGATGAGATTCATAGTCGATTCCTTCTTGCTTGGTGCGACCGTGGTTCGGACCAGACTCATTGGAATTCGTTCATGGTGACGATTCGAATCTGATCGGCCGTCGTGTTTGCCTGTAAGTTTACGATCAGCGTCTTCCGGTCGGGGCTGAACGCGACAAAGTCTTGCGCATCCAAGCTACGCCTTCCGATCCACTGATCGGTGTACTTCGTTTCTGGACTGCAGAGCTGCCGATCCGATTCTAGAAGGCCGACGCCACGGGTAAATAACCCAATAATGGGAGTCCTAAACGTTACCGTGCCAGAAACCCGATTCATCGGGACACGTGCTGAATTGATTTGAGGATCAAAATGCAACAAATAGCTGTTGACGCAAGTGCCGGCAGCTACCTCCATGTTCATGTTTCCAACTTTATCAGCGACTTCCCCTTTTGCATTACGGTCGGCGTAGATGGTCTTTTCAATGATGGCACCGCTCTGTTCCAGAAACAGATACATCTCGTCGTCATGCTCAAATTCGCCAACCTCGACCGAAGCGGGTGGGTGTTCCAGGACTCGAATGTCTCCGCTGACTTTGCGTGGAATAGCCGTCAGTGGCATCTCGCCACTGAACTTCAGTTGCTCGCCCTCGAATTCGACCGGCTTGACCGATCCGTCAGTGCGGCTGAAGAACACCGCGTCGCGATACAGCAGATGCAGGTTGTTGACCTGCTGATCATTGGGGGAATGCGTGCCGCTGGCTACCACTTCGCCCTCAATGACATGCACCTCCGTGCCATCTCTACCCACGTTTACCTGAAATGCTGTGCTCAAGTCCCTGACGCGCGCATCAGGCGTATCCACTGTGTAGCCGGTCGTGTCTGGACCGACAAAAACCGAGAGATTGCCTCTCTCCAGGAGGACTCGACCTGGGGATACTAATTCGAATGTGGAATGTCCCTCGACGATCAGCCGCGTGTCGTCCGGAAGTGCGATCTCCGCAACTCCCTCGATCAGTGTCAATCGACCCGTCCCAAGATCTTCCCCGACTTCGATCTCCTCTGGTGATCCAGCCCACTTTGCGCCGGCAGACTGAGTCAGGGTTCCGCCAGGACCAGGTTCCATTCGGCTTTGCACCGTCAGCAGCACCAGCATAGCCACTGCGACGGAGCCTGCGATCGCCCATAGGCGGCGATGTTGCGCGGGACTGCTGTCCATTTCGCTGCGGTGTGGATCTGCTCGCTTGGTCCGCGGACGTTGGGAAGGCGATACGGTTGTGTGACCGGAGTGCACTTCGCCGGGCGTGTCCGACTTTTCCTGACGATAATCTGACTTGGAAATCGCCGCTGAGATGCTTGATTTCAGAGCGTCCTGAGATTTTACGTCTGCTTGACTCGGTCCCGACCGATTTGCCCAACGTAATCGTGCATCGAGGTCGACCAATCGCAGATAGTCTTGCAGCGCACGATCATCCTCACGCAGCCGCTGCTCAAGCCACGTGCGATCCTCTTCGCTTATCTGCTCTGCATCGAGCATCTGAGCGACGATCCGCGAGATGTTTGCGCGGTCGCTTTGGATGCTGGATTCCGGCATGCGATCATGATCTTCCATGCAAATTTCCTTCTGACTCAATCGTCCTCGAGATACAGTGGAGCAGTAGCTCCCTAATCTTCTGAATTTTTCGATAATACGTTCGCAACGGGATGTTCTCCGCTGCAGCGAGTTCCGGTGCCCGTTTGTCGCTCGCGTAGTGCTCGTCCAATATCTGGCGGTCTGACGGGCCTAGCTTGGTTAGGCAAGTCTTGAGTGCTGCTTGCCGCTCGTCCGACAGTTCATCAAAATCTTGCCACCGTTCGGCAACCAGTTCCAAGACATCGGGTGCAAAAACCTGTACTCGATCTTTGCGATACTCACGACGATGAAAGTTGCGGATGTGATTTCGTGCAATGGCAATCGCCCAGGCGCGGAACGACCCGAGTGCCGGATCGAATGTTTCCCGTTTCCGCCACAAAGTCATGGCAACCTGCTGGAAAATCTCTTCCGCATCACTATGGTTGGGCACCAAGCTACGGATGAAGGCGTACAGGGCGGATTGCTCCACCACAAATAAATCCATGAACTCGCTGTCCTGCTCTTCATTCACTGAAAGCTCCGTCTGCAGGCTCATGATTCACACCGTCCACGAATTACAATCATCCTTTCAGTATCTTTATTGTCGCGCAAGCGAGGTTCGTGCCAGGAAAGCCACGTTTTGTGCCGAATTATGCGCGATCAGCGCAATTGAATCTTGCAACCTGTGGTCAGCACGGAGTTCGGCAACCAACCGTCGTTCGAAGCAGGGGAGCCTGTCAAGCTCTCAACGAACTGCGGGAACTCGGTGAACTCCGGCACGACGCGGTGTCGGGCGCTCACCGAGAGGAGAGGAAAACCGCATTCTGGCGCAAGGATCGCCGCTGTGTCCAGATCACATGGGTCATCAATCCGACTGCGAACTGCCCGCCATCCCGTGGCCGATCGAGCCTTGACCGGCAGGCTTTAGCGCAGAATACGCACTGGCGATTGCTTTGACACGATGGACGACGAATCGAGACCGCAGCAAGGCGGCCTGTGCGGCGGTTCTCCGTAACCGACCTCTCGGTGCGCATCGCCATCCGGAAGCCCAATGGCAGCGGACGGCGACACAGCGACGCACGCAGCCATTCAACTAGCCTAGCGGCTTCGCGGCCGACTGCCATTATGCGTCGCGTGAGCGTATCAAGATTCTGGCCCGCAGCAGAAAGATCTATGCGAGCTTCCTCGGGCGGCCGACGATCGCGAACAACCCGAGTGTGGCAATCACCAAGGTCGAAGGTTCGGGGATCGTCACTCGAATGGCGGGCATGGTGAAATTCTGAGTATTGCCGAACTGCGTCCCGTCCAGCGAAGCGAAGTTACCTTGTGAAAACGGTACATTTTGATTGTCGTAGAAGAAATTCTGGTTGCCGCTCCCAGCGTGGGAAAACTCAATGTGATAAGACTTCCCAGCTTCCAGTGTGAAGCCGTCGAACGAGAAGTCGATCCATTCCAGTCCATTTGTCGTGACGGTTTGAGAGCCCGATTTCAAGATCGTCTGCCCCGCCGTAACGTTGCCACTGACGACCAGTGTTTCGGCAAGCTCGTACGACAATTCCACGCCGGTGAGATCATGATAGATGCCAACTCCTTTGACGAACTGACTGTCCGCCATCTCGAAGACGACACCGCGTCCCAGGATGTACCCATCGTTGGTGTTTGTCGACGTGACTGCTCCAGTGGGATCGTTGGGAGGAACAAACGCAATGGTATCCATTGTGCTTGCACCGACCCCGGCGGCCGTGACCGCGAAAAGAAACGAGGCTAGTAAGGCAGTTGCTGGGACCCTGATGGTTGGCGTCATTAGTCTTCTCCCAATCTCGAATTATAGAGGCATCAATAAAGCTACAATGAAACCCTCTGCTCGAACGCGACGCAGCGCGTCGCGTCGAAAGAGCCGAAAGATCCGTGGCAGTTTCTTGGTGCCTTCAGGTTTTCGGTATCGCTCATTAGCATTCCAACTGGCTTTCGCTTCTTACATAGCAACAAAAAAGCCACTGACACCCTGTGCGGTGCGCGCAGAGCTTCAGTGGCCTTTTTGTATGTTCGATATTTTAGTAACAGCATTAGCGTTCTCCCCGTTGCGTTCTCTTAGTGCGTTACGTCAAGCCAGTCATGCATCCTACCATGGATGGACTGTCGCGCCGTGCAGGACACAGCTAGGTTTACAACGATCTACTCTGAAAAGTCTCTAATTTGAAAAGTCCACGTGAGCCACAACGAGGCAATTCGATGCCGAACGCAGTGGGCCGGGTACTCCGCAGGGCTGATCCTGACCGACAAGTGTCGCCGTTGGCACTGTTTTGGCCACGGATTTCGTCGGGACGCCCCTCATAGAGTAAATTGTCACCGGATAATGGCTGTGTCAGAAAACTTCGAAATTATCCGAAAAATCCGGCCTCAAAGACACACGCAATCCAGGCTGTAACGCTGGCCAACGGGATAAAATATCGCAGCGCAACACGACTCTGCCATTAAAGCTCCGCCTGGCCGGAGAAACAGAAATCCAGCAGCTTTTGCGAGATGAAATGCAATGACGGTGTCTCAAGGACCTCGCGAGAGGGCTACGACGACGTTCACCGCCGGCCTCCCGTGGGTTCAGAACTCGGGGGCGTGAAAAGCAGCTGAATCTGCCTCTTGAGATCGCCGGAGTGCAGTTCTGAGCCCGCCATCGATGTTTGCGCCATCAAGATGAGCGGATCGCCTCCTTCCGAGACGAAGCTTACCGATCCATCGGCAAAGGCGAACTGGGCACCCCCGGGATGCTCGCTGCCAGGGTTTTCCCAAAACAGATTATTGAGGCCGCCCGGGGTCGGTTTCAGTTCCCCTAAACCTGTGATTTGGGTGGAAACTTGCGTGTCGAAGCAGACGCCGGAGCCGCCAAACAGCCAACCGTCGTTGCTTCGACCTGCCTCGTATCCACCGGCGCCAGGTCTGCTGCCGAAAGGTCCATCTTTCTCCATCCAAACCCGCTGCAGTTCACCAAGAAGTAACGTCTGCGTCGTGCCGTCAATGATTCTGCTCAGCTGGCTTCCTTTTCCACGTTGCAGCGGGGCCATCGGGCCGGCCGCCCCTGCTTCGTAGCCCACGCAACGATGCTCAAGACGCATGCCGTATTTACTATTGTTGGCGAAACAGTCACCGGCTCCCTGAGCCGCACCGTAGTCCGTGCCGCCTACCGCCACATTCAGATCTGCAATCGGGTGCCCGGTTTCGTCGGGGCCCAGGACCGAAGTCAGCATGTACTCTTGCTCGGCGGTCTCGACGGACGATCTTCGCGATGGGCAGTACAGCCCGCCGATGTCGGCGATCTCAAAACCGTTGAGCCTAATGTTCCACATTGGGCTGTGGTTAAAGTCGTACTGGGCGGCGATGGCCTGCTGCTCGATGTAAGGAAGGATCTCAGCGATCCAGCTGTGGCCTCGTTCGCCGGCGTAATTCAGGTCCATTTGCTCCTGAAGGAGGTCGTGATAGCGCTGCGACCCAAATTCTGTGTCCATCACGGCGGTAGCTGGCAGATTGCCGCGCGCGGACTCATAGTTCAGGCAGCCCAGTGACAGCTGTCGCAGCTGATTCGCACACTGTGCCCGACGAGCCGATTCTCTGGCCGATTGCACCGCCGGCAATAACAAGGCAACCAGAGCTCCAATAATGGCGATCACCACCAGCAGCTCGACCAGCGTGAATCCCATCTTCCAGTTCGAAGTTCGCATTGGAAGTGACCTTTCGAGATGAGAACCCGCACGGTTTCGATTCGACAGCGCGGATCTCACGATTCCGGTGTAGCGACTTATCGCCGCCCTCCTGTGGGGCGATCCTGCGGACGCGTGAAATGGAGCTGAATCTGTCTGGCGAGGTCGCCGTCCAACACTTCCTGACCGGCCCGCGTCGTTTGTGCCATTTTGATGAGCGGATCCGCGTTTTCTGATGCGAACTGTACTGAGCCATCGGTAAATGCGAAATGAGCACCGCCCGGGTGCTCGCTACCTGGGTGCTCCCAGAACCAATCATTCATGCCCCCGCTTTGTGGCGCCAATTCGCCGGTGCCCGAAATCACCGCAGAGACATTCGTTCCAAAAGTCACCGCAGATCCGCCGAACAACCAGCCATCATTGCTGCGTCCCGCCCGATATCCGCTAGGACCGGACGAGCTGCCGAAACGTCCACCTTTGACCGCCCAAACTCGTTGCAACTCGCCGAGCAGCAGGGTTTGACTGGTGCCATCCGTGACCTCCGCGAGGGCACTTCCTCTGCTGCGTCTTAAGGGGCTCATTGGACTCGCTGCGGCTTGCGTATACCCGACGCAGCGATCGCCAAGGCCGATGCTCGTGCTGCCGTTGCCATTGCAGTTTCCGGCGCCTGTCGCACCTCCGTAGTCGGTACCTCCCACTGCCAATCCAAGGTCCGAAATTGGATTCGGTAGTTCCTCGGGCCCTTGGACCGTCATCAACATGTACTGCTGTTCCGTCGTTTCGACCGATGCCCGCCGCGATGGGCAATAAAGTCCGGGAATGTCCGTGATCTGGAAGTTGTTGATTTTGATATTGTGCAGCGTGCTATAGGTCTTGTCGTAGCGGTCGGAAATGGCTTGCTGCTCGAAGTAGGGGAGAATCTCGACGATCCAGCTGTGGCCGCGTTTTCCCTTTTTGTGCAGCTCATATTGCTCCTGCAGCAGATCGTGAAATAATCCATCACCGGCTTCAAAACCGGCCGCGGCCAGTGGCGGCAAATGGTGGTGAGCTGACTCATAATTCAGGCATGCCAGTGCCAGCTGCCGCAGCTGATTCGCGCACTGACTTCTGCGGGCCGATTCTCGCGCTGACTGCACCGCCGGCAAAAGCAAGGCAACCAGGGTGCCAATGATGGCGATCACCACCAGCAGTTCGACCAGCGTAAATCCCTTATTCGACCTAAACATTTGCATGGCGGGTAACCTACCGAGAGGAGATTCCTTCTTGTTGAAATTGTTGCGAAGCAGGCGTATGTGCCAACGAATCGCGCCGATCTTTGTGGAATTTACGGCGGTTTGACGATTCGTTCTCCCTTTTGATGGCATATTCGGTGATTGGCGACAAGTATAAATTGCGTGCACCAGCTTGGTAGCCGGTCACGAATTAGGAGCGTTACACGGTCGCAACACTAGCCAAATTGGCCCGTTGCCAGCGATCTGCACTTCGCTCGGCAACAAGCGAACCTCATCTCTGCACTTGGGAAATTCATCGTGCGAGCACTGACATCGAGAACGCCCCGGCTCCTGATCCTCTTGAGTCTGGTTCTCGCACTGCCCTTGGCGAATGTGCCTTCGGCCTCTGCTGCACACCGTCAGGTCATCTTGCTCGGTGGGCAATCCAACATGGTTGGCGGTGGAGATATCAATCGACTGCCGGCGGGTGACCCCCAGAAGAGCCCCCTGGCAGACGTGCTACTGTTCTACGAGCATGCCACCACCACACCACTGCTGCCGGAGAGCACTTGGGTCGAACTCCAGACGGGTGGCAGCGGCAGCGCCGGATTCGGTCCTGAGCTATCGTTTGGGCATACGCTCAACGCCCTCGACCCGGGTGGCAACTACGCCTTGATCAAGCACGCCCGCAACGGCTCAGACGTGCATACCGACTGGAACCCAGAGGTGAGCAATAACGTCTACTCGGTGTTCCGCGATACCGTTGACGCTGGGTTGCAGGCGCTGACCGACGCCGGCGACACTTACGAGGTGGTCGGCATGCTCTGGACTCAGGGGATCAATGACGGCAAGGATGCCCGCAGCGCTACGGAGTATCAGGAAGATCTGGAAGACTTGGTCAGCGACGTACGATTGAATTACGGGTCGGACATCGCTGTGTTCATCAGCCGCTTGTCCATCAACATGACTGCGGCCAGCGATGGGGCGCCGATAGGTTGTCGCATCGGACGTGATACGCCCGTTTGTCCCGACGATCCAGCCCTGCCGGGGTACGGACTCAACGGTATTCGTACCGGACAAGAAGGCGTCGTTGCGGACGATCCGCTGGCGTTTCTCATTGATACCGATACCTTCGGAAGCGATCGGATTCACTTCAATACCAGTGGGCTGATTTCCGTCGGCGAGGCGTTTGCGGAATCTTATTTTCAGAACGTCGTGGTTCCCGAGCCCAGTACAGCCACGATCGGCCTTGTACTGTTCGTATCAGGAGCAGTCTGGCGAAACAGACGCGAACAATCGGCGTAGTCGTCTGTTGCCTGACTCTCAAATCTCACACGACGTTGCATCTTGATGGACTGATGGTCATTTTGTTCCATGCGTAAGGTTGTCTTTCGAAGCAGAATTGTGAAAACACTTGGCCTACCGACTCTTTTGATTCTCGCGTGGCTCCTGGCATGCATTGGACCAGCTTCCGCTGAACACCGTGAAGTCATCCTTCTCGGTGGGCAATCCAACATGGTTGGCGGCGGTGACATCAATAGGATTCCAGCGTCCGACCCGTTGAGGAGTCCGCTGGAAGATGTGCTTTTCTACTACCGCCCCCAAGGCGGCGGGGCGGTATTGCCGGCGAATTCGTGGGTCGATTTGCAGGTAGGGGGCAGTGGCGGCAGCTTATTCGGCCCCGAGCTGTCGTTTGGCCATGCGCTAAACAGGCTTGACCCCGGCGGGAACTACGCTTTGATCAAGTACGCCCAAAACGGCACCGACGTTCATACCAACTGGAACCCTGAGGTCAGCGATAACGTCTACTCTGTTTTTCGTGAAACGGTTGCCTCAGCATTGCAGGCGCTCATCGATGCCGGCGACACCTATGAGATCGTCGGCATGCTTTGGACGCAGGGAATCCGCGACGGCAAGGATGCGCGTAGCGCATCGCAGTACCAAGAGGATTTGGAAGACTTGATCAGCGATGTCCGATTGAATTACGGCTCGGATATTCCTGTGTTTATCAGCCGACTGTCCGTTGATATGGTCGCGGCAAATGTTGGTGCTCCCGGAGAGTGTCGCGTCGACCGCAACACGCCCGTATGCCCCGATGATCCGACCTTACCGAATTACGGTCTCACCGGGATCCGGATGGGACAAGAAGGCGTCGCGGCCGACGACCCGCTGGCGTATCTCATCGATACCGACGCGTTCGAAGTCGTCGGTAGTCACTTTACCACCAATGGTTCAATCGCCCTCGGTGAGGCGTTTGCTACGTCGTACTACCAAAACGTAGTTGTCCCCGAACCCAGTGCCGCGATGCTTTGTGTTTCGATACTCGGTTTCGGTGCGCTTTGGCGGCACAGAAGAGTTTGGTAGACGGTGACGTTAGCACAACGACTCAACGTGCAAACAGCAGCTCCAATGCCGCGCCGAGATCGCTACTGCTGCCCGAGAGCGAGGCCACTTCGCTCCCAGCCATGCTGGCCATGGCCATCAGCACGAGCGGATCCATATCCTCGCTGATAAAGTGCACTGATGCATCGGCGGTCGCAAATTGGGCGCCCTGGGGATGCTCGCTCCCAGCGTGCTCGAAAAACCACGAATTGATGCCCCCAGCCGACAACCGCTGGTCAGAGAGATTGCTAATTTGCGCTGAGACGGATGACGTGAATGTCGTGGCAGCACCTCCATAAAGCCATCCATCGTGGCTACGTCCGGCCACCACCCCCGCGTGACCACTTTTGCCAGCGAAGCGGGGATCGTCGTTCGCAGCCCAGATACGCTGCATTTCCCCGACTAGTAGCGTATTACTCGTGCCGTCGGTGATCCGATTGAGCGCCACGCCCTCACCGATTTTCAGTGGCGCCATCGGGCTGGCAGCGGCGCCGTTCCGACCTACACAGGCGTAGCCCATGTGCAGTGCCTTGGTGGTGTTGTTGAAGCAATTGCCTGAAGCCAGTGAGGCGCCGTAGTCTGTTCCACCGCTAGACACGGTCGCGGTGTTGCGCCGACCGCCCACTGGACCATTCGAGCTGTGACCTTGCGACGCGAGGATCATGAGTTCTTGTTCGGCGGTTTCGATAGAGGCTCGTCGCGAAGGGCAGTAAAGTCCTGGTAGATCAACCGCCTGAAAGCCGTTGACGGACGTATTGTGCACTGGGCTGTAGTTTTTGTCGTAAGTATCCGCGAGGCCCTGCTGCTCAAGCTGTGGGAGAATCTCGACAATCCAGCTATGTCCACGTCGTCCCTCTCGATTTGCGGTGAGGCTCTCGTCGGTGATCGCATAATTGGGAGTCGCCGAATTCAAGTTATAGCCCACCGCAATCGCGAACGCGGGAGGGAAGTGCTCGTGAGACGACTCGAAGTTCATACACGCCAGAGCCAGTTGGCGCAGCTGGTTCATGCATTGCGTACGGCGAGCCGACTCGCGGGCCGACTGCACGGCGGGTAGTAGTAAGCTGACAAGCACACCGATGATGGCGATCACCACCAGTAGTTCGACCAACGTGAATGCGGCGCAGAGTTTCCATCGGACGCCGGAAACCCCTGCAGATGTTGCTGATCGGTTGAAGTAACGATTCATGTGCCCTAGCTCTCCATATCGAGCTTGTGGTGGGTTTATGCTAACGAGATAAAAATAAGTGGTGCTCTCGTTCGCGGCGGCTAGTTGGTCTGTGGACGACAATCACGATCAAGGGTGCAATCATCAATAGAAATGTGCTCGGCTCAGGTACCGCGACGTTCGTGAAGTAGGAGTCTGCGAAAGCCTTTCCTAGGTCGACAAGACCGCTCGCGTTGAAGTGTGTGGGATCGGTTCCAAACGGATCCGTGTCGATCAAATACGCCAGTGGATCGTTCAATGCCACATTCTCCTGACCGAGCCGAATCTCACCCAGACCGCCCAGTTGCTGGTTGCGCCCGCCCGATGGCGGCGGTTCACCGGCGGAAGTCATATTGATCGACAATCGGCTGATGAATACCGGTAGGTCGGATCGATAGTTGAGGCGAACATCGGCGATCAATCGTTCCAGGTCTGTCTGATACTCTGACGCGACACGACCATCTTTTCCATCACGGATGCCTTGGGTCCACAGCATGCCAACGATCTCATACGTATCGCCCCTATCGGCCAGCTCCTGCAGGGCGGTATCAACGGTCGAGCGAAACACGCTATAGACGTTGTCGGAAACGTTTGGGTTCCAGTCGGCATGGACGTTACTACCGCCGCGCGAGTGTTTGATGAGCGCGTAATTGCCGCCAGGGTCGTTCTGGTGAAGCGTATGTCCAAACGAGAGTTCGGGGCCAAACTGAGTGCCAGCCCCAGGCGCCAAGGCGATCCACTGATTCGGAGTTAGCGAGAGCGACGCCGCATTGCTGAAGTACAGACTCACCTCGGGCAGCGGGTCAGCAAATGGTCGTGCTGGCGGAAGTCCTGCGTCGCCGAAGCCAAGCATATTCGACTGGCCACCGAGCAAGAATACCTGGCGATGCACGGCCACTGTCGAACTTACGTGAACGCTCAGTGCCAGGATTGCCGATAGCGCAGCCGTGCGTAGTGTATGAAAGTACATTTCCGAGAATTACGATGTTCGAACGGTGATGAGCAAAATCAGCATATCGTGCTGACAGCGACTGAACAAAGTATACTTGTCGCACGTCGCGATCTGCGACACCAAAAATCAGGCCTGTCGCTGCCACCAAAGTTCACGGAATCCTTCCACTTGGGCCTGGGAAGCTGGTTTAATCGAGAGATGGACGCCAATTTGCGTCGCTTCCGGCGGATTAGCGCGGCTTTGACGTGCGCTCGCAGCCAGCAAGCCCAGCGGGTTCTGTTCTCGCGCAACCGAGCTCGCCTTTGTGTCGGGTCCGATTACCAACCGTTGCGCCACGACGACATGCGCGAGCATCAAACGGAAGTGCATGGGAATCGAACCCACCTACGAAACTTTTGCGGTTCCGCACAACGGTTTTGAAGACCGCGGCCGCCACCAGGCCAGCTCGCACTTCCAGACTTGAATGACAACTCCTAGAGTCCTACGAGAATAGAGTCATTCGCATTCCGATTTTACGGCAACCACCCGCGACACGATAGCCACGAAGTGGGGGCCATGATGTTCCACACTTTCCACATGCGACCTGCCGCCGATGAGTCAAGACGGTTCGTACTCGAAGAGTGACTGGCTCATCCATCACGATATGGGGCGGCGGATTGCCTGGAACGCAACACACGAATGTCACACAGCAGGAGAGCAGGGTATACTGAGCTCATTCCATATCCTCCGCCACGCATCCACAGATGCTCGACGCGTCTCCCGCAATGCACACAACCTCAACGCCGCGAAGTCTACTCGCCGGCATAGTTCTTGGTGTCTTTGGTCTCGTCGGCTTGGTCGCCGCTGAACCGGTTTATCTGCGTGTCAACCAGCTCGGGTATCTGGCCGACGACACGAAGTCGGCGATCGCTTTCTCTGGCCAAGAGGTTGATGCCGCATTCGTTGTTGCTGATGCTGACTCAGGAGAGATCGTCTTCCGGGGCAAGAGCGAGCCCGCCACTGAGCCGAACTGGAACTCATTCGCCCATCACGCCAGGCTCGACTTCACGCGCCTCGCCACTACTGGTCGCTACGTTGTCCGACTCGTACCCAGTGGAGTTGAATCGCGTCCCTTCCGAATTGGACCCGATGCCATCGCAAACCATGTCCGTGACCTGCTCGCCTTCATGCGTCAGCAGCGCTGTGGCTACAATCCTTTGCTTGACATGGTATGTCACCAACGCGATGGACGGACTGCCTATGGACCTCGCCCGCAGGGCACCTTCGTCGACGCCAGCGGCGGTTGGCACGATGCCGGCGACCAACTCAAGTATCTTCTCACTGCGAGCAACGCGACGGCGCGGATGCTCCTCGCTTACGAGTTGGAGCCGACCAAGTTTGCAGATCGTGTCGACGCGATGGGTCAACCCGGACCGAACGGCGTGCCCGACGTGCTGGACGAAGCCCGCTGGGGACTCGATTGGATCCACAAATTGCACCCAGAGCCCGATCAGCTCTACCACCAAGTCGCCGACGATCGCGATCACCGTGGCTGGAAGTCACCTGATGCCGACACGTCCGACTACGGTTGGGGACCGAACAGCTACCGCGTCTTATATTTCGCCGATGGCAAGCCACAGGGACTAAAGCAATACAAGAGCGACTCCGATGGGATTGCCAACCTTGCTGGGCGGTGCGCTGCTGCGATGGCCATTGGCCACCGGGTGTGGAAGCAACGAGGAGACAATCGATTTGCCGAACGGTGCCTCGTCGCTGCCCGCCAGCTGTATTCAATGGGGGCAGCAAGTGAGGGCAAGCAGCAGGGGAACTCCTACGGTGCGCCATACCGGTACGCTGAGATTACCTGGGCGGACGACATGGAATGGGGCGCGGCGGAACTCTACCGCGAGACGGGTGAGCAGAAATACTTGGAACAGGCAAAACGCTACGCCCGACTGGCGGCGGATGTAGGTTGGATGCACCACGAGCAGACTGGGCACTACGAATACTATCCGTTTGTAAACGTTGGTCACTACGCCTTGTACCCTCACGTCGATGAAAGCTTTCAACTTGAGTTGGCCGGCTTTTACCGGAGCGGATTGGATGCGACGGTTGCCAGGGCGAAGACCAACGTCTACGGCATCGGAGTCCCGTTCATTTGGTGCTCTAACAACTTAACAACCGCGTTGATCACCCAGGCGCTGTTGTATGAACGCATGACAGGTGACACGCGATATCGAGAACACGCGACCAGGCACCGCGATTGGTTGCTTGGCCGCAACCCGTGGGGGACGACGATGTTTACGGCCGTTCCGCGCGATGGCGACACGCCGCTGGACGTGCATACGGGGATATGGAAACTATTTCGGCGGAACGTCCCGGGCGGGTTGGTCGATGGCCCCGTTTATCGCTCAGTATTCGACGGGCTCTTGGGCGTTAAGCTCAATGAGCCAGATGAGTACGCCAAGTTCCAGAACGAACATGTCGTCTATCACGACGACTTCGGCGACTACGCAACCAACGAACCGACGATGGATGGTACGGCAGGGGCGATCTATTTCATGGCTCATTACGGCGCGCCCGCTAGCGAGTCCATCGGGCCGGCCGCAACGATCGAAACGAGCCACGGTGCGATTGTCCGTGGGAGCACTGCAGAACCAAAGATCGCTCTGATCTTCACCGGCCACGAACATACCGACGGTGCCGAAGAGATACTCGCCACACTCGAAGACCGTCGAGTGAAGGCTTCATTCTTCGTGACCGGCGAATTCCTCGAGCAACCCGGGATGACGGACTGGACCCGCAAGGCGGCCGTCCGCGGCCACTACGTTGGGCCGCACTCGCACGCACACTTGCTCTACGCCTCCTGGGACGACCGCGGCAAAAGCCTGGTCACGAAAGATGAGTTTTTGGCCGACCTAAGAAAGAATCTCGATGCGTTGCGTGCTCTCGGCGGAGCGATCGGAGATCCCGTCTGGTTTATTCCGCCCTACGAGTGGTACAACGCGAGTCACGCAGAATGGGCCGCATCCGTCGGTTGCCGGATGTTCAACTTCACGTCGGGATCAGGGTCCCATCGTGATTTTGCTCCCGAAGGGCACCGGGCGTTCCGTCCTTCGGCGGACATCATCGAGGACATTCTCCAGCACGAGACGAGCGCACGCCACGGCCTCAATGGCCACCTGTTGCTGATGCACCTAGGAAGCGAGCGGCAGGATCGTGTTCCGCCGTTGCTGCCAGGCCTGATCAATACGCTACACGAACGCGGCTACGAATTCGTTAGTGTGGACCAATTACTCGGTGCCAGCCAGAAAGCGAATGCTACTTCACTTGACGTGGGTCAACACTGAGAAATAGCTCAGCTGGTGAGGTGATGGTCGATCAATAGTTCAATCGAGTTCTCGCAGTTACATCCCAGCGCTCATTCGTCACCGAGCTACCTTGAATCACAACAGCCTGTTCGTACAACGCCACTGTGGGACAGATATGTCGTGGGTAGGCAATTAGCGCGTCGCCCACTCGAACTTCACCAGTAGATGGGGTGCTGATTACCAAGTGCTCTTCGCTATGGCTGATCGCTTGCGGGGAGGAGAGCGTGGGCAGTACTACGCGATCGACTAGCGGCATCTCAGCGGCAATCGCCTTGTGCCCTAAATCGAGACACAAACGGTTGTTGCCTGGTTTGCTCACCACGCGTGTGACGATGGCGGCGGCAATCTTGAACTTTAGGTCTGGGTAATTCTGTGCATAGCCAACGTCCCAGAGTAGCGATGTCCCGGGGCAACAGTCCCAATCGGTTTCCCTTGCCCAAATCGGAAAAGTCGGTGTGCCGCCAACGGCAAGGGCAGGGCATGAGTGGTTTTCCAGATACTCACGTAAGGCACGAAGCACGGCCCCAGACCGATCTTCCCGGACACTTAATGCGGAGTCATGGATGTGTCCGTCGTAGACGTGCAGTCCCGCAAACATGCACCTGCTGTTGGAATCAACGGCTGTGCGCAGTTTGTCAAATTCAGCTCCACAGACGATGCCCGTCCTACCCATTCCGCAGTCGACGTCGATCCATATTGGTATCGGGTGGGTGTCTGATCCGGCCTCGGCACAAATTGCCTGCAAGGCATCTAGATCGTCGACGATCGTCCCAATCCGGACTTGAGGATACCTACGCCGAAGAGCGCTAAGCGCGTCGACCTTCGGGCCCACCGCCTGGTGAGCGAGTAGTACGTCCGCTGCACCCGCCTGGCAGGCCATTTCTACCTCAGCAATCGTTGCTGCCTTGAACTTGGTAATCCCCGCTTGTATCTGTAGTTCGACGACCTCTCGCATCTTGTGAGTTTTCAAGTGCGGGCGCAAGCGGCTCGCATCGCCAGCAATGCTGACCATCAGCTGAATGTTCTCGCTTACTCTGGACGAGTCAACGATCAAACACGGAGATGGGAGCCCTTGCAGATCTGTGAGCGATATCCAATTCACTGGTTCCAGCCGCACGTCGAGTTGTTTAAGGCCGCCCTGCGGCCATCAAGGATAGACTTCGAGGAGGTATACATTGCGCTGCTTGTTCCGTGAGACTGTTCCAGTCACAATCTGTACACGACTCCTCGCTACTGGCGAGGCCTACTGCCTCACCTTCGGAATCATGACGAGCACACGATTATTTGACTATGTTTTGACGAATGCAACCCTGATCGATGGATCAGGAAGCGCGGGGTTTGTAGCCGATCTCGCCATCCAGGGCGGGAGGATTGCAGCCATCGGTGACCTCGCGTCATACCCTGCAGCAAGACATATCGACGTAACAGATAAAGTCGTCGCTCCAGGCTTCATCGACGTCCACACACACGACGATAACGCAGTGTTCGTCGACGCTAACTGCTTCCCAAAAGTTAGCCAGGGGGTCACCACGGTAATCGTTGGCAACTGCGGGATTAGCGCCGCCCCGGCGGCTTCGAAAGGCCCTCCGCCAGAACCACTCAATCTTCTCGGTGCGGCTGGGGACTTTCCTTATCAAACATTCGCCGAATATGTCGCGGCGGTGAATGATTTGGGCACGATCGTAAACGTTGCGGCATTAGTGGGTCACACGTCACTGCGTATCAAACACGTTGGCGATCTCAATCGTGCGGCCACCGCAACCGAGATTGCTGCGATGCAAGCGCGTGTTGAAGAAGCAATGGCTGCCGGAGCACGGGGAGTTAGTACCGGTTTGGCGTATCAGAACGCGCTGGCGTCCACCACCGACGAAGTTGCCAGCTTGGCACGAGTAGCAGGTCGGTTTGGGGGCATCTATACCACCCACCTGCGGAATGAGTTCGATGCGATTGGGGATGCGCTCGACGAAGCATTTACGATCGGCGAAGTGGCGGAGCTACCTGTTGTCGTGTCGCACCTGAAGTGCGCAGGTCCTCAGAATTGGGGCCGTGCGTCCGAAGTGCTCAACAGAATCGCAGACTCTGGTCTCCGGACTCCCGTCCACATGGATTGTTACCCTTACGCAGCCGGGTCTAGTAACCTCGACCTCGGTCAAGTGGACGAGCGCGTCAAGATCCTCATCACCAGATCGGAACCACACCCCGAACAATCGCGGAAGACGCTGGCGGCAATCGCTACCGAGTGGGGCACAAGCCAACACGAAGCAGCGCGACGGCTCATGCCAGCTGGCGCCATCTATTTCTCGATCGACGAGAATGACATGCGCTCGATACTCAGCCATGACCGCACCATGATTGGTTCAGACGGACTGCCGCATGACGAACACCCTCACCCGCGGCTCTTCGGGACGTTTCCCCGGGTGCTGGGTCGCTACTGCCGAGACGAGGGGCTGTTGCCGCTCGAAACCGCGATTGCCAAAATGACGAGTCTGCCGGCGAAGGTGTTTTCGCTGGATGATCGAGGGGAGATCCAACCCGGTTTTTTTGCGGACCTCGTTGTGTTCGATCCCAGGAGCGTGGTGGACAAATCGGACTACGAAGCACCGACCAGGGTCGCTTCCGGCATCGATTACGTTTTCGTTAGTGGAAGTATCGTATACGAACACGGAAACTTAACGGGTGTTCGCACCGGTGGATTCTTGAAACCATCAGATTGAACTACCTGATCTTACAAACAGGAAAGACGGACTAACATGACGATACGACGCTATGGTTCTGGCGAAACTGGTGCAGGCGATCAACCTTTGCCTTTCTGCCGAGCTGCGGAAGCCGACGGCTGGCTGTATGTCTCAGGGCAGGTGCCTTTGAAAGATGGCGAAGTCGTCGTCGGTGGAATTGTCCCTCAAGCTCGCCAGGCAATTGAGAATATGCTGGCGATCCTGGCGGAAGCCGGCTACGAAAAGCAACATATCGTGCGTTGCGGAGTATGGTTGGACGATGCGCGAGATTTTGCGGCCTTCAACAAAGTCTACTCCGAGTACTTCGGAGGCGATCACCCGCCCGCCCGCGCGTGCGTACAATCTTCCCTGGTCATCGACTGCAAAGTTGAAATCGACTGCGTTTGTTATAAGTCGACACAATGAGCGCCGGTTTCTTTCTCATCGCGACGACGGCCTATGTCATAGGATTAACGGCGTTCAGCCTCTGGCTGACCGGTCGCAAGCAATCCGCTGAAGGGTTCTTGCTCGCGGATCGAAGCATCCCGTTTTTACTGAGCTTTGGAACTACTATCGCCACATTAGTAGGAACCGGCTCGACCATCGGTGCTGTGTCGCAAGGCTACCTGTACGGTTGGCGCGGAGCGATGTACGGGATTGGTGGCGGACTCGGGTTGCTACTTCTAGCCGTGCTATTCGGGAATGTTCGTCGCTTAGGCTTCATGACGATGCCCGAGGAACTTTCGTACTATTACGGTGCAAATCGAGTCATCAAGAATGCAGTCGCTTGCTTCATGCTGTTGGCCTCCATCGGATGGCTTGGCGCGCACATACTCGGGGGCAGCTACTACTTACAATATGTCGGCGAGCTCTCGCCTGTCACGGCCAAAGTCGCAGTGGCTGCCGGCTTCAGTCTGTACATCATCATCGGTGGTTATCTGGCAGTCGTCTGGGTCGATACGATCCAAGCAGTGTTGCTCTTCGTAGGATTCGTGATCATGGCAGTCGTTGCCTACAGCGAAGCTTCTTCGCTAGGTGAGCAAGTTTTGCCTGAGCCAGGTCACTTCGCCTTCCTTGGAACGTCGACGTTGCTGCCATCGATTACGCTCTCAGTCACGATCGCAATTGGCGTACTGGCAACTCCGTCATTTCGTCAGCGGATTTATTCCGCAGAAAGCGAATCGGCAGTTCGCAAGAGCTTCATTGCGAGTGGCATCAGCTACTTTGTTTTTTGTAGCATACCTGCAGTGATCGGTATCAGTGCCTGGCGACTCAATCCTTCGCTGGAAAACCCGGATCATGCGTTTCTCTATGTTGCCCAGGACATCCTGCCGGCCAGCGTGGGTTGCTTTGTGTTGATCTGCGGGATGAGCGCTACCATGTCGTCTGCGAGTTCTGACGCAATTGCGGCCGTTTCAATATTGCTACGTGATCTCTTCCAAATGGTCATTGGCAGGATGCCGCGGCGTGATCGTGCCGTCACCCTGTCGCGGTGGAGCATAGTGGGAGTGATGCTGTGTGCGTTGCTGGTTACCCTGCCTGCCCGTGACATTATCGAGTATATCCAGCAGATGATCTCGCTGATCATGAGCGGTATGGTTGCCTGTGCCGTACTAGGTAAATTCTGGCCACGAGCGACGTGGCAGGGTGGCCTCGCGTGCTTCGTCGGCGGGGCGGCTTGCTCCTGCTATTTTCTGATGGATGACGTGGCAAATTCTTTTTGGGGTGGAGCTGCTATTCCCTCGATTGCCACGGCTTTTTTGTCGGGTATCGTGGTCAGTCTCGCGACACCTCGAAACGAGGTAACGGACGATGAGGCTCTCAAGGAGCTTGTATCTGAGCGGGCTGCTCTTGAATCGGCATTCGATGAGAATCTGACTCCTATCACTTACGACACATAGTCGACGGTTGATCGAGTAACGCGTAGCATCGCTCTGACAACATTTGGCTCTCATTGTTCGTGAGTGGCCTTGGCAGTTACCTACCAGGGCTCCCAGAGGTCCGTACTTGCGCACGTTAACGCATGCGGTTCGCCGCCGACAGCTTCGCAATCCAAAACGCGGCCTTACGAGCTCTACAATCAAGTGACGACGAAAAGCTGCTCGCCCTCAACGTGTTTGCCATGATTCGCTCGATTGAATCTACCCACTGCTGGATAGCGGAGCGTAGCACCTGCGGAGCTGAGCGCAGGCGTGAAATCAGTGATTTCTGCGAGACCTTACTGCAAGATGGTTACTGAGACGTTACATTTGAGTGATATCGAAAATCATGAATTCTCTCCGGGAGCAAGTTATGAGATCGAAGCTACGCAGACTTTCCTTGGCCTCGTGCTTGGCGCTGACCTGCTGCCTACAAAGTCTTTGCGACGGAGCCAATGTCGCCATGCCAAATGCTGACGCCGAGACGAGTGGGTCGTCGGAGCCTTCCACTTGGAATTTGCCACCGCAGGAGGTGCTCGATGTGCTGCACGCACCGCATTTGCCGATGGTTTGGACTGCTCCCACAGGGAAGCACTTGCTGCTCGCTGATCCGGTCGTCTACCCGCCGCTGGCCGAGTTGGCATCAACGATGCACGAACTGGCCGGCATCCGAGTCGATCCGGTGGTCGGTGGCATCCATGGACAACACGGAGGGACTTCGCCCCGCCTCGTTCAGGTCGATGCAGGTGGCGAAAGCAAGGCGCTCGGACTGCCTGAGGCGGCTGAAGTATTGAGGGTAGCGTGGACCGCCGACGGGCAGCGCTTCGCCCTTACCGTGCGTCACCCCGATCACCTCGGCGTGTGGGTGGGGTCGGTCGACGGCGCGCTCAAGAAGATTGAGGGCGTGGCCATCAACACGCTCATGGATACCGGCGTGCGTTGGATGCCCGACCAAAAACGTCTCCTCTTGCGCAGAGTCCCCGAGCGTGGCCAAGCTCCCGAGCCACCCGCCATCCCGATGGGGCCTGCGATCCTCGAGGGAGAGGGGGCCATTGCGCGCTCGACCTACGAGTCGCGCAACTTGCTCAAGACAGCTCACGACGACGCCCTCTTCGATTATTTTGGAACCTGCGAATTGGTCGTCGTGGATCCCAGCAACGGACAGATGACGCAATTGGGCGAGCCGGCCGTTTATGTCGACTCCGACATCTCTCCTGATGGCAAATACCTATTAGTGCAGCGGTTGATCGGTCCCTGGTCGCATGCGGTTCCCTGGTGGCGCTTTGCTACTGAAGTCGAAATTTGGGACGCCGAGGGCGAACTCGTCGCGTCGATCGCCTCACATCCCTTGGCCGATGAAGTACCCACGCACGGCGTGCGTACCGGCCCGCGTGGCATTTCATGGCGCCCCACCGCGCCACATACGCTGTTCTGGGTTGAGGCGCTCGACGGCGGAAGTCCTGTCGCTGAGGTGTCCCATCGCGATCGACTCATGCGACTGGACGCGCCGTTTGATGCCAAGCCGGTCGAGGTCTTTCGAGCGGAGCATCGCATTATCGGGTGGCAGCGAGGATGGAGTGCGGACGGCGGCACCGTCATGCTCACTCAGCGCGAACGAATCCGGCGCTGGCGCTACACTTGGATCCTAGATGTGGACGCAGGGACCTCGCGGCCCTGGTTCGACCTTAACGAGCGGGACAGCTACGCCTCTCCAGGCAGTCCCGTGCAGCGCCAGCTTCCCAACGGCCGCATGGTCCTGCACCAATTGGGCGACGAGGTTTATTTCTCGGGTCGCGGCGCGACCGACAAAGGTGATCGTCCTTTCCTGGATCTACGCAGCATGAATTCCGGCGAGGTCCGCCGCCTGTTCCGTGGCGCACCCGACCGCTACGAGTCCTTCATTAGCTTCGCCGGAGATGACGAGCACTTCGTGATGCGTTCGGAATCTGCTACCGACGTGCCCAACTATTACTTGGCCAAGCTGGGCGGCGAGGTGGATGCGATCGAAGGTGAGGCGACTCGGGCGTTGAGTCGTGAGCCGATCACTCACTTCAAAGATCCCACTCCGCAACTACGCAAGATCGAGAAGCGTATCGTCCGCTACGAACGAAACGACGGCGTGCCACTGAGCTTCCAGCTGCACTTGCCGCCCGACTACCAACCGGGCACGCGATTACCCACGGTCTTGTACGCCTATCCGCTGGAGTACTCCGATCCCTCGACCGCCGGGCAAGTACGCGGATCGGCCCATCGCTTTAGCCGGATCTACGGCCCCTCGCATCTCTTCTTCCTGCTGCAGGGATACGCCGTGCTCGACGGGACCGCGATGCCCATGATTGGGGATCCGGAAACCACGTACGATACCTTCGTGCCTCAATTGGTCGCCGACGCGGAAGCCGCGGTGGCCAAGGCCGTCGAGATCGGAGTGGCCGACCCGGAACGGATCGGCGTCATCGGTCACAGCCACGGCGGGCTAATGGTGGCAAATCTCTTGGCCCACACCGATCTGTTCAGTGCCGGCATCGCTCGTAGCGGCTCTTACAACAAAACCAACCAGCCCTTCGGATTCCAATCCGAGCGTCGCTCCCTGTTCGAGGCGCGCGATGTTTACATACAGCTCTCACCGACGTTTTTTGCCGATAAGGTCAACGAACCCGTCCTGATAATCCACGGCGCCAGCGACTCCAACCCGGGTACGCTAACCGACCAGTCGAGGGTGTTTTTCGAAGCCGTTCGTGGATCGGGTGGTACTGCGCGGTTGGTGCTGCTTCCTCATGAGGATCACGGCTACCGCGGTAGGGAAAGTGTCGAGCACGTACTTTGGGAGCAACTGGAGTGGTTCGAACGTTACGTGAAGGGCGCGAACCGCAACTGACGACCGAATGTAAATTGTCGCAACACGCATGCTGCGCTTCGATACGTCTCCGGACTGAGGACACGGAATCGGCTGGCAACAGTCGAAAGGCATGAAGGCGATTGAAACCAACCGCGGAGCCGCTTAGACACCGACACACGACATGGCGATGCCTTGAAAATCATCTCGCTTGTGCCCAGTTCCACCGAAATCCTCTGCCGGTTGGGGCTTCGCGAAGACCTCGTCGGTGTGACGCACGAGTGCGATTTCCCCACGGGCGTTCATGATCTGCCGCAGGTTACTCGATCGCTCATTCCAGCCGAAGCTTCCAGTGCTGAAATTGACCGCTTGGTCACCGAACAGATAGCTACCGAGCCTTCGCTATACGCTTTGGATACGGAGCAGCTGGCTGCGCTGCACCCCGACTTGATCGTCACCCAATCGCTGTGCGACGTGTGCGCTGTGCCCGACAGTGACGTTGAGCAGGTCGTCAACCAACTCAACCCACGACCGACAGTGCTTAAGCTTCAGCCAAAGACGCTCGACGACGTTCTCGAATCCATCGGCGAGGTTGCAGCGGCAGCCGACGTGCATGCCCAAGGGCAACGCGTGGTGTCGGAGCTACGCGAACGCATCGACCAGGTCGCGGCACGATATGGACCGCAGCCGCGCACGCGAGTGGCTCTGCTGGAGTGGCTCGACCCACCGTTCGCCGCCGGACACTGGAACCCGGAACTGGTCAGCCTGGCGGGCGCAACCGATGTTTTTGGCGAGCCGGGCGCGAAGTCGCGCCGAGTGTCGTGGGATGAAGTCGCCCAGGCCAATCCGGACGTGATCGTCGTCGCGTGTTGCGGACTCGACGTCGCCCGGGCCGCCGTCGATGTCGAACAACTCGCGGGCGGCGACCACTGGCCACAGCTGCGGGCGGTGCGGGAGGGGCGTGTGCTGACATTCGACGGATCACAATACTTCAACCGATCGGGCCCCCGGCTGGTAGAGAGTCTCGAGATGCTGGCCAGTGGCCTGGACCGCATCGCAGGGGTAAACTAGCCGGTCGCGTCACCTTCACTGTGCTAAACACCAACTCCGTGGCATTGGATGGGCGCGGTGCAGCACCTCAGGCTTGGACTCAACTGAAGGCTGTGTCTTCACCTTCCAGTGGCATCACATCGATGACAAGACGACCTCGTGAGTAACGAATGGTACTACGACAGATGCCTGCAAAGTACGGCATTGGCTTTTGAACTGATATCCAATGGGGTCTCAGCCTAAACGCCGATCGCAAAGAGCCAACTCGTATACGCTGCTTCGGTGTGCTCACTCAAAGTAAATTCAGAAGTTGCCGGTTCTAACTTCTCGCGACATCAGCGACGCGAGTTTCGACTAGGTCGTTGCGACCGAAGTCGATTCACCCGGCTGCAGGTGCCGACCGGCCAAATGATCGGGGCGTAAGCTGCACCGCAGCTCGTACACCGAAACTATCGATTCACTCCAAGAATTGGACAAAGTATCGTCATTTCAATCGCCTACCTGCTGCGAAACGTAAGGATCACGGCCACCCCGACTGTCACAAGCAACATCGAAACAGGCTCTGGAATGCTCACTTGCGATACCTCAAACAGTGCTGAAACCGGTGACCCCGTCTCGTCCAACAGAGGGACTGACCGCCTGTCTGGGTCGCGCAGATGCGGTACGTTCGCTTCCGTTTCGATTAACCATTGCCGGAGATCTCGCGCCAACGATAGCGCCGCGTCAACATGCAAGCGTTGCTCTCCAGAAAGAGCGTCGTACTGCTGCTGATCAAGATTTGTTAGATCAACGCCCGACAACAGATCGTTGGTTTCGTACGGGTCACTACTAATGTCGAAAAGGTCGAACGTGCCTCTCAGCCACCGGTGGCTGAGCTTATATCGTCGCCCGTCAAATTCGTCTGATGTTACGCCCGAGTAAGCGTTTCCGTGGTGCAACCAGTGATGGTAAATCGCATCGCGGTCTAGTTCCGCCGACGGCTCCGCTCCGCTCACTATGCTCCTGAAACTCAAACCGTCCAACTCAAGCCCGGCTGTGGTAGCTCCGCCAAATTCGGCAAGCGTTGGGAGGAAGTCGTAATCGCGTACGAGTTGATCGCTAGTTGTTCCCGCCTGCCCGTTCGTTTGCATCTCGGGCGTCCGCACAATCATCGGCACGCGAACGCCTCCCTCGAACTGCGAGTTCTTTCCACCCCGCAACGGCGAGTTGTCCGTCGTGTTGAATGGGCTGCCCAGATCTCCTCCGTTGTCGGAATAGAACATCACAACTGTGGTGTCAATCAGTTTCTTACCTGGCGATTTCGGATCGTCGGTTTCTTCAAGGTGATCCAGCAGGCGTCCGATGTTCTGGTCGAGTTGATAGAGCATCGCGGCATATTGCTGATTGTCATGCCGACGATCGCCTTCGACCGGCTTCCCATTAAAGTGTGCTATCGCGCTCGCCGGAGCCTGCAATCGTCCGCCAGCATCGTGAGGTGAGTAGTACGAAACAAACGAGAAGAATGGGGCTGGGTCTTCCTTGACCGTTTCTATGTACTCAATCGCTTTATCGGTCAGCACATCGGTCATGTAGTCGCCGGCATTGGCGGTGAGCCGCCGGCCCGTCGTTGCGGAATCAACGATGTCGGGGAGGAAATGCACGCCTAGCGCGCCGCTGTTGTTCCGGAAGTGTCCATCGCGATCGGCGAAGAAGCTGATCGGTTCCCCTCCTGCGCCAGCACCAATGTTCACATCGAACCCTTGATTGCGAGGACCGGTCGTGCTGTTTCTGACGTTGAGGTTACTGGACGACGGATCGTAGTGGTAACCGACGTGCCACTTTCCGATCATCCCAGTGTTATACCCTGCGTCGCTAAGCACCTCGGCAAAGGTCGTGCGTTCGCCGTCCAGGATGTTCGTCCAACTGGAGGGAAGCACACGCGACCAGGTCCCTGGACTATTCACCTGCGTCAAGTGCGTTCGAGCGCCAGACTGTCCGGTCAGCAAAGCGGCCCGCGTCGGCGCGCAGTTCGGATTCGCATACGCGCTGGTGAACGTAACGCCTTGGCTCGCAAGTCGGCTCAGATTGGGGGTCTCGTAATAGTCACTCAAGTCGTCATCGAGCGCACTGCCAGCCAGGGGGTGATTGCTGTCGACGAGTGAGTGCTTTCCGAGGTCAGTCCACCCCATATCGTCAACCATGACGAGCATGATGTTGGGCTTCTGCCCACTTACCGTTGAGGCCTGTGCCAGCAACGCCACGGTCGCCACGAGTAATGCAACGGTCGATTTATACACGCACTTCCCCCTAAACTCGAACTGCTTACCGCACGCTACGCGGCACTGCAGCTTCTGGAAATCGGCTAGCATCTTTGCACCCACCACAACGGCCTCGCTGTTCCCAGCAAATCGCATTGGTGGCGAGCGAGACTTCGGTCGATTGGCCCAGATTTCGTTCCGCGAATCTCACACCAGTTGCACCAGAACAGAGCTGCAGAATCAAGGTGACTTGTGCCGGAAGCATCTCTGGACTCGAAGGGCTAACGAGATCGACTGGCCAAGCAGAATAAACCAACTGCGAGCATTCCCAGTGAAGTGGGCTCGGGAACGGTGGTGGCGCTGAGCCGTACGTTGTCAAACCATCCTACATTGGTACCGTTGGTAAGTTCGATTCGCAACTGTTCGCCGAAACCAATTGGCATGGAGCTGGTCGTAAATTCACCCGTCCAAGTCACCCAATCACCGTCTGTTTGCGGTGGCTGATTTCTCTGATCTAACGTCAAGACTACATTCTCTCCGGTGAAGCTGCCATAGCCCAAGTTCACCGCTGGTGTTCCTGACGCTCCACCATCGCTCCCCGCGACGAGGTCACCGATGTCCACCGACAGCGTGTAGGTCGTGTTGGCCTCGAGCGTGTCCGAAAGAACCTGAAAGATGTCGCGTTGCGCTGTGAAGAAGGACTGGTCGTTGACGTCCTGATCAGGCGTGTTGGTGAGTGAAACGTTAAAAAACGCATCGCTCGCGTGCGAGACAATCCCTCTGGCATCGCCTGCTGCGGCGTTGTTGCGACCATCGTCGAACTCAGTCCAGCCCGTGGGAACTAGGTCAGCATCAAAGTCGTCCGTCGCATCGGCAACGGTTTCCGGATCGCCGTCGCGCGGAATTACGTCATCTTCGAAGCTTGGGTTGATGATCTGAAGAACGCGAAACCCAGGCTTCCTTGATGCGGCCAGTACCGCGGCAGCAAACGCTTCGCCAAGTGACACCTGTCCCGCCGCATTGAAGTGCAGATTGTCTGGCAGCATGCCGAATGTGTCCGTGACGATCAAATGGCTATTCTCATCAGCCGTAGCAACACGAGACTGCGCTTGTCGCACCAAGTTAAGACCAGTGGCCGGCAGATTTGTTTGTAAGGCAGACAACTGACTGAAATAGAATGGCAGGTCACCTCCGTAGCGAGAACGGACATCACCAATGAACGCATTGAGATTGGTCTCATAGTTGCCCCCAAATCCTAGTCGAGCGTCCCGTTCGCCTTGCGTCCAAAGCATGCCAGCGATAGTGGGCGCGAAACCGTTGTTTTCGAGTGCCACCAGTCCGCGAGTAAGCACAGTTCGAAAGTTGCGGTAGGAAGGACCCGTGACAGGGTCCCAGTTGTTTTCTAGATCTGTTCCGCCTTCGCCATATTTGATCAGAGCAATGTTCTCGCCAGGCCAAGCGTCGGCTAAAGCACGCCCAAAACTTACTTCGGGTCCGAATTGCCTAGAATTAGATCCGAAGCCTGGCTGCAACACTCTCAGTTCGGAGTTAAAGTAAATGAGCACATCGTCTTGCGGACCTTGTAACGCGGGTGGCAACTCTCGCACGGACCCCAATCCTTGAATGTTTGATTGTCCGCCAAGCAAGAATACCTTTAGTTCCTCTCCGTCCGCGTTGGTGCTAAAGCAAAGGCAAAAGACCAATGTAAGTAGTAGTAACTTGTTGTTCGTAGTCATAATGTAGTTAAGCTTGCCCGTCCCGCGCTTGATGGACCCACTCACTAGATCATAGCAGCTTCGCGTGATTGAGGCGTTGTCGGAACGAAGCGGCTCGATCGTCTCGCGGACGGATGCAGTGCTGGGAATAAAGCTCGACTCGCCATTGTGATCCGTCCAAGAGGAGGTCGCCAGCCTGCGTCGGTCGTAAACATCCAGCACATTTAGGCCGCCGTCACACAGGGCACAACCACAACGGTGGAACCCTATCTCGCAGTCCTGCGAATCGGCCACACTTTGTTGATGAAATTGGGCCACTGCTTCGAGTAGACTCAGCTTGGCTGAAAGTGCGAGGCGAGTTCGTTCGCAGCCGACTAGAGGTGTTTTTAGGACGCTTGTTACTCGCCTGGTTTTCATCGCAAGGACTTTGTGGACTATGGGTCACCGCGACAACGGCAATTGTTTTTCGGGCGCTTCGAGGGTCCGTTTTCCTAATAATCCGGCAGTTTGCACGCACGGCTGTTGCGTAACTCCTTGCGGTGAAAGGACTAGCTGCGCAGCCTGCGTGCAAACAGGTGAGAGTTTTCGGGCGCGAAGACGTTTTTGAACGCGTTCTCACATGTCCGAAAACCCCAAGAGAGGGGCGGTGGGGAAATGACGAATCACCAACGACTACGAAGCAGTTCCAGTTTTCCTCTCAACTTTGGCGAGAGGCTAGGTGAGGGGCGAGTCTATCGAAGAATCGACCCTCCCCTAGCCCCTCCCTGCAAGGGAGGGGAATCCCGGGGGTGCCGGGTCTACGTCGAATGCAGGGCCTCACCCTGCATGGTCACGATTCGCTGTCCAGGTAAGGACAGATGTGCTCACCCGATCTGATTTTCGGCTATCCCAGCAAAACGTGGGCGATGTTTGCTAAAGTTGCTTGCGATGTTGAGGAGATTACAATGCTAGACGTGATAATTGTCGTACTTACCTTAGTGAGTTTTCCATAATCTCGGATGTTGAACTTTGCACTTTCGATTGTCTCGCTCATAGCTTGGGCGTCGGTCACAGCGGATGCCGCGGCGGAGGATGGTTTGCCGCTGAGTGGGACAATCTCTGTCAGCATCGACGATGACCCAGCTTACGCTGCACTGGATGTGAACGAGTCAGGCTGGAACTCGGCGGGTTTTCCCGGCGTCTGGCCCGTCCCCAAGGAACGGGGAGGCTTTCAAGCCCTTTGGGGACGCTTCAGATTCGAAGTGCCGAGCGATTTTTCCATCGAAGACGCTGGCATTAGCTTGGGGGTTGTCTATCGCAACGACGAACTTTACCTAAACGGCGAGAAGATCGGCAGCACCGGGGAAATTGGGTGGGGCAAGACGTTGCTGGATCCTACTCCGCGTGTGTATCCGATTCCTGAGGGTCTGTTGGTTCCAGGAGAGGAAAACGTATTGGCACTTCGAGTCCAACGTTCGGTGGGTGAAGCGATCGAGGTCGTCGGTCCCATTACGATTGGTCCCTACGAGTCTTTACGTGAGACCACGCAGCATGAAGAACGGTTCTATCGTGTTGTACGTGGTATCGACCTCGGAATATCGGCAGTTTTCGTTCTAGCCGCACTGATCCTCTGGCTACTCGTCAAACAACGTGATGTGCTGGCTCTACTCGTTTCCGAAATCTTACTGTTCTGCTCGCCACTCAACCTAACCATTGCAAATTTTTTCGATGGCAAGGGGGAATCCCTGCTGCTGCTAAATCGTATTCTGGGGGTAACCGCCGGAGTCTTGTCGACGGTAGCGCTACTTGTCTACGTGGTATTGCTGTTTCGGCAGAGAATGCCGAAGTGGAGTTGGCTGTTGGTTGTGCCTTGCGTGGCAGTGCTCACGATCCGATGGATCTTTCCCGAATCGATTGTCGGCCCGTCGACTGCTCTTGGAGTCGGTCTGACGATCGCCTCGCGCAGCAGCTCAATGATGGTGCTAATCATGATGACCGCCGTTGTTTTGATCGCAGTCTATCGACGAAAGCCGGGAGCGATTCCGGTGGCCACGGGCCTGGCGACCGTTATCTGGTTGGCTGCGCAGTATCCGCTTGACACGCCGTGGTTGTCGCCAGATGGACTCTGGCGCTGGCTGTTTCCGCTGTCGATGATGTGGGTATTTCGATTCAGCATGCTCTTGGGCGCGGTTTCGTCGTATCATAGTGCTCAGCGCAGCGTGAATCAGCTATCGCAACGGGTATTGGCCGCGCAGGAAGAAGAGCGGCAACGTCTATCACGCGAGTTGCATGACGGTGTGGCGCAGTCACTGCAAGCGTCGCGACTCGAAGCCCAGCGGCTTTGTGGCAAGGCAGTCTCTGATGCTCCAGAACTTGCCGAGAGTGCCCGTTCGCTGGCAGAAGGACTCGGTCAAGCGACCGACGAACTGCGAGATGTCTCTCACGATCTCCAGCCCACTTTTCTGTTTGATCGGACGTTGGGCGAATCCATTCGCTGGTATGCCGACCAGTTGAGCCACCGCGTTGGATTGACAACTGAAGTCGCAGCGCCAGACGACGCGGATGTGCCGGACGCCATGAAGTCGCATCTCTATCGCATTGTGCAAGAGGCGTTGACGAACGCATTCCGGCACGGCAAGGCGGAGCAAGCGTGGGTGACACTGCAGCCAGTGCCCGCCGGCTGGGGCTTGAGAATCGAAGATAACGGAAGCGGTTTTAACGGTGCTGGTGATCCCTCATCCGAGAGCGGCGCCGCGGCGGGACACGGACTATCCAATATTCGTGACCGAGCTGCGCTACTGGGTGGGATGAGCCGAATTCGGCGTCGCGAGCCCAATGGAGTCGTCGTTGAGGTAGATTTACCGTCGACGATATGATAATACGATCCTGTGTCTGATGCTGCTAACCATCCGCCGAAGATTCGCATCGTTCTTGTTGAAGATCATGCGATGTTTCGTCAGGGTTTGGTGGCTCTTTTCGACGATCAGCCAAACTTCGAAGTTGTGGGTCAGGCAGCGGGAGCTGACGAAGGCATTGCTCTGCTCGTAGATCTGAAGCCCGATGTTGCGGTGATCGATCTCAGGCTGGAAGGCAGATCGGGTATCGAATTGCTGCGAGAGTGGCGCAAAACCGACCCTCAAGCGGCCTCGGTTGTGTTGACGAGCAGCCGCAAACCAGAGCACGCCGTATCGGCAGCGGAAGCAGGGGCGCTTGGCTATGTGCTGAAAGACGAGGTATTCGAAGACCTGATCCGCGCGGTCAACGAAGCCAATGCGGGGCGCCGATTCTACAGCGCCGGTGTCTCGAATTTGTTAGTTGGGCATCAAGTGCAGCCTCGTCCGAATCTAACGAAGCGGGAACTTGAAGTCCTTAGCCACGTTGTCAGCGGCGATACGAACCGACGAATCTCGTCGAAACTAGGGATCAGCGTGAAGACCGTCGAGTCTCATCGCTCAAATATCATGCGGAAACTCAAAGTGGGCAGCACCGCTGAGTTGGTCCGATCTGCCATCGAGTTGGATCTCGTCTCTTCGAACGACCGTTGAACGCCCGTGCCAGAGGACAGGTGGACGGATGTTCATCAGGGCAGTTCCTGACTCGTATCTATCGTTGTACCTGATTCGACTGATGCGGCTCCTGTGCAGAATTAAGGCAGTTCAACGTTTGCACAGTGCTTCAAGATCGTTCCTTTCCAACGAGATCATCATGATTCGACTACTTACGCTCGCCCTATTGATTGCAGTCCTATGCCCATTACCGTCGAAGGCGACGTTCCCGCCAATGGAGCTCGATGTCGAAACTTTCTTCTACGACAGTGATCAATTCCTTCCAAACAACTTTAGCGCTGGCACGGAATTGACATATTCGATGTTTGAGAACGGCCAGTTCGATGAAACGACCACGAACCTTATTGGCTTTACCGTTCCGTCGGAGTCGATTACTCCCATTCCTGGTTTCAACTCTGGCGATGTTGTGCCGCTTGGTGGGCAAACGTTGACCGATTTGTTTCCGGCTACGGCCCCGCCGACAATCAACGACTTATGGGCGGAGAACAACATCAGCGCCGTGGGCAACTTCCAATCCGGTTTTACGGAGTTCTCCACGCACCAACGAAAGGTCACCAATGTCAGCCAGGACTCCGGGCCTTTCGTTGATGCTTTTGCGATTGGCAATACGTACGTCCCGTTTGAAGTCGACGCCGACGGGGATCAGACGCCCGTCAATGTTGACATCCATCTCGATAGTGTTTTTAACCTCGCAGATGGCGGATTCCTGAGCGAAGGAATTACCATCCAATTGCTCGATGTGACGGACGCGGCAGAGCCCTCACTATTGTACGAGGTCTCGGGGTTTTACTTCTCAGATCAAAACGGCGTCAGCAGTAGCTTTGAAATGGGAGACAACGATCTGGGCGAGAACTTCTCGATCAGTCCGACATCAACAGAGGCTGATGCTCCTCAAGCAGCTGTCTTCTCGTACGAAATGGACATGATGCTCGACCCAAGCAAAACGTACGGCGTGGTCACGATTGGAGATTCGAGTGCCGGTACTGATGGACTGGGCACCTCATACATCGATAGTAGCAACACGCTTGATGTCGCGATTCGTGTGCTCGATCCGAGTGCAACTCTTACCATTCCAGGATTTGTCATTCCCGAACCTTCCACAGCTTGTCTCTTGGGGCTGCTGGTATTCGCAGCCGCAATTCCTAACCGTATGCGGAATTGAGCCAAGCGTACCGCTTCAACAGTAGACCACATTGAGATGTACGAGAACTGAAGATGACAAGGAAATTGAAAGCTATGACTAGACGAACACTTCGACATGCCAGCGTATTCTGCCTGCCTCTACTGATCGGCCTCGGTGCCTCCGATGTGTCGGCCACCAACGTGAGCTTCCTGTCGATCGACTTGGATCTCGATGATCCTTCAACAGGGAACAATTCTTTCGAAACGGTTTTCAGAGTGACCGATACCGTGACGGGTATCAGCATCGACGGTGGCCCAGTGAATGTCGACTACATTGACGAGAACAACCGCGGCATGCAGGTGGATCTCGATATTGATTTCGGTGATCCCTTGGCCCCTGTCGTCAATTCGATTGAGTTTGTCGGGCAGCCCGGCGATATCTCCCACGTTTTTGTTGGCGGTCCGATCGATGTGCAGTTCGATAACGGACTGGTGAATATTGACCTCGACGCGGTGCCCAACGGTGTGAAAGGGTTCTTGCGGACTCAGGGCGGGCCGATTCCTGTGAGTCCTGATGGCTCATTTGAATCTGGCAACACCAACCTGGTGGCAAGGCAAGGCACGGTCGACATCGATGGGACGATAACATCGTTTCTCGGCACATTGCTAGTCGACGAAACGTTTAGCCTAGCGGACACGCCATTGGATCAGTTCAACGATTCAATCTCCGCGGGTTCTGTTAACAGCGTGACGGTTGATTTTGTAGGCGTTGACGCCGGCGACCGAGTGTATGGAGTTACCGTCGCGACGGTTCTACAGAACACCCAGCTGCCTTTCTCGGCTGGCGACTTTGAGTTGGCGCTGGATATTACTGGAACGCTATTGGGTAGAGGAGAAATCCGACTGCCAGGCGTGCCCGAGCCCACCACTGCCGTCTTGTTGGTGTTCGTTATTGGTTTAGCCCCGCTCGCAAGGTCTCGTGGAGAGTTATCGTGAAGTTGTTCGATCGACTGACTCTAGCGTGCCTGATTGTAGTAACGGCCAATACCGCTCAGGCAATCAATGTCGAGGTAGAGTTCTTAGGAGATACGTTCTTTTCGCAGAATAGCGAAGCCACCGCGGCGATCGAGGCAGCAGCTCAACATGTCAGTGACGCGATCACCTCGACGCTGACGGAAATTGATCAAGTGAGTTTCGAAGCTACCGTCGGAAATACCACGGCTACGCTGGATTGGGACTTTACGTTCAGGGATCGATTCACGAACGAACCGATTGGTAACTTGCCAACCGAAGTTTCGATTCCGTTCCTGGCTGCGGACACAGTCAAGGTATTCATTGACGCCCAACCGCTCGATGGGATTTCCGTGGGGCAGGGCGTTCCCAGCGGCGCCAGCGCGTCCATCAACGCGTCGATTTTAGGGGGCGGACCTCTCAACGGAGGAGCTATCCAGGCCGTGGCTGGAGTGGCGGATGACGAAATGAACCGATCCGACGGCGGGGCTCTGATCGGACAACTGTTCGAGGGGGTCGACAATCTGGGAGGCGTGGATGTCAACGCGATTCGCTTTCGAAGCTCATTCGGTGGCGTGGCGTTTGACGTCGACACTAATAACGACGATCAGAACGATTCGACGCAGCAACTGTTAGACTTCTGGCACGTAGATCACAACACTCCGGTCGCAGCGAACAAGATCGATCTGTTCTCAGTCGCGGTGAATGAAATCGCCACCGCGATTGGCTTTGGCACCTCGGATTCTTTTGAGACGCAAGCCAACGGAACCGACTGGTTGGGATCGGAGGTGATCGAATTGCTCGGCTCAGGTGAAAGTGTTCTCGATCCGAGCCTGCCGACGCGCATACTTTCTGGCACTCAGAGTATCAGTATCACGGACGGGTCCGTCCAGGACGTCTCGCTCGACGGAAACATTACGACTGGCGTTCGCGAGGAATTGACCGCACTCGATCTCGCGTTCCTGCGAGACATTGGTTTCGACACAATCGTTCCGCAGATCGGTCAGGATGGTGACTTCGATCTCGACACAGACGTCGACGGCAGCGACTTTCTACTGTTGCAACGTGATCCTGGAGTTGGCACGTTAGCTGATTGGACCGGGAACTACGGAGCTGGCACAGCTAGTGCAGGAATTGTTGCGTCCCAAGTCCCTGAACCAACCACGTTAGCGCTCACGGCCCTTATGGTTCTCGGAGCCGGAGTAAGGGCACGAAGTCTCTCGACAAACGGATGAGTCGCCTCTGGCTCTCAGTCTCATGTCGCCGACACGCGAATCCAGAACACGGTTTTGGGTCTCCGCTCACAATATTCACCTTCACCCTGTAGTGCGACAGCTGGCGAAAATCGCCCGAGCAAATTGGGAAGAACGCCCGGACGAGAGTCTACTACAAGGTCGTCCGATGGCATGCGATGCGCGGTCGGCCCGGAGGTTTTCTGCTCGCCCGACAATTTCCAAGGACCAGTAGCGCGAGCTTTGAGGTGACCGCGTGAATCGAGCGGCACTCACGCGACGGCGGGACATTCCACCCGCTGCACTTGGAACGCTTTTCTCAGCAGTTCCGCAAACTCGAGCCGACTCGCGCTGGTGTCGGAAAGCCTAGGTTGGCGATCGCGCTTGTCGTACCCGCGTCCAGCGTCGATCGGCTCAAATCCGGCTTCTTGTTGCGGATGAGACTGTATGCAGAAAAGTCCTCGCTACGGAGAATTCCGCGCGCGCATTTCATTGCGTTGGCATATCTACCATAGCTTCCGAGGGAACGTGACCCTTCGCCGACGCGGAGCCGCGAGAAATTCAGGACTTGCCTGGAAGATTCAGTTGCGGATGTCGCATGTCAGGGTGAAGAACGTTCCTTCGAGACTTTACTTTCCGTTTCCACAGGAGTCAGTGAGATGAAACTTTCAAAAACGAAGAACTCAGCATGCAGTACAACTAGTCCGTTTGCCAGTAGCTTCACGATTGCGTTTGCATTGCGTAGAGCTAGCTTCCTTCTAGTTCTGTCGACATTTTTGCAGGTTGCGAACAATTCTGCGTTCGCCGTGAAATTCCACAAAGTGGCTGAAGAAGGAACGTTGGTTCCCCAGTCCCCCAATCAGATCTACGGCAGACTCGGCGTTCCGTCGATCAATTCTTACGGCGTCAATGGAAGACACAATCTGGCCGTCGACCACGCGCTCAATGCGCCCAATTCGCTAGGCGATGGCGTGCTCTCGTTCGCAAATTGTCAGGGCGACTGCGACCCCGGCGGCTATACTTTTTTTCCGAATCCGTCCTTCGGACAACTCAAGTATCCGTCGGCAGGAAACACGGTACATCGACAAGCTTCGTTGCTCACGAATACACCTACGCCACAGATTCCCTCCGACTACGCATCGCTGGCGCCAAGTCCAGGTAGTATTTTCATCGGCGCGCCCATTGCGGAGGGCCTGCAAGTGACGTTTGCCGAAACTACTTCGATTGGCACATCTCTTGGAACTGGGATTGTAATTCACGATTTGCAGACGGGAATAAGATCGCCAATTGTCGCTCCGACGGAAGGGTTCAATTACATCGGATCAGGTCAGTTCGGCTCGCAAACCGACCTGGGGGTCTCCAACACAGGTGGCAGCGTAGTCTTCCGCGGGCACAATCATCAACCAAATTCGCCCAACAACGGAATCGTTCGTCGCACATTTACTCGCAACCTAAACGGTACTGTCAGCCCCAGTTTGTCGTTTGAACACATCGCTATCAGCAACGACACGGCCGACGATGGGCAACTGTTTCAATATTCTGCCCCCGCAGCGTACGAATCACAGCCAGTCTCCCACGGCAGAGGCGCGGTCTGGTCGTACTCGACGAACAATTCGGCATCCGGCGACAATGTGTACTATGGCCATGGCCGGCTACTTGCGAATCCTGGTAATCCCTCAAGCGTTCAGCACACAGCGCTGGCAAATCGACGGACCACCCCAAATGGGATTGGCTATGGCGATGTCGCTGCCGATGGTTTTGGGCATGTATTCTTCGAAGAGATTCATAGTAGTGGCGATACCACGCTGGGGATGTCAATCCAAGGTGTCTATTATCCGCAGTACATCACTCCAGCAATGGTTCCAGCTGGGAACAGCCAGTACACCGTCGGAAAACTGGACATCGGCCATCAAGCTATGCTGACTCACACGAATCCATTCAGCGCTCGTGTCGGTGCGACGCTGACGTTCCATGCTGGACTCAACACAGCTGGACCGAAAGTAAATGACGCGGTGTTTGTCACCGACATCCCTGAGTTCTCCATCGACGCGAGCGGAAAATTCGGCGGTCCGAATGTGGAGGATGCAAGGCTGAGCGAGGCGATTTTCTATCCCCAATGTGCGTCTCCGCTCGATTGCGTGGATCGGGATGGGCCTGCAGATCATGGCGGAATGTGGATCCGCGGATTAGATCCATCGGGCGAGCGAGTCCCATTGGGGCAGAACTATGGACATTCGCTTGGAGTCAACAATCCTTCAGCCGACAACTACTCACACCTTGTGGATCAGCGGGAAGCTCTGCTGCTCAAGACCGCTCACGACACTTTGTTCGACACATTGGTGCTCACTGACTTCGGTCCAGACGACGAGCTGCGATTGAAGGTCGATTCCCTTGAGCTCGAAATGCGACTAGGCTACTCAAGTGTTTCGACTGAGAACGTGGTTGATGGGCTATTCGCAATGGAATTGGATCTTGATATTCCTGCGGGTTCCGAAGTTATGCTGGAGCACCTCCGAGGAGATGGTTGGGGGTTGAGTGGTGTAATCTTACAGACGAGTTCGGCTCTCGGCAAAAGTGGTGACTTCGACGGTGATTTTGACATCGACGGTCAAGATTACCTCGGGTGGCAACGAGGCGATTCGCCAGAGGCGCTAAGCGCGGAGGATCTGCTGGCATGGCAGAACAATTACGCAGGCGGTGACACCTCTGTGCAATCAAGCCTACAGGCTGTGCCTGAACCAGCTACGTTCGGGTTGTTGGGTGTGGCCTTAGCCGCCAACTGCTGCTTGAGGCTTCGGGAGAGAACTGGTCGCTAGGAGTAGCCGGCGATTGACTTTCAAATTGAAACTGAGGCGAACGCCGAGGGTCAGCGCCCTCGGCGTTCGCTATTGGTCTTTGCGAGAACCGTCAATGCGTTATTTGCTCACATCGGCGTTCGAGCGCGTCTGGGATCATGCAGAGCAAGAGTTGAGCTTAACGCAGCGCATCGGGCGAGACGTAGCGGATGTGGATCACTCCCAGTAGATTGCCCACCGATCCACCCTTGCGGTAGAGCCCGACCTGCTCCTCTCGTTCGGTACCGCCCGTTGTTCCGACAGCACGTTGCCCACCTTCGCGCTCGTAAAACGCAGCAGTGATCAATCCGATGTTCTCGCTGAAGTGTTGCCTTGCTGCGAGCGATTGCTGTGCGTCGACCACCGTGAACTCACGGTACGTATCACTGCCGGTGCCAACTCCCGTGTAAAACCCTTTGATGGCCCAAGTGCGTCGCTTGGATGGATCGAGGACCCAGTGTCTGGCCTCGCTGAGGTTAACGCGCTTGCCCCATTCCCAAGTTTGCACTCCTTTGGTCGAAAGCTTCTCCGGCATGGTGTTCAGACCGTCCACGAGTAATCGCATGAACACGGGTTTGTCGGCATTGGGGCCTACATCTCGATAGTCGATCCAAACGGAGTAGATTTCACCCTCAGCCAGCGGGACGACCAAATCGTTGCCTTTGCTGATCGGTTTTCGTTCGACGTTGTTGACCATCACGCGAACTCGAAAGGGAAAATTCTCCGACAGCGCGGGGTTCCCTTGGCGCGAGTTTTCTTCCATGTTCCGCACGACCGTGGCGCTAGTCGTCAGAAACTGGCCTGTCTGTTCGTCCGTCTGAGGTCGACGGTCGGTCACGACAGCACTCTTGCCAATCATCGCCCATTCCGATTCGTTCAGCGCGGCAACCCCTCCCGCCATTGCAGACTGGCTTATTCCGCCAGTCTGCACAACTTCGGTCTGGATGTTGATCACTTCTCCGGAACGATTCAGAAAGGAACCGCGCACGAGTGCCGGCATTTCTCCTACCGAATCGGCGAGCGATTCCAACGACTTCGTCGAGGCGAGATCGGCCAGGCGGAACCGCTGCTCCGAGAGTGCTTCGTGCAGTCGACGACGGTCGACGACTTTGAACTGCCCTACACCGAGGGTGAGAAGCTGGCGATTCACCTCTTCGGCACAATAGCTGCCAAGCAGCCCGAAGTCTCCTCCGAGCAGCTCCGTGTTGTTCGACCGCCCCGAAAACTCCAAGACGCCTACAGAGTCTAGCTCGTCGAATTCCAAAGCCCAAGCGATCTGTTCGGCGGTGTCTGCTAAGACCCGTTTCAACGTCTGCGGTCTTAGTTGGTTGATCGCGGGATCACCGAGAGTTCCACTACGGACGATTCGCACAGGCTGCTGCTTTCTGCGGAATCGCGCCTGCGCTGTTCGGCTAACCTGCCCATATACGTAGGGGTACACCTCGCTGAAGCTGACGACGCCATCGTTGTTGCCATCGGCGTGGCCTTTGAGTGCTTGGACGAGCCAGTAACTGAACAACGACTGACGTTTCTCGTCCCACATCAGGCTCTTCTGATCGCCGGTGGAACTGGCAATCGTCGCGACGCCTTCGAGACCACGGAAGACGTCTCCGAGTTCGTCCGAGCGAACGCGATCGGTGTCGTCGCCTTTCTCGTTTCCCGCGTGGCAAGCATCAAGTACCAGCAATTTGAACTTCGCTGGGCAACTTGCGAGCTGCTGGCGAAGCCAACGAGCTGGCACACCTGTATCGGCCGGATTCTTGGGATCACAATCTTTGGGAGCTAGGAATAGTGTGTTCGAGTCATCGCGAAATCCATGACCAGAAAAGTAGATCAGCACGCTATCGTCGGGTTGAGGACGCTCCAGAAACGCGGCGATTTCGCGCATCATGTTCTCTTTTGACGGCAGAAACTGCTTGTCCTCAGCGCGGTCGTAGAGGGTCGCAAGCTGCTGAGCGTTGTAGAATCCGCGCTGCGTCAGGGCATCAGTCAACTCGAGTACGTCGTTGGAAGTATATCGCAAGGACGGTGCCATGTCGTACTGCTCAACCGACATCAGCAGAGCCCAGCTGTTGCCAGTAGATTGATTACTAACTTGAGCGTGAATGCTTGAGGGCAGTAAGCAAACGACAATCACCAGCGGAATCAGAGTTGAGGAAGTACGCTTGAGCATTCTTAGGGTTTCCAGTCGCAAGAGAACATGCATTGGCGAACGATCGACACGAAGCTAGGGCCTCAGCATGATCTGGTCGCTATTCTCGCCGATCAGAACCGGGGCATGTCGGAATTCTTCGGGGAAGCTCTGAAAATAGGCACTCATTCCGTTTTGGCAATGCTCGAAAGCATCTTGCATCGAGATGCTGTCCGAAGGCTCGATCAACGCTTCAACCAGAAACGAAGTCATCGCGCCGAGCGGCCCCCTGCCATCTGGGAAATCGTCGCTGCGGAATCGCGATTCCTTCTTCACGCTCGAGGATCCTAGCAGCAGCGCATCGCTCTGACCGATATCTTTCAACCGCCCCAGTTCAGTGTCGAGAAAATCGATCTTGTCCTGAACGTCTGCGGCGGAAAAACTCTTCTCGACATTGGCGTAGCCACCAGAATAGCACGTGTCGAGAATCACGATCACTCGGCGGCCGTCGAGAGACTGCACCCATCGCCCTAGCAAATCGTCGGAAACGCCCGTACTCCGCATGAGATTGCTAGCGATCTGTTCGTCCGAAGGTTGTTCTGCTGCCCCGGGCTTAATGCCAGAGATCAACACCAGCTGCTTGAATCGCTCGAGCCCAGCTTGATCGAGCTTGTTCGCTTGTTGCTGCTGGAACAGGTAAGTTAGCATTGCCGGACCGGCGAAATCGTGCGTCAACAAGATCTCGTCCTGACCGTCGCCCTCGTCGTTTGCATCGTCGGGGATCTGCCCGGTGTGGCCCGAGAAAAAGATGAACACTTCGTCACCCGGCTTCGAGACTGAGGGCAGCCATTGCGTAACCGCTTGTTCGAAGTTAGCGCGTGTAGCCTGCTTGTTAACAAATATTCTTGCTCGCTCAAGACCACCAGTGGTAGTCAGTAGTTCGCCAAGTGTAGCTGCATCGCGATCGCAACCGGGAATGTCGAGACCTTCTTTCCCTTCCGTCACGGCCTTGATCACGTAGTGATAACGGTGCTCAGAAACACCGCAGAAAACTCCAAACCGTTTGTTAGCTGGTTTCGGAGGCGCGGCTGCGGGAAGCGTCGTCACGTTCACTGAGTGTTCTGCCCAGCTTGAGGGAGACTTGGTGAGCAGCTCGGTGCGTAGGCCCTTAAGTTGCTCTTCATTGACTGGTGAAAAGAGATTTGCTTCGAGTTGCTCCTTGTCCACCGCACTCAGTTTTTCGGTGGACACGACCGCTTTGATGCTCTCCTCGCCAAACGGGGGCGCGACGACCCAGCGAAAACGATCTTCGGCTGTTGGCAGTTGAATCGGCATACGTGCAGCGATTCGATTGTCCGATTGCGCTTTGTTCGGATAGATCTGGTAGGTCGCCCCATCGGCTTGCTGATAGTAGGCGTATAGATATCCAGCACGCTCGGACGTGGCAGTGAGCTTCAGCACTTCGCCGTCGTGATAGGTATGCGATGGCTTATCGACGCCAACGCGCACCATAAACGATGGAGCCGAATTTTGGACTTGGTCCAACGAACCTGTGTTGGATGCACTCTGACCATAAACCGACGGCGAACCAAGCGATAAGACTGCCACTAGATGTACCGCGAAGAAGTACCTTGCCACTGCGGATAAACTAGACATCGATGAAGGTCCCATTTGGTTCATTCGTCCTCTTGAGTTTCGATCTGCGAGCCAAGCCTTCTATTCGTAACTACCCTGGTCCTACTAGGACAAATGTTCCCCAGTAGTACGGGTTGCTCCATTTGGATTGTTTTCGAGCCCAACGCTTGGCTTCGTGCAAAGCTCTGGCGTAGTCCGGCTTTTCTCCTTTTGCCTTCGCTTGGGCGATATAGCTGCAGAATACGCTGACAATACTGGCGGCTGCTTCGTCGTCTACCAGCCAACTGCTTGCTACCACCCGCTGCGACCCAGCGACGAGGAATCCTCGCGACAGGCTCCAAACACCCTCGCCCTGTTGCTGAGGACCGTAGTTCGTATCACAAGCACTGAGGATCGCCAACTCGCACCCGTTCAGATCCAGACTGCAAATCTCCGGCAGTGTCAAGAAACCGTCGTCAGAGGAGTTCGCCGACTCTGAGCCCGGGGATAGCGCGAGCGAGCCGAAGAAGTTCCCAAAGCTCTGATCCACTAAACCGTGACACGCGAAGTGAATGATCTGACGTCCTCTGACGGCCTCGCGAATGTTTGCCTCCGTGGCATTCGCACCCTCAAAGCGTTGACTGTCGACACCTTGCTTTTTGAACGTACTCTCGACCCATTCCACTTCACGGCCAGAAAACGGAAGTGGCGCAAGTCTTCCGCCGGCAGCCCGATAAGACGAACGAGTCGTCAGGCCAGCAAGCATGGTGGAGTCGTCGGAGTCAGAGGCGGGACCGTAAGAAGGGTTCCCGACCGTCAAGATCGACGTCGGTGCAGAATTTGCACTAGAGACGCGCCGCCCTAAATTCAGCATGACCGCCGTCGACGGGCCGTAGTCGATCGGCGGGCCGCGATCGAGCAGGAAGCTCGTCTTCGGCTTAGTCTCGACGACCAGCGTTTCGAAGGGCAACAGGGCAAGTGGGCCGTCGGGCACAATGAGCAGGTGATTCACCTGACCGCTCGAGAGTGAGCGGAGCAAATCTCCCGGCAGCAACACTCGCGCCAGCGATGCGAGCTTTTTCTCCGTCGCAACGTCGAGCTGCTGGGTCCGTAATCGTGAAAGCAAACTCGAATCGTTGCCCGATAAAAGGTCCTTGAGCTGATCTGCGGATAGGGGACCGGAGTCGATCTCCAGTACCGCTGCCTGGTCTGTATCGACGTCCAAACGCGTGAGCTTCTCCCCTTTTCGACTCATTGAAATGAGATAGCCCGCTTCTTCGCCAAAGTAGTAGACCAGCAGCAGATCGCCCTCTTGAAGTAGATTCCTGCGAACCTGGCTCAACCGAGGCGGTGCGGCGCCTACAGAGAGCAAGTTACGATAGACGGGGCTGGACGAGCGTGACTTTTCATGATGCGAATAGAGGGCGTTCCTCGCCTCTGTCAGTTCGGCCGTGAGCGATTCGATCTCGCTGTCCTCGGTTGCTGCGGCAAAGCGTTTTTCGAGTTCCAAGACTCGCGCCTGCAGTTTGCCCTCCAGCTCCCGCAGTTGTTTTCGTTCGAGCTTCGATCGGCCTGCCTGGAGATCGGCGCCGGCTACTTGCAGCTCATCCAGCAAAGAGCGCGCCTTCGCTCGCTCGATAGCGCCCAACGCGGCTCCTACATCACCCACTTCGAGCTGCCACTGTATCATCTTCTCGAATGGTTCTAGCAGCTCGCTAAACGCCGCTGCTCGTTGTCTTTCTCCACCCGAAAAGCGAGTTCGCTGTTGTTCAGCCAAGCTCATTGACTTGCGCAGATCGGCAAGGGCGTCACTGCGCTCGTCTAGATCCCACGCAATCTGAGCTCGAATGAAGTATCCGTTCGCTCGGTCGTCGGCCGAACCACTGACCCGATCTAAAATAGTGATCGCCTGATCAACCAGTTCCAAACCCTTCTCGGCGTTGCCTTGTTTGCGATAGAGATTTGCCAAATCCATGAATAAGAATGCATTGTCTGGATGACTAGAGCCGTGTGCCTTCTGGATGATTTCGAGCGATTTCTTGAGGAGCGGTTCAGCCTGTTCGTATTTCTCCTGCTCGACGTAAATCAATCCCAGCAACTCATGCGCTGCCACGAGACTATAGTCCTCTGGCCCTAAGTTCTCCTCGAACATTTTGGTGGCACGAAGAATATTCGCTTCCGCTTCTGCGAATGACTCGCGAACCAGATTGACGTTCCCAAGTCCGAAGTACTGCCAAGCGAGGTCCATATCACGCTGTTCGTCTGACGCATCGAGCACTTTCCTTAGACGAGTGATCGCTTGTTTATAGAGTGATTCGGCCTGGCGATGTTTGTTTTGGTAGATTGCCACATCGGCCAGATAAGAGATCGTCTGCGCGGCATCCCGATGAGAGGGACTCGGTTGATTTTCTTGAATCTTCAAGGCGCGCTGATAGAGCATCTCCGCTTTCGCGTATCTTCCTTGCCGCGTGTACAGCAAGGCCAGATCGCCTAAGCTGACCGATAAGTCGAAGTGATTGGCTCCCAAGGTCTTCTCACGAATGTCAATAACTCGTTGGAACAGCGGCTCCGCCTCCGCGTAGCGACCCTGGTCACGCTGTAATGAAGCCAGCACGTTGGTAATCCACAGGGTATCGGCATGTTCAGGGCCTAGCTCCCGTTCGCGGATTTCCTGGGCTTGCTCGTAGTAACGACTGGCTTGATCGTATTTGTTGAGCGAGTAGTAGACGTCGCCTAGACCGGCGAGCGTCTCCGTGGAGTCAATATGCCGCGCGCCCAGCTCTTTGTCATAGATCGTCAGTGCGCGCTCCAACAGAGGTATCGCGCGCGAACATTGATTGAGGTATTGCAAACTACCCGCCAGGTCGCTCGCGTAGGCGGCCGTGTCGATCACGTCGGCGTCTTCGCTGCTCTCTTGCAGCTTCAAGGCCCGAGCCAATGGCTGCTCCGCCTTACTGTATTCACCTAGGGCGAAATGCGAATTCCCCAAACCATTGAGCACAAAGGCCAAGTCGGCATCTGCGATGTCGGGTAGCTGCTCGAATAGTGTCGCGGCTTGCTTATACAGATCTTGTGCTTTTTGATAATGCTCAGCCCAGAAATACGCGTTGGCTAGGTTGCGAAGCCCCCAAGCAACATTCTCATGCTTGGCACCTCGCAACTTGATTTCCATGTCTAAGGAACGCTTGTAGTACTTCGCGGCCTCCAGTTCTTTGCCGTCCTGTTCGTACAGCGCGTCGCCCAATCCATCGAGCCAAGCAATCTGTGTTTCGGGATCACGCCCTCGGTCGGCAATCTCCAACCCTCGCCGCGCCGTCGTGACGGCCGCTTCGTAACGCTCGTTTTCAAACTGCTCATCGTATCGGTCCGAGAGTTCCTGTAGGGTCTGGGCACTGATTGGTCGAGCGAACAAAGCCAGTAGAAACGTTCCTAGGACAAGAACGACTGCATAGTAGCTGACTGGAACGGTGAGAACTCTCGTCACGGATTGGGTCATCATGATAGAAAACCGACATCGCTAGGTCGGCAGCTACGATTTCGTGTCGAATAATCGGGATGCCCCAAAGGATCGTGTGATTTGCACTTGTTGCCCTTGGAACAGCATACCTCGGGAAACGGTCAGAATCCAGGATCCCGCTCGCGAGTATAATCGGTACTGAAGAACCGTCGGGCTCGAAATGAGCTTGCATCCTGAGCGCAAAGGTATCGCCGAATCTGCATTGAACATGCCATCGGTTTGTGACTTCGAACTTGCGATGCAACTTGCGACTGATTCCAACTCCAGCATGTCGGAGCGCCGTAGTGTGCCCAGCTGGAGCGCTGGTTGATTAATCACTAAGATAGAAGTTAATGGTCTTTCTGAGTCGATTGCCCGCAAACCCATGCGTTATAGCTGATGTCTACACGCTTTGCTGATCGCGACTTGCTCTATGGTGTGCTTGCAGTGCAAATGGAGTTTGTCGACCGACGACATTTGATCGACGCGGTGCAAGTTCGGCACGCAGATGAGGCAGATTCGCTGGGTGAGATTCTGGTGAAGCAGGGGGCACTCTCCCAGGATTCGAAGTGTAGGCTCGACGCGCTGGTCGAAGAGCATCTCGCCTTGCATAGCAACGATGCGGCAAAAAGCCTGGCGACGCTCAGCGGCACGGATTCGCTGGAGGATGAGCTGCGGACGCTCGGCTTCCCAGATCTCAATGCCACCTTGGCCCATTTGACTACCGCTGCGCATGTCACGACTTCTAATTCGTCCCGGCGTAACTCGACACACGATGCTGGCACTCGGTTCCAAATCAAACACATGCACGCCAAAGGTGGCATCGGCCAGGTCTCGGTCGCGCTCGACAGAGAGCTTTCACGTGACGTGGCACTGAAGGAATTGCAAACTCACTTTGCCGACAACCATGATGCTCGTGCGCGTTTTGTATTAGAGGCTGAGATCACCGGTGGCCTGGAACATCCCGGCGTCGTCCCGGTTTACGGACTTGGTCACTATGCTGATGGTCGGCCATTTTACGCCATGCGCTTCGTGCACGGCGATAGCATGCATGATGCCACGAACCGGTTTCATCAGCAATTCGCCAAGGAGCCCGCTGACGATGGTTTTGAACTCGAGTTGCGGAAGCTGCTGCAGCGGTTCATCGATGTGTGCAATGCGATGGAGTACGCACATAGCCGCGGCGTGCTGCATCGCGATCTGAAGCCGGGCAACATCATGCTGGGAAACTACGGCGAAACATTGGTTGTCGATTGGGGCTTGGCAAAAGCTGGCACTCAAGCGAAAAGGCGTGTCCGACCTGTCGAAGAAAGTGCGTTGCTCCCACCTTCCGCGTCCGACTCGGCTCCGACACAACTGGGCTCGACCGTTGGGACTCCCCACTACATGAGTCCCGAGCAAGCGGCCGGGCGCATTGACGAGTTGGATTCTACCAGCGACGTCTATAGCCTGGGGGCGACACTCTATCATCTGCTCACGGGAAGACCGCCATTTGAAGGATCTGACATCGGTGTTGTTTTGGCGGCAGTGGAAACTGGCATCTTTCCTCCGCCGCGCACGATCAATTCACGTATCACCAAACCGCTGGAAGCAATTTGTCTGAAGGCGATGGCTCATCGGCCTGCCGATCGATATCGAAGTGCTCGAGCTTTGGCCGAAGACATCCAGCGTTGTTTGGCCGACGAGTCGATCGAAGCGATGCCCGATAGCGGGCTACAGAAGATTCAGCGCTGGGCACGTCGGCACCGTGGAGTCACGCTCGCTACCGGTATCGGATTGTTGCTCGTTGCGACGGTCTCTGCAATTTCATCTGTTGCCGTCAGTAACGAACGCGACGAGGCTAATCGACAGCGAGATCGTGCGGTCGTCTCGGAGGCGGAGGCCAATAAGAGCTTCCAAGCGGCAGAGAAAGCTCGTTCTATCGCGGTCGAACAGGAGCAGAAGGCATCGCGAGTCGCGTACAACAGCACGCTCAGCGAGGCAAGTGCTCAGCTGGGCACGGACCTGATGATGGCGAGGTTCCTACTGGAAGATGAGGTGCGTTGTCCGCCTCGCCAGCGCGACTTTGTGTGGCATTGCCTGATGAAGCAGGTAGTGCGGGAACAGTTTGCCATCCCGATGAGCAAGCCCAAGTCGTTCGCACTCAGTTACTCGCCTGACGGAGAAGTGCTCGCAACGGGCGGCGGTTCACCTGGCGAGGTGGTGCTTTGGAACACTCAAACCGGCAAGCAGATGGCCACCTTGCAAACGGAATTGGAATCGGTCGATCGCCTAGTTTTCGCGCTCGACGGCAGTTCCATAGCAGTGGCACGCGAGGAATACCTGCCAGCGACGCCACCCGATCGCAGTATGCTCACCAAAGTCCAGGTATGGGATATCGCGTCACGCGAGCGACGATTTGACCGGCAGTTCTCAGTGCCACAGATCAACATGCTTTGTGCGACGGAGCAGGGATACTTTCTGCATGCCTTCCTCTCCGAGTTCGAATACGCGTCCATGCACCCCGAGTATGAAGACGCCACACTACCAGCGACCGATGAGATGGGGCAGTTGATCAATCGGTGGTACCAGTGGCGGCGTCACGATCTACAAACTGGTGAACAAGTGACGAAAGTACTCCAAGTCGGCGAAGAATTCGACCTTGCCGAAGGGTTCTACGTGCATGGCAAATGGTTGACGACACCGTGTCACACGGCAGAGGGTGAGTATCTGTGGTTGTACGATGTCGAAAACCAGACTGGCAAAACGATCCGAATTGGGCCAGCAACGACAAACAAGAGTTCTCTGCTAATCGGTTCGAATCCTGAGTCCGCTTTTTTCTTCGGGCTGCGATACGTCGAAGAATCGGTATCCGAAATCGATTCGCTTGCCTACTTGGACGAGATCGAGTTCGACACGGAGTTGCTTTTCCATAAGTTGGACTTCGACGGTCCGCCTACACAGCTGGGTATTGACCTCGGTCGCGTGCACTCCGGGGTGTTCGTCGAAGGGGATCGAAACCAGTTTGTCGCAACCGATCGCCAAGGTTCCGTTCTGGCGGCCGCCATGGAAGGCCGACCTGTGGTGCAGCTCGTGCGGCTTGGTGATTCTCTGGAAACTCACTGGATTCCAGCGCACTTGGGAGATGTAGTAAGCATTGCAGTATCGCCGGACGGGAAACAGCTGGCTTCCATCGGATTAGATCAATCGCTGCGACTGTGGAGTATTGCGGACCTCGCAAAGCCGCGACAGCAATTCGCACCCAGCGTCGAGAGGCCACGTCGATTACTTTTCACGCCGGCAGGCGAAGCGGCCATTCTGCTGGCACTTGGGCCCGATACGTCGGACGAAGGGATCGATTACTCTCAACCACTCCCACCGGGCGAGACGGAGTATCCGACGCCCATGTTATTTGAGATGGAGAGGTTCGAGCTTGCGGATGCCACATCACTCGCGACCCGCGATTTTCTGGATCCGCCTCGGCACAAACCTACGCAAGGAAAGAACGCGCTTGGCATTTTCGGCAATTTTAGCGAAGGACTCGGTGAAGCGATCGCAGGTTCTTTTGACGTCAATCCAGTTCAGAACGAATTGACCGATGCGAAGCTCTCGAACGATGCTAAGCATCTCATCTTGGCAGGGCCTGAGAGATTGCTACGTTTTGAACTGCAGTCAGGAAAGGGCGAAGAGCTGTGGGGAGAACACTATCCCGACCTAGTACAACCGGTGGAAATCAAGCAAATTGTCGTCTCCGACGACTTAACTCGGTTTGCCACGTTGCTCGAAGAGGATCGAACGGTCCAAATCTACGATCTCGATACTCAACAGTTGTTGTGGAAGCTCCCTGCCGGAGGTGGCAAAGTCGGCAGACTGAAATTCGTACCGGGTGGTCACACCCTGATGACGCTAAAGAGCGCGGACGGACTGCCGGGTTCATCCGCTCATACTGTCTGCGAGTTGGTAGATGTCGACTCCAAGAAAAGTCGGACGATCCGGTTGCCATTGGTACAGACTGAAACCCTGCTTCACTTTTCCGCGGACGGCGACTATCTGGTCATCTTTCAGCAGTACGATCGTGAGGTGCTCGTGATCGACTTGAAGACCGGCGAGACGGTTTCTCAAGTAAGCGTCGTTCGCGAGGTACCCGGTGGTATGCTTCCTGGCGACGAGCTACTGATGCTGTTCGGCGAGCGCGGAGAGTTGAAGCTGTGGGATTTGCAGCTCGATCAATATCGGGCAACGCTTCACGTGTTCTCCGGAGAAGCAATCTCCAGTGCCGTCTTGTCACGCGATGGCAAGGTACTCGTCGTGTTGGGCGAACAGGGCAACCTCAAGCTGCTCGGCGCCGACCGGCTGCGGGACGATCTGGCAGATGTCCACACGCTGATGAACGTGCCGCTCATCTCGCCGGACTCGATCTCACCGCAGGAGCCTGTCGAAGATCTTTCCGGTCCTGAGGAACGATTCCCGCAGATCGAGGTGCTCGACGAAATCCCGAATCTGCCGGCCACAAGACCGGAGGGAGCGAACGACGGTATCCCACTGCCACCGGCGCCCGCGCCAATTCCACCAGCACCAATTATCGATAACGACGCTTGAGCTGAGTGCGAGCCAATCATTGCGCAGCGACGGATTCGTTTATTGACAGCCGCCGACTGTTTTTCGTCGAGCAAAACCCTCTACCGCACCCCTATTTTTATAGCTTCGGCCCGGTAATTAGCGCAAGCAAAACTCGCGCTCGGCGGACCCTACGGGCGCGTGGAGACGGATCCAGACCGAGGCCCTGATTATTTTAGGTGTTTCCCAGGCCGATTCCACGACAACTTTTGGCCACCCATTCGGGTTAGCGTGATCTTTGAGGCCTTTACTTTCTCAGCGAAAATCGAAGACCTCGCCTCTCGCAACCCTACTGCCGGGACAGCCAGAATAACAACAAGCCAAGTGCGATGCCGACCGCTGGACCGAATGCTGCACCGAGGATCATTCCGCGCGGCACGAAGTCGAAGGCGCTCGCGTATGCGGCGCCGAACGCGACGCCAAGCCCCGAACCAAAGCTTGCGCCCAGGGCGGTTCCCCAAGCCACTAGTTCTGCAGATGTTGGCTGTCGGCTGTCGTTGTACATCGAGATTCCCTCGGCCAGGTTGTCAGAAGGCTTCCGCAGCGGCGGCTATCCAACGCGTTTGATGGTGAAGTCGTATTCCTGCTCACCTTGCTGCCACGTGCCAACAGTTTCCTTCGTTTGCTCGTTGAGCTTACCGCGAAAAGACGCATTAATTGTGTCGAATTGCATGGTGACCGCGCCATCCTCAGCCTGCATGGTCGACAACGGCACTTCGGCGTTGTCTTGGTCGAGGCTAATCATCTTGCCGGAAAACTCACCTTCGGCGTTTCTTGAGATGGCGAACCGCAAACGCAGCTTGGCGCTTCCTGTGTCGAGCGTACCTTCCCAGACCTGCTTTTCTTGCGACTGTTTTTCGGAGGTGAACAGCGGATTTTTCGCTCCTGGCCTTGATTCCATCTCCTTCTGCAAATCAGCAAGCTGCTGATAGCGACTCGAATGTTCCTCTCTCCAACTGGAAAGATCTGCGAGGCTCGCCTGCAGTCGGAAGTTCTCGATCCCTGCCTGCTTCGGGTTGGGCCTGGATCCGTTCCGTAGTTCGAGATACTCGTCGATCGCGGCGACCGCGTCATCGTCGCGATCTGCCTTATGCAAGGCCGCTGCGTACTGGGGTAACAGACTCTCAAACTCGTCAGGCTTGCACTGACGAAGCGACTTGAGCAAATCGTCCCACAGTTTAGCGAGCGTTTGGGCGTCGTAGCTGCCCTGATGCGAAACGATGTTGATGTTCACTAGCGTCAGAAAATTCTGGTCATCGTAGCCGAGTACCGATTTGGCCCGCTCATAGTTCTTCTCAATCAAGGTGCGGGCCTCTTGTCCGCCGCCATATTGGTACCACCAAGCGGCCAATTGACAGGTTTGCGTGAGAATCTCTTTGTCGCTCAATTCGCCAGACGGACCGAAGGCTTCGAGATCCGCCATCCAGGCTCTCGCCAGCTCACTTGCTTGCTCTTGGTTTCTGAAGGGGTTGCCGACCATCGCCGCCATCCGGCGCGCGCGGTCGGCCTGTCGGTCGGCACGATCGGACGCCTTGCGCGCCTTTTGCTCGGCCGCGATGGCATGGTCACGTTCGCGCATTGCGCGCAGCTGGGCCACCGTGGTCCCGATTAAGCCTAAGAGCAGAGCCGCAGTTAGCGCGGTCGCGACAGCGATTGCCGCTTTGTTGCGTCGGTAAAACTTGCTGATTTTGTAGACCGTGCTCGGCGGGGTGGCCACAACCGCTTCGTCGTCGAGGTAGCGCTGCACGTCGTCGGCGAGTTCACTCGCAGCGCCATAGCGGCGGGTGCGGTCCTTCTCCAAAGCCTTCAGTACGATCCAGTCGAGGTCGCCGCGAAGCAGACGACCAAGGCGAGTCGGCTCGGTACTGCGAGATTTGGCTATCAGGTCGGAATCGGGGCCCATCGCCGTGACGCGCAACGACGGCCGCTGCGGTTCTTCTTCGCGAATCATGCGCTGCAGCTCTTCCCAAGCGGCAGATTTCAGCGACGTTGTATCGACCGGGGTCTGGCCCGTGAGCATCTCATACAGTAGCACGCCGAGCGAATATATGTCGCTCCGCGTGTCGATGTCGACGCCGGAGCGTTCCGCCTGTTCGGGGCTCATATACTGCGGTGTCCCGATTAGCTGGCGAAACTCGGTGAACAGGGTTTTCTCCGTAAGCTCAGTGTTTGTGGCCTTGGCAATCCCAAAGTCAATCACCTTCGCCAGCGGTTGCCCATCCGCAACGGTGATCAGCACGTTGGTCGGCTTGATGTCGCGGTGGATCACCCCCTTCTGATGAGCATGCTGTATCGCCTGGCAGACTTGCTGAAAGAGCTTCAGTCGCTCGCGTGTCGGCAGCTTTTCCCGATCGCAGTACTCGGTGATCGGATCACCGCGCACCAACTCCATCACAAAGTACGGTCGGCCCGATGCGGTTTCGCCGCCGTCCAGCACCCGCGCGATGTTGGGATGGTCCATCAGGGCGAGTGCCTGACGCTCAGCCTCGAAACGCGCCACCACCTGCTTGGTGTCCATACCCAGCTTAATGATCTTGAGGGCAACGCGACGCTTCACCGGCTCGAGCTGCTGGGCCATGTAGACGTCGCCGAACCCGCCATGTCCAATCTTTTCCAGCAGCTTGTACCGTCCGATGACGGAGCCGGCTTGTTCAGCAGGTTCGGAGTACGCGGCAACGTGGTCGATGGTCGGTTCGCCCAGAAAGCTGCCCGCTCCGTCATTCGCGTCGAGCAACGCTTCGACCTGCGCGCGGAGTTGCGGGTCGTCTCTGCAGCTTTTGGCCAGCGCCGGCTCCCGCTCGTCCGCCGGTAAGTCGATGATCTGTTCGAAAAGAGCTTGGGCTCGATCAGTCATTCGCTTTGCCTTTAGTCTTGTTCGCTAAGTTCGTTGTAGAGCCACGCGCGGGCGAACTTCCACCGTCGATCGACTGTGCGTGGAGCCATCTCGAGGGCGTCGGCCGTCTGATCGATGCTAAGCCCGGCGTAGAACCGCAGCCGCACGATTTCAGCTGCTTCGGGGTTCTGCTCTTCTAAGCGACAAAGCGCCGCGTCGAGCGCCAAGATTTGGTCAGGATTTTCGACAGCGGCCAAATCCGCGACGTTAAGCGGCATTTTCTGGCGATCGCCACCCCGCTTCTGCCGGCCCTTGGCCTTGGCGTAATCCAGTAACACTCGCCGCATCGCCTGCGCCGCAGTCGCGTAGAAGTGGGCGCGGTTCTGCCAGGAAAGCTGGCGACGGCCAAACATACGGAGGAAGACTTCGTTGACCAGCGCGGTCGCCTGTAACGTATGCCCGGGTTTTTCACCGGCCATTTGGTTCTGTGCGATCGCCCGTAGTTGCTGATAAACCAGTGGCAACAGCTCATTGGCTGCCGCTTGGTCGCCGTCGGTCGCTTGCGAGAGCAGCGATGTCACATCGGGGGTGGGACGAGGGTCATCGGTTGACATGCCACCATTGTAGACGCGATTCGGGCGGCACTCTATTGGTGCGCCGCATCGTCAGGATTCAGCTGACGCCAACAGGTGGAGCTGAATCAGTCGCATGGATTCTTGGTGCGAGGCGCATCACCTCAAGGTCGTCACACTCAGCCACTTCGCCACGCACAGTCAGTTTAGCGACATAACTGGGGCTCATCCTCTCGCCCTCATCAGGCGTGAGTGATGAGCCCCAAAAATGAGTCGCAATCCCGCCCGTCGCGGCGAGAAAAACCGACCTCAGTTACGGCGTCGCTGTCCGACAACGTACAGCGAGGCTAGTACGATCAGACTCATGCTGGCTGGCTCGGGCACACTAGCGGCTGACAATCCTGCAGCGACTGTAACGACGGTTTGCATAACGCCGCCAGAGCCGTAGTTTGGCTGCCAATCGTTGAACAAGTCGCCTACGGAAGGGTTGCGTTGCCAGGCAAGGAAGTCTTGCCCGTCAACGTCGCCGTCTCCATCAAAATCGCCAGGGCCACCTCCTGAAGTCTCGACATTGATATCCACTGCGCCGGCAACGCCGTTACCAAACAGCAGGTCGGCATCGCGATAACCTTCAAGCACTTCGACAAAGTCGCCTGGCAACGTCACTCGACCCGATCCGCTGATGTCAATTTTCGAGCCGGGTTGAATCGACAGTTGTGTGCCGCCGGCGTGAATGTTGTTCAGATTCAGCTCGCCACCGTCGAGGACGTTTACTGTAGCTGTCCCACCGAATGTACTAAAGTCCGCCGAGCCAAGCCCGAGGATTCCATCGGTTTGATTGAGAGTCCCACTGATGTTTACTTCGGCGATGCCGGTAGAACCCCACCAAAGGTGGCTCGTGACATTCACGACCCCACCACTGTTGATGTTGAGAAAACCTAGTACATCATTCACAACCGGTCCTCTCGCCACCCACAAAATCCTACCGACGTTTACGACTGCTCCGTCATTTACATCGAGCGAGCCATCGACAAAACCATTGTTGCCAACGGCCACGTCTTCGGTTGCATTCAGCACGCCGCCCTCGTTGATTTCTAGCGTGCCGCTCTCATCCACGCCAATCAGCAGTCGATTAATCGTAGGAGCTTCGTAGTCTAAAGTAACTGTGCTGCCTGCCCAGTTAATGCGTGCCTCGTCGTCCGCCATCGGCACGTCCACGCCTGGTTGATCAGGATTCACACCCCAACCATTGAGAGCGCCATCACTGACATCTTCCCATGGACCACCGGTCCGGTAGCGTAGGACCTCAGCTCCAACAGGATCGACCATCGTAAGAATCGCGACGAGGACCGCTGCGATCTGCTTGTTTGCGCCAAAAGTTTTCATAGATCTGACTCCCACTCCGAAACGTTCTGTTGTAGGTATACGAACTGCGAATGAAGTAGCTGAATTGCAAGAGTGACTCATGCTTGAAGAGCGATTTACTTGCCGCCTTGTGTCATCCGCCGCTCACTTGTTGGAAAAGGCAAGCTATGCCGAACGCAACCCGATTGGCGTAGCTCCGACCACGGCTCGGCTTAGCTATGCTGCCCGAATAGCTAAGTGATCTTGGCTTGATTCGTGCCTAGTTTCGCCATAGTTGACTAATGAGTGCCTGTTGGCAGCCGTGAATCTCGCCCATGCCACCATTCTTCGCTCAGTATACCAAATATGGTATACTTGTCAAGCGATCTGGGTCACGCTTCCCTGCAATTTCTAGCAGCGAACATAACCTAGCGCGTGCCCGCTCGACATCTAGCACGTTCATGTAGATTCTCCTCCGCATCGGATATTTGACCTTCACGATCATCGCTGGCTGCTGGGAGTGTAGGGAACTAACGGTGGCCTCGCGCAATGCTGACAAGTGCAACCGTACCAGCAAGCGCCAACACCAAACTGGCTGGCTCGGGCACGACGCTCACGGGTGCGCCAGATTGGATGCCGTAGTTTTTCTGCCAATCCGTCAAGTCGCCGACGCCTGGGTCTCGTTGCCACACGAGATAGTCAGCGCCGTCGACATCTCCATCTCTGTCAAAGTCTCCGCCAAGTACTACCTCCACAATGGTATCGATTCCGCCATAGCTCACTGCTAGGGTGCCTAAGAGGCTATCCGTGAAAAGCAACCCATCAGCGATCAGGCTGTTCATCTTCGCGGTCGAATCAGACCCTACGATGACAATCATGCCCTCGTCACCGATTCGGACGCCCATTGAGTTGTTCAGCGCTGGGTTCAAGTAGGTGGCTAGGTCGCCATTGGGCGCAAACTTGATATCGTTTGCTCGAAGCACGCCCGTCGTGATATCCAACAAGACATCCACATCCGACGACGTCGTCGCCGACACGAGTCCGTAGCGATCTCCAAGAATCACATCGCCCGCACTGTCGACGATGCCCTCGATGGTCACGGTGATATCTTCATCATTCATCATCTGCTGGCCACTTTGATTGCCATCATGTTGGCCAAGCAAGAAGTTTCCACCGATTGAGAGGCTGGCACCCGCCTTGACGTCGAAGTCAATATCGCCACTGTTGAAGGAAGCGAATAGATTCGAAGCGAGTGTCACATCTGCACTTGCTTCGAAGGAAAACGTTTGGCCGGCCTCATCGACCCCAAATAAGAAATCGTTGGCTGTGATTACCGAGTCTATGGTCATGTCGGTGCCTGAGCGATCTACTCGGGCTCGGTCACTGACGCTGGGTGCTCGTTGGGCATCCGGTAGAACATCGTTTGCGTTCCAGTTTGCCACGTCGGTGTAATTGCCGACAAAATTGCCATCAGCTGTACCTCGCCCCCAGCGGATTTCCGAAGGAGTGATGGGAGGGGTCGTCTGGGTGGCATTACGCAGAATATCCAAATACTTATTGCCATACCCTTCGTAGAATCTGCCCACGGTCAGATCCATACCGCTGGGCGAGTCATCGGTGTTCGTCGAGGGGCCAATCACACTGGCTTCGATTTGTGTATCTTCGTGCCATTCGTTGAATGAGTTGACTAAGATTAAATCATTGATGTCCACGTCCGTATGCGGCAATACTGCATCTTCCAACATAGCTTCCATGGTGGTCCCAAAGTCTTCGCCCGTAAGATAGCGAGGTGCCGGAAGATTTCCGGCGCGAACGGCCTTGTCGTTGTAGCCGGGAGTCAGGCCTGGAACGAAGTCGACACCGGCACTATCCGCAGCGGCTTGCGCGTTGGAGTAGATTCGCTCCAACTGGTCGATTTTTCGCTGCGTCGCCTCGCCGCTACGAAATACTTGGCCGTAGACGTCAAAGCCGGTAATCGCATCGAGGTTGGCAGCTCCATCTGCAACGGAACCGAACAAGTGATCACCGATGATGTACGGATCGTAGCCGAATTGATTCTGCATGGTCGTACGCAAATTGCTTAGCGCAGTCGCGCCAGCAGCATCTTTGAAGAATACCCGGCTGAGATACATCACCACGACCGGCCGATCATCGATACGCATGTAGTTTGGATCGTTGAAGACGTTGTTGCCCAGATGCAGGAAGTCGGGAATCAGGTTGTTGTAGTTTGGATTCGAGTGGCTACCAAGACGCCCAGACGACTCGTAATGGATTGTGTAGCTGAGCTCGTCGGCACGTGGATGTGGGAGGATGTGGTTGCGAATAGTCCGATCTTCGAAAGAATTCGGCCCCCACCAACTCATGGACCACATCGAGATGTTACCCAGATGGCTTTGGTCGATGTGAGCTGAAATTACGCCTGCATCGCGACTACTGTACTCGTCCCCAACCGCTGGCAACTGATGGTTGGGAGTCGTGTGTGCACGGACCGTCTGATCGAGAGTATGTCCACCTTGACTTTCGCCCCACCACGGGTAGTAATAAACACCGACCGTTGGGTCTGCCTGACAGACGTCAGCACACGCAAGGAGTATCAGCGGCATCAGCGACCATCGAAACATTTGCTATTACTCATCACGCGTGATTGTGCCATCCGCAGCCTACCCAGTCTCTCGGTAGCTACTTTCAGATTCCTCGAATATACCAAATTTGGTATACTTGTCAAGGTTTTGCGCGAGTGCTCGTAGACAAAATGGAGCGGATCATGAATCGAATCCTCCGCATGCTTGTTTGCGTTTCGCCCCTGACGATCGGAGCCAACGCTTCTGTCATTGCCGCCGATCAACCGATAGACGGTAAGAACGCGAATCAAGAAACCGCATCGTCGCGCCGTGTCGCCGTGGTGGATCGGAGTACGCTCACAGGCAAGGTCATGTGCGGCTACCAGGGGTGGTTCAACTGTGAGGGCGACGGCGCCGGGCTCGGGTGGACGCACTGGGCAAAGAAGGGTCGTCAGAGCTTCGCGCCGGGTAATGTGACGGTGGACTTGTGGCCTGACATTTCCGAATTGGACCCTGACGAAGTCTATGAAACGGGTTTCAGGCACGCCGATGGTACGATCGCCAAGGTATTTAGCAGCGCAAATCGAAAAACGGTGCTACGGCACTTTCAGTGGATGCAGGACTACGGCATCGACGGGGTATTCTTGCAGCGTTTCGCCAGCGAGTTGAATTTTGAACCCAAGTTGCGTCACAGAAACGCGGTACTTGGCCACGTCAGGCAAGGGGCGCAGCAAGCCGGACGCTCCTATGCGCTGATGTACGATCTCACAGGCCTATCCGGCGGCGGAGTGAAAATTGTCCGCGACGATTGGCAGAATCTTCGCACCGAATTGCAACTGACCGAAGACGAAACCTACCAACAGCATAACGGCAAACCAGTCGTAGCTATTTGGGGCGTTGGATTTGGCTCCAAGAACAGACCGCGGAAGTACTCGTTGGCAGAATGTCGGGAACTCATCGAATTTCTGAAAGCAGACGGATGTGCGGTGATGCTGGGGGTTCCTACCGGTTGGCGTTTACAGGAACGAGATTCGATCACCGATCCAGAACTGCACGAAGTCCTCAAACTCGCTGATGTCATCAGCCCCTGGACTGTCGGCAGGTATCGCACAGAGGCCGATGTTGAGCATCATGTCCGAAAATACTGGCGAATCGACAAGCGGTGGTGCGACAATCATGGCATGGAATACATGCCTGTCGTGTTTCCTGGATTCAGTTGGTACAACATGGAGGGTGAAAAATTCAACTTCATCCCGAGGAAAAAAGGTGAGTTTTTGTGGTCGCAGATCGTGGGTGCCAAACAGGCGCGTTGCCAGATGTTATATGTGGCCATGTTCGACGAGGTCGACGAAGGTACGGCGATCTTCAAGTGCACCAATGATCCTCCGACCGGCAACGGTGCGAAGTTCATCGACTACGAGGGGCTACCGAGCGACGCATATCTGCGGCTGGTGGGCAAAGCAGGAGCATTAATGCGTGGGGAAGCGCCACTCACGAAGAATATTCCGCAGGCACTGTTTGACTGACTTTGTCTGATCTCCGCGGATCTCTGTCTGCGAGGGGCGTTGGCTCGCACCGGCAGAGAGACCCTCGCGCCGCCAAGGCCCTCGATTGGTGCACAAAAAAGAGTTGGACTAAGCCGCAAGGCGACTTAATCCAACTCCGTAGATGCTATTGATGGTGAGCGACGAGCAGATCTCTGTCGATCAGCGTCGTCTGCCAATCATCAATCCGCCCAAACCTAAGCCCAGCAGAAGCAGCGCGGCAGGTTCCGGGATGATATAGGCTGTCGTGAAGCCGGGATTCTTGACCAAATCGATCGTCAACGGAGTCGATCCGCCATTGCCAACAAGCTTGCCTGCGGCTTCATACTCACCCAGCAGCCCAACAAAGTCATCGGGAAGTGTGAGTTCACCGGATCCGGTGATATCGATAATGGATCCTGCCTGGATTGAGGGCAGACCTGCAGCGCCTGAAATGTTGTTGAGAGCCAGCAGACCGCCATCCAAGATATTCACAGTTGCGGTACCGCCAGTGGCGGACGATGCGTCATTGGTGCCTAGGCCAAGAATACCGCCGGTCTGGTTGATCGTACCACTGATATCAATGGTGGATGTCCCAGTTACGCCCAACCACAGGTGGCTTGCAACATTTACCTGTCCGCCGCTGTTGACGGTAATATCGCCGTCTGATCCACTCTGCGCTGACCACAGAATTCTGCCAACATTCACAGTACCACCGCCATTCACAACCAAGTCGCCTTTGGCATTGGGGTTGTTGTTACCAGCCAGAACGTCAAGATTCGCAGATATCTCCCCACCGTTGTCTACGACTAGCGTACCACTCTCATCAACGCCAATTTGGACATTGTTTACGGTGGGAACTGCTGAGTCGATGGTTACTGTGTTACCGCCCCAGTTGATTCGGGCATCATCGGATGAGCCCGGCAGGCTTGCACCAGGGCTTCCATCGTTGTTCGGGTTGAGTCCCCATCCGGGGCCGTTCCCATCGGTGATCGTCGTCCAGTTACCGCTCAGTCGATACCGAAACGTAGCTCCGCTGGATTGATCGACCATTACCGACACGGCCAGCGTTAAGGCGGCCATGGTACTTGCCAAACGTACGCGTTTCATGAGTCATCTCCCTCTCTAAAAAGTAAACAGAAAAGTAATTCGATCGCACAAAGCAATTTGGGCTCGGCTGAGTCAGCGATTCCTTGAAAAGCTTAACCGTCGCCACACCGAGGTCCTCGTTGGCGAGTCCACCAGGTGACAATTCGCATCGATTTTGCTCAGTATGGCTGTCAAATAACGATCGCGAAGGGGAATTCACCGCGATAGCTACCTACGTTCACTGTACCAATATTGGTCTACCTGTCAAGTTTTTGGAGAGGCTTCTTCAAGATTTGCCGAGATTTGAAGGAACTGTGACCCCCCGTATTGCCAGCAATTGCTGTCCAACCACCAGGAAAAGTAGCCCACTCGTCGGTGACTTCCCCGCGCAAAAGCCTTGACCAGTTTCGAGGAGATAATGACCAGCCGAGTCCGTCGCTTGGCTGTCGGGGGAAGAAAAAACTTAGTTCCTCCGCGGACTTCCGGGTCATTCCAATCGCGAAGTACGGATGTCGTGGAGATCCGCTTGAAGGTGATCGGACGACTTCGCTGTACCAAACATTTGACAGAATTGTGTCAATGTATACCGTTTTTGGTATACTACACACTTGGTTTACTATTCACGGAAAGAGAACGAATGGGCGGAAACTCAGAAAAACCATTTGGCGTCAATCGCCTTCGTGCGGGTCGTAAGACCTCCTTCGAAAGGCTCGAACAGCGGCAGTTGCTGACGGTCGTCACTTTTGATGCACCCTCCTCCAATAGCGGTGATGGGACCTGGGTGCTGGAGCAGCGTGAAGGCATCGACGTCCACGTTGGTCCTGCCTACCTCTACTACAATACCTCACCAGCGGCCTTTCCAGGATTTCAGGTTGGCGACACGATGTTCGTCAAGGTGAACTACTACGACGAAGGCTCTGGAACCATCAGAGTGCAGTATGATAGTGTCTCTGAAAATTTTGATCAGACGGAATTTCACACGCGCTCTTCTCGCGTCGATACCCAAGAATTCGTTAGTTCGTTCCATTACCTCGATAATGTGCAGCTTGGCAACGGCACGAATGGTCGTGACTTCCGCGTCGTCACGAATGGGGTACCGATTGCATCCGTTGAGTTATCGGACGAACCGTTCGCCAACAGCGGCCTTGATTGGGTGTGGTCGCCGCCTTGGGAATCGCCCTACGCTGGGGTAAGTCGCGACGTGGATGCGTCGACACTACAAGGAAAAGTGCTCGCCGGTTACCAGGGCTGGTTCAATACACCCAACGATGCTGCCGACGAAGGCTACGTACATTGGGGTCAACCTGGCAATTGGTCGATCGAGCAGTGGCCTGACGTGAATGACTACGACTCGACGGAAGTTTTTGCTGTTCCTGGCGTGACCACTGCCAGTGGGGAACAAGCCTACCTATTCTCCTCAGCCAACTCATCCGTGGTGAATCGCCACTTTCAGTGGATGCGAGAGCATGACATTGATGGAGTGCTCGTGCAGAGGTTTACCCCCTCGTTCATGTTCAAGCAGCCTGACGGTTCCTATGTCGGTGAGCCGCAATGGCCCGTAACCAATGCACGCGACGCGGCCCACCGCGAGGGACGAACCTGGGCCATCGAGTATGACATTCAAAACGGTGGTACCGAGGCTCAACGCTGGGAAAGAGTTCAGCAGGTCAAAGACGACTGGGAGTTTCTGACTGATACCAACCGCATGGATATCTTGAACGACTCGCACTACCAGCGTGAAGATGGCAAGCCGGTCGTAGCGATTTTTGGTCTTTATGTAAGTGGCGGGAACAGCTACACGACCGCGCAGCAGACCGACTTACTCAATTACTTCAAGTCGCGCGGCGTTTATGTGGTGGGCGCGGGGCGCCATACCGAATCCAGCGCACAGATTGCCAATGCTGGCATGCACGATGCCTATATACCCTGGCAGGGATATTGGAGGGGCGGAGACTCTTATGCGTCCGATGAGATACGCTTGAACGGCGTGACCGATCACATACCTCATATCTTCCCGGGCTTCTCTTGGACGCACCTCCAAAATGATGACACTGCCACATCGCGTGATCGCGAAGACGGAAACTTCTATTGGCGGATGATCAGCGATGCGGCTAACCAGACTGACGCTCCCTGGTACTTTATCGGCATGTTCGATGAGTACGACGAAGGTACCAATATCATCCCCGCCAGCGACGACCCGCCCGTTCCGGACACCGACGCCCAGGGCGATCCGCTGACCTACCAGATAAGTGATCCGAGACCGAACGACTGGTGGATGGCACTGACCGGCGTGGCGAAGCAGGCGCTGCAGGATAAGATCTCGATCAACGACACTATCCCCACCGAGGTTGAGCTTGAGAATCGATCGAACGTTGGCGGTGAGGCGGTTTGGCAGGCTTCCGGTAACGAGCGACTCACCTCAGTTGACAACCCCGACGGTCAGACGCAAACGATGATGTTCTCTGTCGATGGCAATGCATTCGATGCGATCTATTCGACAGACGACTTCCTCTATTTTGCCGTGGATGACAGCTTCCTGTCTCAAGAGGCCGATGGACGTGACGTGACGATCGAAGTGGAGTATCTGGATTCAGGCACGGGTCAGTTCGGACTTCAATACGACGGCACGGCAGCATTCTACGCGGTGGGCGGATCCGCAGCACTGACCGATAGCGGGACCTGGCGAACTCATCGTTTCGATGTTTCCGACGCTTACTTCGGCAACAATCAAAACGGCGACACAGACTTTCGGCTTGAGAAAGTAGGTGGAAACTTGTTTGTCCGTCGCGTTCGCGTAGTGAAAGAACGAATGCTCACAGTCCACGCTGACCTCGGTACAACGAACACAAGCATTGGCCTGGAGCAGGTGGAACTCGCCGGCGACGGACAGACGACTGCAACCACGAATGATGGTCGTAGTGTCAGGCAGCTCTCGGGAGCGGCGACCTCGTTGTACATCTACATGCGCGTTGACAACGACTTTGCGAATGCGGTTCAAGCGGGACTGAACGCAGTGGTCGAGGTTGTCTATCGAGACGTTGGATCAGGCAACCTGAACGTCCAATACGATTCCACAGGTGCCCCCTACCGGAATGCCAACTCCGTAGCTCTGGAAAACAGCGGAGAGTGGCGGACCGCCCGTTTCTATTTGGACGATGCACTGTTTGCCAATCGACAGAATGGCATGTCTGACTTCCGGATCACGGGCAACAACATTCCGATCGATAGCGTCCGCGTATTGCACTCTTTTGGAGATTTGGTTGCTCCCACGCTTGAGTCAGCCCTAGCCACCGTCAATCCGACGCAGCCCACAGTGTCGGTAACATGGTCAATGACCGACGATTGGAAGACGGGGCTGATGGATCAATGGACTCAGCAAGAAGACAACCACGTTCGCATTGAGTGGACGAATGATGGTGGGTCTAACTGGAATGAGCTCGATCATGCGTACGAAGGTTTCAGTGCCTTCTCGCAGAGTGGCTATGATGCTTCGGCGGGGCATAGTACTTGGGACGACCAGTACATTTGGGACACGTCAAGCCTGCCAGCCGGGACTTACCAGCTACGCCTCACACCAGCTGATGGTCGAGGCAACATCGGCCAAAGCTTGTTGACGGCGAGTTTCGATGTGGAGTCGCCGTCGGGTTTGCCGGGAGATTACAACTCCGACGGGACGGTCAACGACGATGATTTGACTATGTGGTCCGCTGAATACTCGACTAGCGTTTCGCCGGGCACCGGTGCGGACGGCTCCGAGAATGGGCTAGTTGATGGCGCAGATTTCTTGTTGTGGCAACGTAATTTCGGAGCCTCAAGCGTAATAGCATTGGAGGGTATTGAATCCGCGCCAGTGCCAGCGGCTCAATTCAGTGGCGCTGATAATCTATCAACGGTAGACTGGGCCGAGACTGAGACAGGTGATCGTGTGGTCGCGGTGGACGCAGGATTCGCAATGTTCAGTACGAACAGTCCGACGCGCAAGGGAACAGACCTTGAAGCGGAAACCGAACGGACACCAAGCGTGGCATATGCGGACGTAGTTCTCCCACAACAGATCATCGAAGCGTTGTTGCTTCGCGAAGAATCGGTAGATCTGCTCATCGAGGCGGAAGATTCGATTTTTACTGAAGACGATCTACTTACCGCTCTACTGAACGGTTTTGAGGGGCAGTTGTAACTCGTCCGTGGCGTCCCGGCGCACTTGAATAGGTGTTCGGCGAATTCATGTCGTACCATGAGCGTTGCTTGCGTCATCATTGCCCATGCCATCGGCGGGGATGATGGCTGTTGCTCGATAATTGGCCGTTGCGAAATTTGTGGAGAGAAAGATCCGCATTATTGCGGCGCGGCAAATCATTTGTTGCTTCGTACTGCATTAGATAATCGGCGGTTTCGTGAGAAGTATGAATCTGTATCGGTAAGGAATCGGTGCCTGAGATTCCTGGGAAAATCCGACCGCCTTTGCCTGCTGTTTGGAGAATCTTAGGGTCTCCGGCAAGATCCTCAACTGTTTCCTTCGAGATCGAGCGCTGATGTCAGGATGTCAACTGGAGTGGATTCCGCCATTTGTTACTTCCCATATACACGATTGCATATTACGATAAAAATATACCAAGTTTGGACTATCAATTGGTCTAAATGGCTTCATAGCTCTCATCGCGGTTACCTCGAATCCCATGAAACACGTCCGCATCGCCAGTTTGCTAGAACGCCGCATCCTGAAGGGAGATTACGCACTCACTGGTATCCCTGCGGAGCGAGATCTTGCCGACGACATCGGCGTTAGCCGTGTCACGCTGCGAAAAGCGCTTGATGATCTTGAAGAAAAAGGCCTCCTGGAGCGTGCTGCCAATAGGCGTTTAGTACTAAGTTCGAAAGCACGCTCCAAAGCTGAAGGAATGCAGATTGCTTTCGTTTCTCCCAGCATTTCGCCGCAATCATTTTCGCCAGATATCCAGCTATGGTTAGGGGCTGTCGAGGCCGCCGCACAGCTTCGCGGCGGTCGAGTCCGTGTTGTCAACTATCATCACTGGGGTGATCCAGTGCTCACAGAGACCATCAGGACCTTCGACGGAGTCTTCCTGGTCACGAGTTCGGAACCTATATCCCCTTGGATGACCGATCTGCTGACCGAGGCGCGGGGCGTCGTAGCCCTATCTGAAGATCTGTCGCACTTCAACATGCCCTCGATCGTATTGTTTCCACCGAGGCTAATCGCAACGACCATGCGACGCCTGCAGCGACTCGGCCATCGTCGCATCGACTGCATTAACATCCAAGGGCATAACTCGATCACGCAGGCACGAATTGATGAATGGGGCAATTGGCTTAGAAGTGAAGAGGTGGGTGGACGCCTCATTGATGAGCCTTGTGGCATCGAGGAAAACATCTTTGAAGCCGGAGTGCAGGTGGCTCGAAAATGGATTAAGCAGATCGATGAGCAGACGACTGCTGTGCTGTGCGTGACACTGCCCGCCGCCATGGGTGTCATTCGAGCAGCCAGCGAGAAAGGCATCTCGATTGGTGATCAGTTGTCTGTATGCACGATCGACTGTGAAGGGATTGGTAAATTCATCAACCCCCCGGTCGCTGCCTTCGAACGGCTTAATCCTGCCGAGTTCATGGATTCGTGCATCGACTGGTTTGCCGCAGGTGGTACTGTGGACAGCTGGGAAGGGCCATTGCTTATGGAGCCTGCGAAGCTGAAGTACACTGACGGCGGATCAATTGGCCCTGCGCCCGGAGGCCGCAAGAAGTAGCTCTAGCTTCCACTGGTGAGCCCGAGCCTTGCCGGCGTTACCTCTCCAACGACACAAAAAGACTCTACAACGACACAGATGCACCAGCAGCAAGAAAAATCGCAGGCAGAGCACGTGCGGGCTGAGCAGCTCACTGCCAATGCTGCGGGTTCGCCACAGTATTTGGGTGAAAGCAACTATATCTTAGGGCGCGTTCAATCGCTGAAGACCCGGTTGGCAGAGGCGATCTATCCTGAGCGTGTACCCGTTCAACAGCTCGAGATCGCTGGACCTGTCGACCGGATCACCGTCGTTGAGGGAATGCAACTCCCATTTCGACCGGTTGAGATGGGGGAATCGCTGGGACCGACCTTCGCCACGTATTGGTTTCGGCTGAGGATTCATGTGCCTGACCATTGGCACGGCCGTCGCGTTGATCTAGCTTGGTCGAGTAACAGTGAAGCGCTACTTTGGATGAATGGCCAAGCGGTCCAAGGGTTCAATCCTGGTCGCGATACCGCTCGACTCCTGGATGTTGCGGCCGGAGGCGAGGAATTGACGGTGTTTGTCGAGGTCGCTTGCAACCATCTGCTGGGGGCGGATGGAATTCCTGGGCTGCCGTTCCCAAAAGCTTCTCCGCGTCCCTCGCATTGGCTGGAGCTCTGCGAGATTCGCAGCTTTGATCACAAGGCATGGGACCTCTATCACGACGTGCGAGTGCTGTATGAGCTGCTCGCCGATCAAACCCCTCCACAAGAATCTAGATCGATTGGCCCAGGACAGAAACCGCTGGTCCGACCCGCCCTGGATTCTGCTTGGGCGGGGCAGTTGCGATACGATCTAAACGCAGTTTGCAACGCGCTTGATCCTGACAACCGTGACACATGGGAAGAGGCTCGGACTGCGCTCGCCGCTTTACTTGCAGTTGGCAATGGTGGAGTCTGTCATCAACTAAGTGCCGTTGGCCACGCCCATATCGACACAGCTTGGCTATGGCCAATCGCCGAGACCTATCGGAAGACCGTAAGGACCTTTAGTTCGGCCGTCCGCAATATGAACGAGTACCCAGAGTTCATTTTTGCGTGCTCACAAGCCTACCAATACGAGTGCATTGAACAAAAAAATCCTGACCTCTTTCGCAGGATTCGGGAAAAAGTCGAAGGAGGCCAATGGATCCCTGTAGGCGGCACATACATTGAGCCTGACTGCAATCTTCCCGCGGGCGAATCGTTGTGCAGGCAGTTCCTGTTCGGTCAGAGGTACTTTGAGAGCCGCTTTGGCTTACGGTGTTCGGAGTTTTGGAACCCGGACGTTTTCGGTTATGCAGGGCAGCTTCCGCAGATTATGCAACAGGCAGGAATTGATAGGTTTCTAACCCAGAAGCTATCTTGGAATCGATTCACGTCGCCGCAGCACCATACGTTCTATTGGGAGAGCCCGGACGGCAGTCGGGTACTGACGCATTTTCCTCCAGCTGACACCTATAACGGCACCTGTAACGTCGAAGAATTACGCTATCACGCAGCGAATTACAAGAATTCAGATCGAGGCCTTGAAGCTTACTACCTGTTCGGACACGGCGATGGAGGTGGAGGTCCAACTACGGAAATGCTTGAGACCTTACGCCGAACTGAAAACCTTCTGGGAGTTCCTCGCTGCACGACACGTTCCCCCGAGCAATTCTTCGAGCGCTTGGAGCAGAACACTCGCTCGATTCCGACCGTCATAGGCGAACTTTACTTGGAGTTGCATCGCGGAACGTACACGAGTCAGGCGATGATGAAGCGAGGCTTGCGAAAAAGCGAGCGGCTGCTGCACGATATCGAATTGCTGGGCGTCCTGGCGCGCAACGAATCACAGACTGTCTACCCAAAAGAGAGAGTCGATCAGTTGTGGAAGAAACTACTGTTGAACCAATTCCACGACATCCTACCGGGATCTTCGATCGCCGAAGTGCATGAACAAGCGCGAGGTGATTTCGCCTCGATCCTGGAATTCGGTCAAGCGATTCGAGACGAACTGCTCGAGTGCTTGACGCCAGACGATTCTGAGCCGACACAACTTGTGCCGTTAAACACAACGAGTTTCCCCCGGCGCGAGGTAGTCACTGTCGCGGGCCGAGGCCTCTCGCTAACCGATTCGCCCCCATTAGGGTTTGGACAGATTGTACCTGACAACACACCAGTCGCTCCCGTAACGGTTGTATTGCACGAGGGGGCGTTACGGCTGGAGAACGGGAAGATAGCAGCGGTGCTGTCCGAAAGTGGAGAGGTCTTGGAACTTGTCGATCTAACCTCTGGCCAGCAGGTCCTCAGTGCGCCCGGCAACAAATTGATGCTCCATGACGATCGGCCCGGTCTCTGGGACGCGTGGGATGTCGAACCATCAATTCTGGAAACAGGATTACCATGTGCTCCGGCCACCAAATGCCACGTTCAATCGCAGGGTCCGTTGCGAGCTCAGATCGTCTTTGAACGCGCGATCGGCGAGCGCAGCAAGATGACACAGACGATCCGTTTGGACGCGGATGCTCGCCGGCTAGAAGTTCATTGCGAGGTAGACTGGCAAGAGAAGCACAAGTTGCTGAAGGTATTGTTCCCGACGACCGTGCGCTCCGACCGTGCGACTTTCGAAATGCCATTTGGTTTCGCCGAGCGTCCAACCCATCGCAACACGGCCGCCGACGCGGCCCAATTCGAGGTACCCGGCCATCGCTGGGCAGATCTTTCCGAGCCCGGATATGGTTTGACGCTGCTGACCGATTGCAAATACGGGTTTAGCGTCGACCGCGGTGTTCTTGCTCTCAGTTTGCTTCGTGCGCCAACGTATCCCGATGAAAACTGTGACATTGGGAAGCATCAATTCGCGTACGCGGTTGTTCCACATCAAGGCGATTGGCGAAAAGGTAATGTGGTTGGCGAGGCGACAACATTCAACCAACCGCTGCTGCTAGTGAATCGACCCGCTGGCGATGCCAGTCAATCAGCGTTCTTGGTGGAAGGGCATCTCATATTAGACACCGTGAAACCGGCGGAAGAAGGTGAGGGTGTCGTCGTTCGGCTCTATGATCCATACGGACAGCGCGGTAAGGCAGTTCTTAAAACGAAGCTACCGTTCACGACAGCCCGAAGATCCAACATTCTCGAAGATGACCTTGGACAGCTTGAGCTATACACCGAACATTGCGATAGTCACGACCCTTGGATTTGCATTTCATTTGACTACGTGCCATCAGAAATCATTAGTTTGCACTTTTCCTAGCGATGTTTGATAACTACCGTCGTGAGAGCGCAACGTGTGTTTGTCAGAATTGCACAACTGTACCGTTTGTCCTTCAACGCGATCTGTCTGGCTGCGCGATACGCGCGCGGCAGCGGACGGTGTCATCGGTCGCCGCTAACGAGACTGACTACGAAAGCAGGTCCCCGTCGGATCACTTTCCGATAGTTGCAATACTTGGCCTCAACGACCGACGAGTTCTCTTGCTTTCTCCTCTCAATCACCAGTAAATGATGTCCACTGCCTACCTGAACACATTCGACTATGCGGTGATTGTTACGTATGTCGTCGTGCTGGTATGCTTCGGCTTCTACCTCAAGAAGAAAGCGACGTCCAGCCTGGAAGACTACCTAGTCGGTGGGCGCTCGATTCCTTGGTGGATGCTGGGCGTATCAGGTATGTCACACTTTCTCGATGTGACAGGGACCATGATTATTGTCTCATTTCTCTTCATGCTCGGCCCGCGTGGGCTGTTCATCGAATTTCGTGGTGGGGCGGTACTGGTGCTAGTGACCATGATGCTATGGACTGGCAAATGGCATCGACGGTCCGGTTGCCTTACTGGCGCAGAATGGATGATTTACCGTTTCGGCGACGGTCCGGGAGGCCGCTTCGCGCAGTTCGCCAAGGCCATTTCCGGGATCATCACAACTCTCGGTATGCTTGCTTATCTTGTCAAAGGGATCGGCTTGTTCTTATCGATGTTTTTGCCGTACAGCCCGGCCCAGTGCGCGCTAGCCATGTTTGCCGTCGCTACGATTTATACGATGTTTTCCGGTTTCTACGGCGTGGTCGTCACCGATTTGTTCCAAGCGGCAATCATTTTGGTCTCCGCCACTACAATCACCATCTTGGCAGTAAACAAAATTGGCGACATGGAGACCCTCTCCGAACTAGCCACGCGTGTGACGGGCAACCCGGATTGGACGGCAGCTATGCCGCATGTTCGGACACCCATGCCTTCAGGTTACGAGCAGTATGAGACGCTATTGCTGTTTGCATGTCTCTATGTGTTACGTAATCTGATCTTTGGGTTAGGGGCTGGCGACGACCCCAAGTACTTCGGCGCGCGGAGCGACGCGGAATGTTCAAAGCTCTCACTGCTCTGGACTTGTCTGATGTCGGTCAGGTGGCCCATGATGATGGGTTTCGCTGTGCTGGGGCTGGTGCTGGTAAACCAGCTGTTTCCAGATCCCGACGTATTTCAACAGACAACCGCTCTCATCCAACAGTACATTCCGACCGAAGAAAACGATTGGGCTACGTTGGTTTCTGCGATTACCAACGATCCCGACTCGCAGCCTAGGGAACTGATCACCGGCCTGACAAGAATTCTGGGCGACGACTGGCAATCGAAACTGTTACTGGTAGGCTACCATGGCACTGTCAATCCAGAGCGCATCATGCCGGCGGTGCTCCTATTTGATGTGCCAGCCGGTTTTCGTGGGTTGATGCTGGTTGCGTTGGTGGCCGCCTCTATGTCGACGTTCGATTCTTGGGTGAATCAGACCGCAGGTCTGTTCGTCCGAGATATCTATCAGAAGCACGTCAGTCCTCAAGCATCGGTCAGAGAATTGATGCTGGCTAGTTGGATTTTCATTGCCGCGTTAGTCGGCACTGGCTTCCTGTTCGCATTCTCGGTCAAAAGCATCAACGACGTATGGGGATGGATCATTATGAGCTTGGGAGGCGGGCTGATGATTCCGCTTCTGCTGCGATTCTACTGGTGGCGTTTCAACGGGCCGGGCTTTGCCATCGGGATGATCGTCGGCATGACTGCTGCGATTATACAACGGCTCGTCGCTCCGCATCTGCCGGCCGACTGGGAGTTTCTCGCATCAGAGAATTGGTCACTACTTATTCTTGGCTTGATTGGTCTAGCGGGATCCGTGGTCGGCTCCCTGATTAGCGAACCAACGCCTGACCCCGTGCTGCGAAACTTCTATCGCACAACATTGCCATTCGGTGCATGGTCGCGATTCAAGTCAGAATTGCCAACGGATTTTCGTGCACGTGTTTCCGCGGAACACCAGCGAGACATCTCTGCAATACCGTTCGCCTTAGTGTTTCAGATCATGATCTTCCTAACGCCGATGTTGATTGTGGTCGGCAACTGGCAGGCCGTGAGTGTATGTGCCGCGCTGGCCTGCGCGAGTTTTCTCGGACTGTATCTTGTTTGGCTGCGGTATATTCAGAAATCGGACGACCTCGCTAGGGAAGGAGTCCGATTGGCGTCGCTCGCCGAAGAATAAGCTGAACCGGCAATACCACAGTTTACCGTCATCGGTCTTTCGCAGAGGGACAGAAGGAACCCCCGTGGGCGATTGGCGGCAGGGTGTAGTAAGTCGTTGTTCTTGACGTGCTTCAGAAAGTGCCACTTCTAGGACGAGAACCTATTGATCAAGAGTTACCGTCGGCTAGCGCACAGCTCTGTCGGGCCAGAGCGGCGATAGCAAAAGTGCTAGCTCGAGTAAAACGCGAGTCCTTTCGTTCGTCGCTCCGTTATTCCAGGCCCCGAACTCGCTTGCGGAATACGGATGGTGTGATGCCCTCTTGTCGACGAAACACTCTCGCTAAAACTTCTGGATGTTCGAAGCCACACGCGGCCGCGATTCCAGCCATTGGGCGATCCGAGTCAGCGAGCAATCGCTTAGCCTTTTCAACACGGACTCGGCGAATTTCCGCCGCCGGCGAGCGGCCCAAGAACTTTTGAAACCGCTGTTCTAACACCCGGCGCGATATTGAAACCGAGTCCAGTACGTCCGCCACCGAAATAGCAGTCGACGCGTTCTCGCGGATATACTCGAGTGCCTTCACTAACATCGGGTCATCAATTGCTAAGGAGTCCGTCGATTGTCGGGCGATGATCCTAGCGGGAGGAATTTTCACGGGCTCTCTGGGTGGAGCTTCACCCTTAAAGAGCCTAGCGAGTAGAGAGGCAGCCTCCCAGCCGATTCTTGCTGGTGAAAAATCGATGGTTGATAACGGCGGACGTGTGATCTGACTAGTCAACTCATCGTGTTCGCCGCCCATCAACGCGACTTGGTCGGGGACGTGCACTCCCCGTATACGGCATGCTTCCGCAATCTGACGTCCGCCATATTCATTGAACGCAAGCAACGCTATCGGCTTGGGCAGAGTCATGATCCATTCTTCCAACTGCGCCAATCGCGAATACCAATCATGGCGTTCCCCTCTGTCTTCAAAGCAGGAACAGGTATGACCCGAGGCTTCGATGGCTTGAACAAATGCCGCACCGAACTTGTCAGAATATCCCGGACGATTCACAGGACCACAATATGCATAGTTCCTGAAACCACGATCCAGAAAGTGATTTGCGATCATCTGACCGCCAAGGAGTTCGTCCGCAGTACATGAGACAACTTTACTGGATGCAAACGAGTACCAAGAGACATCGACAGCTGGCTTATTCAATTCGTCAAGCTGAATCGCGAGGTCTTCATGGGTGACTCGCGCAATGATGCCATCACCGTCCCACTCGGTCGGAACCAATTGACGCTCATGTCTTCCGCGAGGCTCAATGTAGAAGGTCCAATCTTCATGAGTCAGCGCATAATCGGCTATCCCTTTGACGATATTCGCTCCCCAGGACGTCGAAGTCTCAATTAACAGTGCAACACGCTTCTCATTCATCTCGTGGATTGTCCGTTGAGCGAAGACTAATTCTGGGCGATAGCGATTGTCGAATTATCGCGTCATGCCAAACGGCATTGAAGCAATTTCTCGCGAAGCCACGCCATCTCCGCGCAAGTTGCGTCTGGCACCTCGTGATTAACCCATTGCGCTGCGATACAACCATTGATTCAAATGCGGGTGAGCTTATAAACATCGATCCTGGATTTGATCCGAGCTAGGCTTATTTGACTACGAGGAACTTGATCCCGGCAGAGAATCAAGGTCGATCGAATCGACCAGTATTTCTGCCACGTCGCGGACTTGAACCGATTCCTGCGACGTTGAAGCGGCTACGCCGTCGGATACCATGACCATGCAGAATGGACACGAGACAGCAACGGTTTCAGCACAGCTGTTCAGTATTTCATCAATTCGGCCATTGCCACTCCGATTGCCCGGTGAGTCATCAAACCACATGCGACCACCGCCACCACCACAACAGGAGGTGTGGCGTCGATTCCTTGGCAACTCGGTCAGGCGGCTCTCATCCTTTTCGAAATGTGCTGCGGCAATAACACGGCGAGGTGCCTCGGTGACTTCATTGGCTCTGGCTAGATAACAGGGATCGTGATAGACCACTTTGCCTTGCTTATCAGCAGTGGAGACAGGTAGCCGTCCAGTTTCTACCAACAGATCGAGCAGCTGGCTGTGATGTATCACCTCATAGTTGCCGCCCAGCTGTGGATAGTCTTGCAAGAAGCTGTTTACACAATGCGGACAGTGCGCCACGATCTTGCGTACTCTGTACTTCTTGAAGGTATCGATGTTGGCCGCCGCTAATTCTTGAAACAAGAACTCGTCGCCCATGCGACGCGCCGACTCGCCGGTGCACTTTTCCTCAGCGCCAAGCACCGCAAAGCTCACGTCGGCGTATCTCAAGAGCTTGACTACGCTGCGAGCAACGTTTTGAATGCGGCGGTCGTAGGCGGCGGCGCAGCCTACCCAGTACAAGTACTCAAACTCTGGGTTGTCTTTGACAGTTGGCACTTCGATATCGGCCGCCCAGGCAAAACGGTCATTGGCAGGCAAGCCCCAAGGGTTGCCCGAGCGTTGCGTCTTTTGCAAGCTCGTTGCGGGAGCTCCGCGCAGTTGGCCCTCACCAACAAGATGTCGACGCATATCGGTGATCATGCCGAGTGGAGTTACTCCAAGTGGGCAGATATCAGCGCAAGCGCCGCACGTAGTACATGACCAAAGTGTTTCGGCGGAGATTGTATCGCCATGAATGTCTACAGAGTCTCCGTCGCTCGGATCCTTCGCATCCTTAGTCGTTGCCAAGATTCCGGGGCCAACGACGTTAAGATGCGTACGCAGATCCTGCACGACAGTTCGTGGAGAAAGCGGCTTACCCGCCTCAAACGCTGGGCACGCATCCTCACAGCGTCCACAAGAGACACAGGCGTCCAGCTGGATAAGCCGAGAACGATCAAAATGATCTATCGCACTGACACCGATTCGCCCGGTTTCCTCAAGTTCCTCCAAGGTAACCAGCTGCATTTCACCAAGGTTCTCTGCATCGTGCATCAGATTCAATACACCGGCGATGGAGTGCATAAGCCGTGTGTACGGAAAGGCTGCAATGAAAGCCAGAGCTAAGACAGCATGAAACCACCAAGCCGCGATATGGACCTCAGTAGCAGCGGATTGCGACATGTCCAGGGCTTGGAAGAGTGACGCAATCCCGTAGCCGACAAATGACCAACCTGGCAACGGAGTTTGGGCCTGGATAATCCGCAAACCCTCGGTCACATAGCCGGTGATTCCGATGAGAAGAAAGGCCCAAAGTACGACCCAATCGGCAGGGTACCGATCGATACTCGAGTCGGCCTTCCAACGGCGCGCCATAAACACGCAGCATCCGACGATCATGGCAAGGCCGAACAGATCGAGGGTCACTTCGTAGAGCGCGAAGTAGAGGCCTTTGTGAAAGAGCGGGTCTGTCGGCTCGCGACCCAAAAGGTCAGCCAACACGTGCTCTATGGCTATCAGAACGGTACCAATAAACAGGATTCCAAACCCGACAAAAAGCAATCGATGCGCCAGGTTGATCTTAGACCTGTTAATCATGCGACGCTGGAATAGAATGTCCCCCAACTTGCGACCCAGCGCCTTGCAAGAAGCGGACTTGCCAGCAGGTTTTGCGCCGAGCTGCCAGAGGCGGACGCGACGATAGACGCCAATAGCAAAGCACAGGACTGCAGCAGCTGCCAGCAGATAGAAGATCAGCTGCGAAGTCTTTGAAACATTGCCGAACACCTCGCGAGTAAGGACGGGATCGACTTGCGCTGCTGAAAGGAGTCCCCTTTCCATGGCCCTTTCAACCTGAATTTAGTTGTTCGATCAAGTCCGGAACAATTGCGTAGACATCTCCTACCAGGCCATAGTCCGCCTCTTCAAAAATCGGCGCCTCAGAGTCATTGTTGATTGCGATCACCGTCTTGGAATTTTTCATCCCCGCCAAGTGTTGGACTGCGCCGGATATGCCCAGAGCAACGTACACTTCGGGGGCGATAATCTTTCCAGTTTGACCGACCTGAAGTTCATTGGGAGTGATCCCGCCATCTACCAGTGCTCGTGAACTACCCGTTGCTCCGTGGAGTGCGTCAGCCAGGCCGCCGACGAGCTGTTCAAAGTCTTCGCTGGTTCTTAGAGCTCGTCCCCCAGAAACGACAACGTCTGCTTCCGTTACGTCGGGACGCGAGCTGCGCTTCGTTTCGACATCTATTATCTGAACGCGCTGAGGGACGTTATCAAGATTAGGCGAGAGAGGAGTCACAGCGAAAGTCGAATCACTTGGAGGTGATGCTTCGTAAGCAGAAGCCTGCACCGTGATGATCTGCGGGCTACCTTTGAGTACCACCGTCGCTATTACCGCTCCTGCATAGATTGGGCGATCCAGTTGCAGTTCCTCACCGACTCGCGCGTGAGCAACCACGTCGCTTGCCATTGCTCCTCCCAGCAATGCGGCCGATCGACTGATGATATCTTTAGCCTGCGAAGTTGATGCCGCAACAAGCATGTCCGCTTGCTGCGATTCAACGGCGTCAGCGATTACGAGTGCATAGCGTTCCGCAATGGGGTGGGCAAGCTCCATTGCCTCCAAGACGAGAGTCGGAGCGTACTTCGCAGCCTGGCTGGCCACTTTATCCAAGTTCTCGCCGATGAGAAGAAACCGGACAGAGTCGTCCGGTCCGTGAGTTAGAGCCTGAGCAAACGACAGGGCCGACAGACTCGCCTTCTTGACTTCGCTTCCATCGTGCTCCAAGTAAACTAAGATGTTCATTTTGTCTGCAATATTTTCAGGAATCCGTTACGTGCTCTTTAGCGATTCGCGTAGTTTTTCCGCGAGCTCGCAGCTACTACTGACCATAACACGCTTGCGGGCAGTTTTCGCCGATCTCACAGAGACCGTGTGCATTTTTTCCGCGTTCTGGACTCCCAAGTCGCCCATGCTAATCTCCGCGATCTCCTTCTTCTTTGCCTTCATGATCCCTGGCAACGATGCATAGCGAGGCTCGTTGAGTCGCAGGTCCACCGTAATCACTGCTGGAAACGGGAGTTCGACGGTCTCGATACCGGCATCCGTCTCGCGATCGACAAGGAGTTTGTCTTCCAAGCATTTGATGCGTGAAGCAAACGTAGCCTGCGGCCAATCCAACATCGCGGCAAGAAACTGCCCGGTCTGATTGCAATCGCCATCCACCGCCTGCTTTCCCATCAAGACCAGATCAGGTGACTCTTGCTCAACAAGGGCCTTGAGGACACAGGCGGTGTTCCAAGGGTCCAACGATTCGATGCAATCGACCCTGATCGCTCGATCCGCGCCCATTGCCAGAGCTGTACGCAGTTGCTCTTCGTATTCAAGATCACCAACACTGACCGCCACGATCTCCGCGTCTACCCGGTCTTCTCTGATGCGAATCGCCTCCTCAAGCGCGATCGCATCGAACGGGTTTACGACAAATGGTAGGTGGCCGGTTTCTATCCCCGAATGGTCTTCGCAAACCTCGATTTTCTGGTCCGTGTCTGGGACACGTTTTGCAGGGACAAGAATCTTCATGATTTTGCTGGCTTACACTTATGAGACCGCTGGCGCAGATGGTCGCTCGACTTTTCCATAATAATTTCCGGCCATTTCGCAACATTTCGTATCGATGTCCTGTCGAGCCTTGAGTTCGGGAACATCGAAGTAGCGATCCGCACTAATCGACGTCAGATCGTAGCTAGAATTGCCGTCCAAAATCAACTCGGACATGATGACTCCGATCGCTGGGCTTTGCACGATGCCGTGACCTGAAAAACCGGCACAGTGGTAGACACCTTCAATATTTGGCATCTTACCACAGAAGGGACGCCCATCCGGAGTGAAAGTCATGATACCCGTCGTGATGTTCATTGGTGTCTGCGGTGTAATCCACGGGAATCGCCGTTGGGCAGCATCAAGCAAGAGTGCAACATCGATCGAGGCTTGAGATGCCTTCATGGCTGACATATCAAAGTCGACCGGCAACCTTTTCATGTCATAGATTTCGGGCTCGGCTGCATACATCCCCACAATCAAGCCACCGCTTTCTGGGCGAGAGTAAATTCGCAATTCACGATTCCGAATAGCGGGACTAAGTCGATCGATCGGCTGTTGCGAATCGGGGCGGGTCGTCAAATAGTAGTGGCCAATCGCAGCCGTTGGGAGCGTGGTCTCAGACATCTCGGCATTCAGGTAAGACCATGGGCCACCCGCGTTAACGACAACGGCAGCATGGTACTCTGCATCTTGCGTCTTAACACCGTAGGCGGTGCCGCCCGCCATCAACATTTCTGTAACTGGGGAGTTTGATTTATACGTAACACCGTGATCTTTTCCCACCTTGACGTAAGCACTGACTAATTCGGCGGGTTGAAGATGTCCGTCCGTCGCACAATAACACGCATCGATCAGATCGTCAGTGCGCATGTAGGGAAGCAACTTCTTAACTTCATCGGCCGGCAAATGATCGATAGCGAATCCGATAGATTTGCCCATTCGCACGAGAGAGGCAATTTCCTCGGCCCGAGCGTCTGTTTCTGCAATTCGCATCGAGCCAGTTTGTACGAAAATCTCAACGTCTGCTTTCTCTTCTAACTCCTTAACGATTTCAACGCCGTCCATTAGCATTCGTGTGTGTTCCGAGTTACCACGGAGCTGTCCGAGTAGCCCCGCTGCTCGGCCGGTGGATCCGTTACCGATGCGCTCGCGCTCGAGCACGACCACTTTCGCACCTCGCAAAGCTAGTTGCATGGCTGTACTCAGACCTGCAACACCACCGCCAATGACAATTACATCATAAGTTTCAGTTGATAAACTCACGCAGACTCCTCAGTTAGCGGATTTGCTAATATTACGAGGCCCTTCGAAGCGCTGCCACCGAAATGCGGCATTCCCTTGAGCCTAACAGGCGATTTTGCCTACGGCCATGCGCATTCGCGCAGGCCTGCTGACGGAATGCGCGGCATGACTCGATCAGTGCTAGATTAGGCTCTCAGGCGAGAGTTGTTGAGTCAACAGCGCTGTCGATTGTGGCAGTAGAAATGAACGTGGCCACGGCATTTCCATCATCAAACAGAAGGTCTGTCGTCGCTGTTGCCGGGCGGACTGTGCCGACGGTGAAAACGCAGACTCCGGGGTACGCGGCTACTGACAGATGGCGAAAACTCAAATACCTTCACCACATTGAGCAATACTTGCCCAGGAATACATGATGGCTGAACAACAGATCGTTGCGCTTCCCTGTTGGAGTGGAGCTGTGACCCTCAAAGAACTGGGGGGTGGAATTACGAACCGTAACTACGTTGTAGACGATGGCGACCGCCGCTTCGTAGCTCGACAGTGCAGCCCACTTCCCCACCTCGGGATCCATCGGTCCAATGAAGTGGCCTGCCAGCGGCTGGCGGCAGAATTGGGTTTCGCCCCGGCGATCCACTACTTCGAGGATTCGATTCTCGTCAGCGATTTCGTCCAATCCGAGACGCTTACGGCTGAGGCCATTCGAGATGCGTCGCTCCTCGTGCGATTGGCGAAGACGTTGCGGCGCCTTCACGACGCGTGGGACCAGCTTGAGGGCGAACTGATTTACTTTTCTCCGCTCCAGACAGTGCGGACCTACGCAGCAACGGCGCGACGGCTAGGTGCGTTGCTTCCAGAAGACATCGACGAGGCTATCGATCAGGCGGCCCGACTGATGCACGGAGTGTCGCCGTTCACGCCAGCGCTCTGTCACAATGATCTGCTCGCTGAAAATATCCTCGACGCGGGAGACCGACTGTGGTTGGTCGATTGGGAATACGCTGGAATTGGGAATCCGCTGTTCGATTTGGCAAACGCAAGCGGAAACAGCCAGTTCACCGAGGAGCAAGAGCAGATTTTCCTAACTGCGTACCGGGGCGAATGTATCGACAGCGACCTGCGAGACTTGAGGATTTTGAAAACCATATCGTTACTCCGCGAAGCACTCTGGGCGTATATCCAGACTAAGAAGTCGGATCTAGAATTCGACTACGAGAAGTATGCCAGCGAGAATCTCAACGCCTATCACGAGGCCCGTCAGACGCTATAGCGGAAGTCCTAACGGATTATTCGGTATGCCAGATTAAGACTGGAATCTGCTGGGCCGACGGTCCATCGATGGCAATAACGAATCAGAAAGAAGCATTAACCGATCTGCAACTGCTGCGTGTTAGTGCGGCATAGCTCTTGCGTAGAATGCAACATCGCGGATCAGAACGCGACTTATCAAGCAACCGTGGATCTTGCGACAAAGGTTTAGCGAGATTCGGGACCACGGAATCGTGACCCCACTTTAGTCACAAGTGGTCGCTCGCTGTTCTGATCCACTCGCCAACTGATTCAATGGAAAATCAACCCACCACCTGTTATCATGATGGTCACATTAGTACGTACTGCATTACTGCAAATTCCGGTTCTAGGAGCTAGACATTGAAGTTTGCAAGCTCCGTAGTTGACCGCAACGCATTGGTACACTTGTACGCGCTCGGATCCCGATCGGCTTGGTTAGGATTCGTCTTGGCAGCGCTGTTTTGCGAATCGACTTCGGCGTGTAAGTACACCGTGCGTGATGTCGCGTTCGTCGATATGGACGGATCCTGGTATGAACTTGTGCTTTTGCTTGACGACGAAACGCCCACGGACATAACCAAGGTCATCAAAGCGACCGCTATCGAGGGATTGGCGGAGAGCAATGTCCAATTTTCAGTGGTGGATATTGACAACAACGCCACTCAAACACAGCTTGCTCTCCTGCGGTCCCACGAGATCGATCGTTTTCCTGCCGCGGTGCTGGTCGCGCCTGACGGCCGCAGCAAGCAGATTTCACTTCCGGATCTCAAGAGTGAACAGTCGGTAGCGCTGCGCAACACAATTCAGTCTCTCGTGAGCTCCGCATTGAGGGAATCGCTGCTGGAGAAGCTCGTCGATTTACACAGTGCCGTCCTCATTATCGAAAGCGACGACTCAAAGCAAAACGAACGCGCGCTAGCGATGGTCGAGGATGCGATCGAGCGTGTAGAGGCAACTCTGCCTGATCTCCCGAAACCAATTGAAGTTCCACCGCAGGTGTGGGCTGTTGATAAGGAAGAGGCACAACGGGAAGAGATACTCTTGTGGAGCCTCGGTGTGGACGTCTCTGCTAGCGACGTACCACAGATTGCCTTGGTTTTCGGACGTGGTCGAAATCTCGGACAGGTCATTAAACTGAGCGAAGATGCGGAGAGAGAACTACTGCACGCGCTTGCGGTTGCAGGTCTCGATTGTGAATGCGAATTGGATCGAAGTTGGATGCAGTCACCCATGTTCCCGCATGTTTGGACAGTGGCTCACGAAACGCAAGCCGCCAAGTCGCTTGGATTCGATCCGGGGCACCCTTTAGTCAAGGTAGAAATGAGTCGAATCCTCAGTCGCGGGCCATCATCAACCAATCTTGGCACGAGGAACAGCCCTGATGCACTGTTGCCCGGCCTGCAGATCATAGACCTTAATTTTGACGACGAGCAGGCCAGCCCGTCTCCGGTAGTAGTGGAGGAACCTAACGACTCAGACGCATACGCTGAAAAGCACCCAAGCCCCAGCTCCGAATCTCATCATGTGGATAATTCGCCCAAGGAAAGCAACAGCCTGAGTGATTCGATTCCAGCGGAGAATGTTCAATCCAGATCTGAGGCGAGCAACACAACCAGTAGTGGATCATTGGCTAAGACAGTTGGCTCCACGGTACTCGGCATTGTTGTCGTGGGTCTGGCAGGAGGAGCCTTTGTCGTATTTTATAGCCGACGTCTCGAGCCATGATTCGCATTGAGAATCTCAAAATTCGCGCAGGCAGCTTTCGACTTGGGCCTCTCTCTCTTGAATTGTCAACTGGTGAGTACGGTGTGCTCATGGGGAAAACAGGCAGCGGCAAAACGACGCTCCTTGAGTCGCTGTGTGGGTTGAGGCCAATAGAGAACGGCCGCATCACATTGGCTGGCAGAGATGTCTCTGGATTGCGACCAGGCGAACGAGGGATTGGTTACGTCCCGCAAGATGGTGCGCTGTTCCCAAGGATGAAAGTGCGCGACAACATGGCTTTCCCCCTGATTATTCGGAAGTGTCCAAAGCCACAGATCGAGAAGACGACCTCCGAACTTGCCAAGCAGTTGGGCATTGCCCCGTTGTTGGATCGATTTCCTACCAATCTGAGTGGGGGGGAACAACAGCGAGTAGCGCTCGGGCGTGCACTGTCGTTTCGACCGCAACTTCTCTTGCTCGATGAGCCGTTATCAGCATTAGATGAGATGACGCGACGCACCATGTACGATTTGTTGAAGACAGTGCAAACGCAATCAGGTGTCACGACTCTTCACGTCACGCATAATACTGACGAGGCGGAATACTTGGGTGACGTTTCATTCCAGCTGCAAAACGGTCAGATTGTGACCGGGAAACGCCCTGACCGGCCGCAGGAAACTTGCCAAGGTGCGGAGGTGCCAACCCAGTGAATGTAAGAGTCCACTATACAGCACAGCTGAGAACGGCGCTAAACCGTACGGGCGACGAGCTTGAACTTCCGTCGGCGGCGACCGTAGGCGATCTGTTCGACAGCATCAGTCAGTTACATGGAGAACCATTCGATAACTTGGCGAAGTGCGATAACGGACAGTTGCATCCCTCACTCTTGGTTTGCATCGGGGACCAGTGCATCGGACAGGACTTTGCGGTCGAGCTCCAAACAGGAGACGAAGTTACTTTATTGTCTCCCGTGAGCGGAGGATGACCACTTCTATGCAAGAACTTACTCAGGAAGAGCGCGAAGTCTACGAATGGCAGATGTGGTCCCCCGAGTTCGGCGAGCCCGGGCAAACTCGCCTGAAGAACGCTTCCGTCTTGGTCACAAGGTGTGGAGGACTCGGTAGCGTCGTCGCGTATGAACTCGCTGCAGCGGGTGTCGGCAGACTAGTGATTGCCCATGGAGGCAACGTCAAACCATCCGACTTGAATCGGCAACTGCTAATGACCCACCGCTCACTGGGCACACCCCGAATCGAATCCGCCCAGCGACGTCTGCTTGAGCTTAATCCGCGCCTCAACATCGAGGCAGTCCCTGAAAACGTAAATGCAGAGAATGTGACACGCTTAGTAGAACAGGTGGATGTTGTTGTTGACTGTGCCCCCCTGTTTGAGGAACGATTCCTTCTTAACCGCGCAGCCATTTCCCAGAACAAACCCCTGGTCGAATGCGCTATGTACGATTTGGAAGCACAGATCACCACGATTATTCCAGGGGAGACGCCTTGTTTGCACTGCCTGCATCCAGAGCACCCAAAGAATTGGCGGAGGCAATTCCCTGTGTTTGGCGCGGTCTCCGGCACTGTTGGTTGCCTAGGGGCGATGGAAGCGATCAAATTGATCGCCGGAATCGGTGAGACTCTCACCGGAAGACTTTTGTTTTGTGACCTTCGCCAGATGCAATTTAGAACCATCTCGTTGATGCGAAATCGAGACTGTCAGGTGTGTGGACATATGGTTTGAGATGTCGCGCATACAGTACCGCAGAAGTACTTCCCAACGAGCCCGTAAGACTACACAAAGTGACAGCTAACCCGATCCATCGCGCGGCTTCCGTCAATCCGGTCTTTTTGACTGCCGGTGCGTCATTGACTGTGCTGGCTGTTTTACTGCTGCTACTCATGCAGAAGCCGAATTCTGGACTAGAAGAACAAGACGGGGAATCGGAACTATTCGTCTATTGCGCGGCTGGCATGCGGGTGCCTGTGGAGAGCATCGCGACGCGATATCGGGAAGAATTTCAAGTCCCGATTCGTCTTCAGTACGGCGGCTCCAACTCACTGCTCAGCCAGATAGAAGTTGCAAACGTCGGTGATCTGTACCTGGCAGGCGACGACAGCTATCTCCAGATAGCGAAGCGTAAGGGTCTGGTGGCGGAAAGCTTTCCCATCGCCCAGATGCGCCCAGTGATCGTCGTGCCATCAGGAAATCCCAAGCAGGTCCAGGATGTGCAAGATCTGGTGCGTGCCGACCTGCGGGTCTCTCTAGCCGATCCAGATCAAGCTGCTGTCGGGAAACTAGTGCGAGAGAGTCTGTTGCCATCTGGTCGATGGGACTCACTCGCGGCTGCCGTGCGCTCACGAGGTGTTTTCAAGCCGACCGTCAGTGAGGTTGCCAATGATGTCCTCTTGGGCGCTGTGGATGCTGGTATTGTGTGGGATGCCGTCGCGGTTCAACATGAACAGCTAGAGGTGGTGCGCTCCGCAGAGCTCGCGAATAAGCATGTCTTAGTGAGCATTGGTCTCTTGGAGGCATCAAAGAATGCAAAAAGGGCATTGCATTTTACCCGATTCCTCACGGCGCAGAATCGCGGACTGGAGGTCTTTCAGGAGCACGGCTATGAGTCCGTTGAGGGGGCCGAATGGTCGAATCGTCCAGAGCTCACATTTTTTGCAGGCGCAGTCAATCGTCGTGCGTTAGAGCCGATTGTCGAGGCATTCCAGCGCCGCCATGGAGTGGACGTCTCCACCGTGTATAACGGTTGTGGAATTCTCACGGCGCAGATGCGGGCTATTGAACAAGATTCTTTGAGTGGGTTTCCAGACGTTTATATGGCCTGTGATACCTACTACATGGACACAGTCGGCAAACTGTTTCGTGACAAGGTGAATGTGTCCGACACGCCAATCGTCGTTGCTGTTCAGGCGGGAAATCCTAAAGGCATTGAGACACTTGCTGATCTGAATCAACCCGGAGTGCGCGTAGCGGTCGGTCAGCCAGAGCAATGCACGATTGGCGTGCTTACCCGTCGTCTGCTCGAATCTGCGGATATCTATGATTCGCTCCTCGAAAACAACGTGGTTACTCAAACGGCGACCTCAGCCTTGCTAATCCCGAGCGTCGCGACCGGTTCGGCAGATGCTGCAATTGTGTATCTTACGGATGCACGAGCTGAAAGTGACAAAGTGGATGTCGTCACGATTGACTCGCCGCTGGCGAAGGCAATTCAGCCGTTGGGCATCGCAGCCTCGAGTAAGCAGAAACAGCTAGCTCGCCTGTTGTTCGAAGAAGTAGCAAGGGCGCAGGGAGCTTTCGAGAAAGCTGGATTCCGGTGGCGATTGAAACCAGCCGAGTAGCGTAGGGCCGATAGCACCGTGGCATCTTCGGAAACCAAAACACATCGGATTGGGTCAGACACGCCCTTCTACGCGGCCCTGATTGTCATCAGTGGCATGTACCTGTTTTTGTTGGTCGCGATGCTCATGGCCAACGCCGCTTTCCTTGTTTCGGGTGCCGGTGAGCCGACGATCAGTGAAGAGTGGTCGCAAGCCAATCCCTGGTGGGCCAAAGTGATCGACAATCCCGTCGGTGCCGCCTTGGCAGATCCAAATATTCAGTATGCTATCTACCTGAGCTTAGTCTCCTGCACGATCAGTACGATATTGTCGCTCTGGGTTTCCGTGCCGCTTGGTTATCTGTTGTCTCGTCACGAATTCTTCGGCCGCAATTTACTGGATGCGATCTTGGATATTCCGATCGTGCTGCCACCGCTGGTCGTTGGATTGAGTCTGCTCATCCTGTTTCAGTACATGCCGGAGTACGTCCGCGAAAGTGTCGTCTACCAGGTTCCTGCCGTTGTGTTGGGGCAGTTCGTCGTCGCGAGCGCCTTTGCGATCCGCACGATGCGCGCGACGTTTGACCAGATTGATTCCCGCCGCGAACAGGTGGCGCTAACGCTGGGCTGCAATCGTTTCCAAGCGTTCGGTTGGGTGATCCTGCCCGAACTCCGTCCTGGGCTGCTGACCGCTGCGACGCTTGCATGGGCCCGCTCACTGGGAGAGTTTGGCCCACTATTGGTTTTTGCAGGTGCCACCCGAGGCAAGACGGAAGTTCTTTCTACCAGCGTCTTTCTCGAACTGAGTATTGGCAATCTAAACGGCGCCGTTGCCGTTTCGTTTGTCATGATCGCAGCAGCGATCGTCGTTCTGATTATCACCCGAATCTGGGGATCCCGAGATCTTACACTCTAGGAGCGGTTTCAATTCCCGCTTCTTCCGGATTCGCGTAAGACACTTTCGAATCCGCTTGGCCAACCCAACCTGCGAAAGAATAGAATCACAGCGGCGAATTCTTGGTTCCGGGCGAGGGCGAAATCGCCAGAGATGCCCTAGAAACCGGAATCAATAGCTTGGCCGTCGTAGCGATTCCCCAAGTACCCGAACGTCCACAAGTCGATGTCTTCCTGTAGAAAGTGGACGGACGCGTCAACATAGACGAAGTGGGCACCTCCTGGGTGGTAACTGCGGAAGTTGCACCCGCCGCCGCGCCATGTAGTTCCCACGTCGACCGCGTTGATACCGTAAACCGTTGAAGACATCGCCCAGGTGCCCATCCAATGCATCCGATCTTCACACCCGTCCAAGCCTCCGTCCACACCATGTGACTCTCCGACGTGCAGGGTGTTGGACGTGCCATCGGTGACTTTAGCCACGGTAATCTCGTTTGGAAACATGTCGAGCATGCCGGGGCCATCCTCGCTGTGACCATGATAAAAGCCACGTCGGTAGCGCCCTACATTTCCGGTGAAGCAATCACAAAACGCATTAAGTGACGAGCCGTCCGTACACAGGCCACAGGCGCTTGAAGCACCGTATGACGACGGCGGTGTGACAGCAATCGGGCCGGCGTTGCCCATGTAGGTCGAGATTGCCGCGGTTGCGGGCGCGATCGCGAAAGTATCCATCCCTTCGCGGATCCAAGGCTGAGGCTGCGAGGGGCAAATGAACGGAGCCAGGACCAACTGATGTTGGGGGGCGAGTACCCAAGGCGACCTCGTGTCGTACTGCGTGAAGGATTCGTTATCAATCTGCGAAAGCTGTTCTGCGAGCGATTGCTGTTCCATGTAGGGCAAGATCGCTGTCCGCCAGCTCCCGCCGAAGCGCGGCCAAGGCGACCCCTTCGGATTCTGTTCGCCATCGGAGTCCCATGCGCCGTAGGGGAAGACCTGTTGGGCCGATTCATAGTTCTGTAGCGCCAGTCCGATCTGTTTGAGATTGTTCACACAGGCTGATTTGCGGGCTGCTTCGCGAGCCGCTTGGACGGCTGGCAGGAGCAGCGCGACGAGTACGCCGATGATGGCGATCACGACCAATAATTCGACCAATGTGAAACCATAAGTATCGGCGCCCGACTTGGTGGATCGTTTCGGCATGATTACTGGCATGATGGTTCAGTCCTGTTTCATGATTTTTTATGAGCAATCACCAATGTTCACCGTGTGAGTTGCTAATCGGTCAACTCAAACTGCACTGCACCGCTATGTTTCTCGTCGACGTTGTCGTTCAGTGGCGTTGTTTCTGGCTTCGCATACTTCTTGGGGACTAGCAGTGGTCGCTCGTAGGCCTTGATAACGTAACCGTTCGCGTCTCGATCGGGTTCGCGCTCTGGACCATACGCAACTACAATTACCTTGTATTGGCCTGGTTTCACCCCGTCATCGCGGCGGGCCGTTGTCAGTGAAAAATTACCGTTCTTGATCTTCCCTCGCGCCATTCGTCCGCCGGTCGAATCTTGTGGAATGTATCGCAACTCCCCTTCAGGCAACGGACTTCCCTGGTAAGTTACCGTGCCCGAAATGGGTATTAGACCCGGCGTACTCGACGCTCCACAACCGACGACAGCCACAGTGAGTATCAGCGCACCAAGCCTCACTTCGATCTGAGGCGGCAACTTGCGTGAAGTTAGTGGTCTTCTCAAGACGTTTCCTGCCTACCTTGAGCTAGCATCTGCAGTTAGAAGTCTGAACTGACTTCGAGCATCCTGCCGCCTGAACTGGGCTAAACTGAGAAAACCGAGGAAGAACATAAGCGCCGTCGCTGGTTCGGGGACTGCGTTTGTCGCAGAACTGGCCGCTAGAGAACCAGAGCCATAACTTGCCTGCCAATCCGCCAAACTCTGGGCATCTCCCAAATCGCGTTGCCACTTGAGGAAGTCCGAGCCATCGATGTCGCCGTCGTTATCAAAATCACCATCGGGCAGCGTATCGACGTATTCGATCAGCCCGGTCCGCGTATCTCCCAAGGTGTCGGTATATTCGAAAACCAGATCACGCGCATCCAACGATGTGTTGTATGCCTGGCCAAGTGACTCGGTCCGACTGTTGTCAAACAGCGAGCTGCCAAGTAAAAACGCCTCGGTTAGTTGGCTATCTGATCCGCTAAAAGTATCCCACGATTCGCCTACACCGGCGCCGATGGAATCGAGACTCTGACTATCAAGATTAGACGAAAGCCAGTCTGTCGAATCGAGCGATCCCAATGCGCTGCGGATCTCGTAGGCGTTGATGTCGCGCGCAATGTCGCCGCCACTGATCGTGATCTCACCTGTGATCGTATTGACCGTCAGACTGAGGGTTGTCGGCTTGAACGATGCGAGGTAACTCTCGACGGCGGCAACATCGGTGCCGTTGAGGTTGCCGTCGTAGAATAGGAGCTGCCCAACATTGCCGACGAAGTTAAACCCGCCGCTCACACCACTGCCATTCTGCCAGCCGAACAGAATCAAATCGCCGCTGACGTTATAGTTCGTCCCTTCGTTGCCACTGCCGAGCAGAGTTCCGTCTACGTAGACAGCAAAGTCGTCACCGGCACCGCCGCCCGACTCAATGCGGTAGACGGTATACTCGCCGTTACGGGCGCTGATATCACCCACCCCTTGCGTTCCTCCTCCGCCCCATATCTCGGCATTGCCGTCGTCGATCTGAAAATCGAGTTGTGTCCCCTCTCCGCCTGAGGCTGAGTAAGAATAGAGGTACTGGCCGGATCCATCGCCAAGGCTACCGTCGCGACCCGGGGAAAAGTATCCCAGAAAGAACGCAGTGGTAGCGGTGCGGGTACCTGGAACGGCACCCTGGAGAACAAGATTGTCACCCGAAAAGTCATTCACAACGACCGCGCCACTGCCACCAAGTTCGCTGGAATCGAAAGAGATGTTGGAGTTGCTTGTCGCGGTCCCAGTGCGCGACAACACGATCGAATTGTCGTTTGCAGCGGTCCAACTTGCCACGTCCGTCCCTCCGCCGTCGAGTGAGAGGAAAGACGCATCCGCATCAAAGTGCGCGAGTAGCGTGCCGCTGGTAACTGCGGGAGGAGCCGCTATGACGCTGCGGCCCGCAAACACGGAGAGAACGCCAAGGACAGCGACTGCCACTGTCCACCTCTTAACAGGAATGCACATCAATCTACCTCCACTCGAAAGCGGACGTCGAATTCGCTTTCTGCTAAGAGCGGCATGCAGCGTCGCCGCCAGTAATAACAATGCCCCAGAAGCAGGCTCCGGCACAGGGGCACCCGTCAGTTCCGCCAGATTACCCCCGGCGGCAACAAAAGCTGTGCGAAAACTCTGAATGTCCGCCAGCGTGTGGTTTCCGTCCCCGTTCAAATCTCCCAAGCCATACGCCGCCGCAAGAGACTTGCCACTGAGGTCTTGGCCATAGCCAGCTACCAGGACCGTCCAATCCTCGACGCCGACCGATCCGTTAAAACTCAGGTCGCCAAATGGAAACGAGTTGCCGCCATTGCCGCTAAATTGGACAGGCACCTGGGTGCCGCTGTTGAATTGGAAGGTTAAGTCTTCTTGGAAGTATTGTGTCCAGGTCATGCCCAAATCCACCTCTTGGTTCGGCGCTAGAACTGCCGACCCACTGTTAGCGGCTTCTTCCAAAGTGTTGTCGGTGGCCGCGCCCGCTTCCTGCCAAGTGTTATTGGGATCGACCGACTGATCGTTGTCCTGATCGTAGTTGCTGGCAATCGAGGTCCACATCGTCCGATCCAGCGCGCCACTGGCAGAATCGACAAGATAGTCGCTGATATTTAGGTTGCCTGCAGAAACGTTTTTGATGGAGATGTTCCCGGTGTCGCGATCCACCTGTAGCAGCAGGCTGGGGGGCACGGGAGAGAGTGCACGCTGCGCCAAGTAGTTTTCCACGTCTGTGATTTCCTGTGAATTGAGAACGCGATTGTAGATGAGCACTTCGCGCATCATCCCATCCAATCCACTGCCGTTGGAGGTCCACAGGCCAATGCGAGTCTCCGAGGTCACTCCGCTGTAGCCACTGCCGTTGTGCGCGACATCCGGTGTCAGACTGCCACCGGAGGAACCATTAATCCAGGCCTCCATTTCATTGACCGAACCGCCACCGTCGTCGCTGCCGCGAAAGATGGCTGTGTAGTAATTAAAATCTCCAAATGGGGTTCCAGGCTGGTCTTCGATGATATTCGTCCCATAAGCGGCCGCCGGGTCAGGCTGTGCGCGCCAGTGATAGAGCTGGTCAGGCCCAAGAGTGTTGGCATCTCGCCCTAGCGTATGTTCGCTAGTATCAGGGATACCAGGATCGGCAAAGTTATCGATCGAGAAGAAGTAAGACGAACTGCCTGAGCTATGGGTGTAGCCATCGAAACGCGCAACGACAAAGATCGTCGCATCGCCCATCGTGAAACCGGCAGAACCGCTAAAGTCGCCGACGAAGCCACTGCTTCTTTCAAAATCGATGGCAGCCACGCCTCCGCCTGAATCGGCGACGTACGTAGGCAAGGTCTCATTCGCATTGAAGAACAAATGGCCATGTTCCGTGTCGAACCAATCGAATATACCCGCCCCATCTACCGTGGTACTCGTTCCAGAATCCGCAGTCAGGCGCAGCTGCAAATCGGAGATCGATGGCAGAGTTTGCGCTTGGGCCGTGGAGACAAGCAGCAGAGCCAAGCATGCTGCAGATACCGTTAAAGATTTAGCTGCTTGCTTCATAATATTGTCTCACCTATTGAGTTTGGTCGAAGTAAGTTCGTGTCGATGATGCTTAGTTAATCACTCTCCGTCTTGACGCGTGCCGCCACGGAGTGGCCCAGAGCCCGACTATCAACATCGAAAATGTGATAGGTTCTGGAACTGCAAACGATTTCAGGTCTGACAGCTGACCGCCTCCCGCGACGAAAACGTTGCGAAACTCCGTGATATCAGCCAGCGAGTGTCGACCATCGAGATCTAGATCGCCTGCGTGTATTCTTTGCTCTTCCGTCAGCCCGCTTAGGTCGGAACCATATCGGTTGACCAACAGTGGCCAGTCGGCAGCGTCGACGTTGCCGTCCAAATTAAGGTCTCCGACGAGGTCGAAAGGATTGCTGAGGAATCCACCCGCGGCACCTTCGGGCCCGCCAAAGTCCCAACTGGGTCCTTGGTCGTCATAACGGTAGAAAAGGTACTCCGTGTCGAGATCGTACCCGGCGTCGATGGCTGCCGAGGTGAGCTGCCAACCACCGCTGCCATCGGATTCAAGCCATGCGTTGCCGAGGGAGTCGGGAAAGGGTTGGTCGTTCTCGCGAAGAAAATGCCCCGGATCAGGATACACCGAATTGGGAAACGAACCTGAAACTGGATTGACTTCGCGAAGGAGCAAGTTGTCGAGTTTGCGACCGACCCGATTGTTGAATCGTGATCCCGATTCAGTAACGCCCGAGTAGGGCTGTGTTTCGTGTACCGAGGAGTTGTAGGGAATTAGTCCGTTGCCATCGTTGGCGAAATGTCCGCCTCCGGTGTGGATCATGAGAAACCAATTCTCGGGATTGGTTCTTGCGCCATTTATGCGAGCCCCGGAGACGCCAAAGCCAGTGCCTTGGAGATAGTCCGTGTGACTGGACCAACGTCCGCCCCAGCAGTAATCAGAGTCCCCCTGGGCGTCGGTGCCCACCTCGTAGATGTGCGCTTGAGTGACGACATAACGATCGTTGTCGAGCTCGATGTCGAAGTCCAGTGTCCTGGCCACAGTATCGAACGTGAGCACGGCTGTGCCGGTGAGCTGGGGATCGCCGTTAGCGACCCATCCGGGTTCGCCGGGCGCGGGCTGTCCGGAAAGGGTGACATGTCTCTCAAAAATAATGGCACTAAGTGGGTTGGCAACGCCCACACCAAGAGCGAGGGCGGTGATCATTGTAGGAACAAACTGCCTGCCAGAAAGAAGTTTGAGATCTCTGGGATTACAGTTCATCAGCGTACATCCTCCCGATTCGCTCCTTCGGGGCGGGGGCAAGCTGCCGCAACGTATCCGACCACGTAGTTTTCGACTTTTAGTCGCCTTGCCTGTCGCATGTTGTGTCGACCTGGGACCCACTTGTCTAACTACTTACCAGTAATGTTTCCAGCGCTCCAAAAAAAATCCGCTGCGGGGCGAACCGGTGAAGGGTTCTTCAAATCGCAGTTAGCCCACCCGCATTGAGTGAGGCGGGCCGAGCCTTGGTCGGCTCGGCCCGGCGCTGTCTCGTTCGCGGTGGAACATCACCGTCTGCGACGGAAACCGCCACAACTGATCAATCCGACCACTACCATGGCGATTGCCGATGGTTCGGGAATCTTGCCAGCTAGGTACCTCTCTACTGAGGCAGTGTCGTTGCTGTCGAGGACGCCGTCGTAGATCAGGAGCTGGCCGACGTTGCCGACGAAGTTAAATCCGCCGCTCACGCCGCTGCTATTCTGATAGCCAAACAGGATTAAATCGCCGCTGACACTGTAGTTCGTTCCTTCGTCGCCACTACCAAGGAGCGCGCCGTCTACGTACACGGCCCAATCGTCGCCGTCTCCGCCCCCAGACTCAATGCGGTAGACGGTGTACTCGCCGGCGCGGGAGCTAATGTCGCCCACAAATTGCGTCCCGCTTCCGCCGAACAACTCCGCATTTCCATCGTCAGTTTGAAAATCGAGTTGAGATCCGGACGGACCGTCAACGGCGTACGAGTAAACGTACTGACCGGAGCCGTCGGTCAGGCTGCCGTCGCGTCCCGGTGAAAAGTATCCCAGGAAAAACACCGTTGATGCCGTCCGCGTACCTGGAACCGAACCCTGTAAGACGAGGTTATCACCCGTAAAATCATTCACGACCACCGCGCCATTGCCGCCAAGTTCGCTGGCATCGAACGAGATATTGGAGTTGCTTGCCGCGGTACCGGTGCGCGACAACACGATGGAATTGTCGTTCGCCGCGGTCCAACTTGCTACGTCCGTCCCGCTACCGTCAAGCGACAGGTAAGTCGGATCTGGATCGAACTGGGCCACCAACGTGCCGCTGGTAACCGCGGGAAGTGTGCTTGCGAAACCTGTCGTCGCAAACCCAGAGAGAAGCGTCAAAACAACGATTGCGCAAAGCAACCTTTCAACAGTCGAATTCATGAGTCAATCTCCAACGAAATAGGCAAAGGATACGCGTCCCGGCCAAGTCGCAAACATGACTCACATCGCACAGAATTCAGGAGATAGTCTGCTAATAGCAATCCAACCTGGACGAAACTATCTCTGCCGCGCATCCTACGCCATGATGGTCAATGGCCGACCAAAACTCCCTCTCTCAGATTCCTCCGGCAGTATAAGCAGGGCTGCCAGTCTTACGCCATTGTTGGAACGACATGCCTCATTCTATTAACCAATATTTCATCTCTTTTTCGCAAACTGTCAAAGTTCATGCGCTTATCATCCAGATTTCGCGCCCAACTCCAGTTTACAGCCCGTACAACCAACCACTTAACGATCTGATGGCTGCAGTCGTTCACCGCTGGCGGCCAACGCCATTACCGCGTAGGCCGTTCCAGCATGGCTGATGTAATGCTTGCCGTCTCGCCTTGGCGAACGAGCATACCACCGGCCACTGGCGCGTTGGTTGGTCTTCAGCCAGCTGACAGCTTCCTGAATCGGAGGGTCACTGGCAGCGACGCCAGCTCGCAGGAGGACGTACGTCACAAACCCAGTTGCGTAACCGTCGCTCGACGTGCGGTCTTGCTCCTGCCCGTCGGAGCGCTGCCAGTCACCTAACGCAAATAGGTTCCAACCACCGTCGCCTTGTTGCCGCGAGAGTAACTCCGCAATCGTCTCTCGCTGCTTGTCAGGTTCAAGAACGTCTTCGCAGGTGGTTGAAGCCAACAGCAACATCGCACGCTGGTGCAAGTTCTCCGGCGGATGATTTTGCAGATACTTGCGCAACTTTCTTAGGCCTTCCTGAGCTGCGGGGGTCTGCGCATACTCATCAGGTGCCGCGCCGACTGCCAGCGCTACCAGCGTGACTCCGAAGTGATCGTCGACCTCGAACGGCGGCCAGTTGCATTTCAGCCATTCTTCCCAGCACCCTTGTTCATTTTGTTGCGTCCAAATGTAGTCAAGAGACTGGCGGGTAATCGCATCCAACTTGCCTGTGGTCTTGACGTCACTGATAGCCAACAGAGCAGTAGCCGAAACAATGCCTTCAATCGCACCGCGGGCACCTCGTGCCGGCTCTTTGTCAATCACGTAGCGTTTCAAGTATTCACGAGTAAATTCCCGCGCTAGTTGATTGGGCCGGCTGTTAGGCGCAACTTCCGCGCGACATGCCAAGAACAAACCATTTGTATGGCACGTCACGCAGCGCATCCGATGTTGCCAGTCGAGAGCCGCATTGTCGAGATAGTCGACAGCCCGTCGGAAGGAGAATTCATCAGCCAGCGGCTCGTCCGCCGAAATCTGAGCCGGCGGCACGGTATCCTTCGGTGAGGCCGCTTCCTCCGCATCGGCAGGTGCGACACCGAGACTCAACGCAACGCCAATCATGAACACAGGGAAACAAGTTCGTGCTACGAGAGCGTTGCAACGTGACAGTGCTACGCTCATCGTGCTTCGATGAGTTTGAATGCGGGCTTCACGATTGTCGCGGTCAGAGTTCGAAGTACTCATCAATCACGCTCCACGGAATGAGGTCTGGCATTCCACAAGGGGACGAGTACGACTGCCGAGACCAAAATTCCGACAAAGAAAACATAAAACAGTTTGGACCAATCGTCCTCGGTGGTAATGTAGCCAGGTAGCCACCCGCCCAGAATCGCCCCCAAAGATCCCACGCCATTGATGAGGCCAGCAGCGGTTCCCGCTCCCTTTTTTGTTCCAAAATCAATCGCGGCTGTCGCTGAGATAAGCGTGTCTGGGCCAAGCAGAAACATGCCGACGGCAAAGAAAAATCCCGCCATCACCCAGTAGTTCGCAATATTGCTGAATCCAAGCAGCAAGATGCCCGCCGTCATGAGCAGTGATAGGATGGTGACTGGCACACGACGAGATTGAAAGCAGTAGTCACTAATGTAACCGGTCGCGATGACTCCTAGGACTCCTCCGATGGGCATTGCAGCCGCGATGATCGTGCTTACCTGCGCGTCGGCACCTAAACTTTCGTAGATGTACTTCGGACCCCAAAAATAAAACGCGTAGCGGGTCAATTTGATTGAGAAATACGCCAAGCCGAGAATCCAAATAGCCGGCACTCGTAAGACTTCTCCGATTACCTTCCAAGACCTTTCTGGTTCATCCGGCGAGCTGTCTCCTTCGAGTATCACCGACTCCTGTTCTTGGTGGTACTCTTCGATGGAAGGTAGATCCAAGTCCTCGGGGCGCTCGCGTAGGAAAAACAGAGCAATAACTAGCACGATGAATACCATCGCAGCTGCGCCCCAAAACGCGGCGGGCCAGTAAGGTATGATGGCGGATCCTGCTTCGTCCGCAGGTCTGGGGCTCCCAAACCTAGTCATCAGATAGCCGGCAAGCGGCAGTGCAACGGCAGCACCCACCGTGTAGTGGGTGCACCACCAACCGATAATTCTGCCTCGCTCGCGTTGTGAAAACCACGAACTCATCACTTTCGTCGTGTTACTCCAACCGGTTGACTGTGCGACGCCTTGGGCTACCGCCAGCAAGGCCATCACAAGAAAACTGGTAGAAAAGCCGTAGGCGACCGCAGCCACAACACTCAGCGACAGACCAAAGAGTAGGACGCGCCGCGGTCCGAAGCGGTCTCCGAGCGGGCCAAACACAAACTGGCCGAACATGTATGTGGTGAGATAAAAGGAATCGATGTCGCCGTAGTCATCCCTGGTCAACGTGACTTCGGCATCGTCTTCGAAAGCGATCTTAGCGACGGAGAAAGACTTGCGTGTTAAGTAAAGACTGGCATAAATGAGCCAGGTCACTCCAAAAGTCGTCCAGCGCCAGCGTTCGTAGCGTCGATCTTTCATGCTCGCACTATACTCTGCGCTCGCAATCGCGGACATCCCTTGCCATCACATCTTTTCGTCGTTTGTTTAGGTCGTTGCCAGACACCGTATCTGTAAACCTGCGCCGATTGCGCTGGTAATTGAATCCAGGTGATACTCTATGCTACGATGCGACCATGAGTGCCGTGAAAGCAATTACGTTTGATCTTTGGGACACGATTGTCGCGGACGACTCAGACGAAATCGAGCGAGCCGAAGGCGGCTTGCGCACGAAGTTTGCCCAACGCCGTCACCTCCTGCACGAAGCACTGAACGCCGTTCAGCCAATCGACGCAGCGGTCGTCGATCTTGCCTTTGACGTCGCAGATGCTGCCTTCAACTTTGTCTGGCACGATCAGCACGTGACTTGGACGGTAAGTCAGCGGATCGATGTCATCCTCAAGGGCCTTAATCGCTCCTTGCCATCACCAGCCGTTGAACAGTTGATCGGTGAACTTGAGGTCGTGGAAGTTGACATACCACCGAAGCTGATTGAAGGGTGCGATCGCGCACTGGCCGAATTGTCTTCGCGCTATCCGTTGGCCATTGTGTCTGATGCGATCGTGACCCCAGGGCGGCAGCTTCGCAATCTTTTGGAAAACCACGGCGTCAAGAAGTACTTCACAGGTTTTGCGTTTTCGGATGAAGTCGGCTATAGCAAGCCACATCGGGCGATGTTCCAATCGGCTGCTGAACAACTTGGAGTGAGACTCGACGAGATCGTGCATATTGGTGATCGAGAGCATAATGATATTCGAGGTGCGCACGCACTCGGGATGAAGGCCGTTCTCTTCACCGCAACGCGCGACGTGGACAGAAAAGGCAGCGAGGCAGATGCATTCTGTGAATCGTACGACCAATTGCCTGGGATCATTCAACGTCTAGCGGAGCCAAGAGCTTGAAACCTCCACATTTTCTGATCGTCGACGGATACACCAAAGCGGCTCGCGACCAACTCCAATCTGGTGGGGCATCGGTGGCTGCTGATCTGTATGTGACGATGCTCAAGAAATGTTCGCCAGAAGGAACGACGTGTGAGATTGTATTCCCATCGGATCCAGACGTTGAACTACCCAGCGGTCGCGAACTCGGTTCCTATGATGGGATCGCGTGGACGGGCTGTAGCCTCTGTCTGAATGACGATTCGGTTGAAGTTCGCCAACAGGTGGAATTTGCTCGCGCAGCATTTGCCGCAGGTGTTCCTGGATTCGGTAGTTGCTGGGCCGCCCAAATCGCTGTCGTCGCGGCCGGCGGACGCGTGCAGGCCAATCCGCACGGCAGAGAAATGGGAATCGCTCGAAAGATTCAACTTACTCCCACTGGACGCAGCCATCCGCTCTTTGAAGGCAAGCCATCGGTTTTTGATGCGTTTATTAGCCACGATGACGAAATTACCCATCTGCCCCCAGGTGCCGAATGCTTGGCGCGTAATGCTTGGACTTCGATCCAGGCAGTCTGCGTGACCCATCTTGGAACCCAGTTCTGGGGACTGCAGTACCATCCGGAGTATGATCTGCACGAGCTGGCCCGGCTAATCTACTGTCGAATTGAGAAGCTGATTAGATATGGCTTCTTTAAATCGGAACAGGCGGCCCATGAGTACGTTGACTTGCTGGAAGAACTGCACAAAGACCCTTCTCGGAATGATATCGCTTGGCTTTTAGGAATTGATGCCGACGTGATGAACGAAGATGTGCGTTTGACCGAGGTGCGCAACTGGGTCCGTAATCTAGTGCTTCCTGGGATGTGGCAATCCTAATTGTGAATTTGCTGTGATTATTGGTTTGACCACACAGTCTTTGCTCGTTTCGTCCTCTCGCTCTTGATTCGAACGGACTGCTTAAAAAATGGGTACCGAAAAACAACTCGGACAAGTCATAATGAGGCTTGCCTCCATTTGCCTAATCACATTCGAAATGGATTCAACGTCGCAAGAGACTTTCACAGCCAGGTCGGCAACCATCGAGTTGGGAGTGTAACTTGAGCATGTCTTCGGATGAGCAAAGCCAGCATATCGCCAATCTCATCTCCTCCTACAAGCAGGGGTTCAGTTTACCGGGCGAGTTCTATTCCGATGAACTGCTCTATCGCGCGGAGATGCAGCGCATCTGGCGTAAGGGCTGGTTGTTTGCCGGCCATAGCTGTGAAATCCCTGCTCCTGGTGATTATTTCACATTGAACGTCGACGGGGATTCGTTGATTATCCTACGGGATGATGACAAGCGGATTAACGCATTCTGGAATGTCTGCCGGCATCGGGGCACGGAATTATGTGACCAGGGCTCAGGTCACCTCGGGCGAATTGTATGCCCCTACCATCAATGGACCTATGGTCGCGACGGTTCGTTATTGTCGTGTCGTGGCATGCAAGAGGATTTAGACAAGGGCGACTTGGGGTTATTGTTCGCGCAGGTGCGCACGACAGCCGGTCTGATTTTCGTATCGCTAGCGGAAGAGCCGTTAGACTTCCAGCAGGCAGATGAACTCATCGAAACCATGGCTCGTCCACAAGGTCTTGAACAAGCAAAGGTCGCTAAAGCGGTTGAATACGAGGTCGCGGCCAACTGGAAACTAGTCTGGGAAAACAATCGCGAGTGTTACCACTGTAATGTCAATCACCCTCAATACATCAAAGCGAATTTTGACCACTACAACACCGACGACACGAGCCCGCGTGTGCAGGCACAAATTGATGCAGCGGTGGCACGGAGTGAAGAAAAATGTGCGGCGGCTGGGCTGGCGATTAGTCACCGAGAATCAGGAATGACGGTTTTTCCAAACGCTCAGCGTAATGGTTGGTTCTCCGCAAATCGCACGCCCCTTGTCGAAGGATTTGTGAGTGAATCGATGGATGGCCGGCAGGTTGCCCCGCTGATGGGAGACTATACTGATCCGGGCGTGGGAACCTTACGCATGCGTACGGTACCCAATCTGTGGAACCACTCCAGTTGCGACCATGCCGTGAGCACTCGCTTGCTTCCAGCCGGTCCTAAGCGGACCAGGGTACGTGTAACTTGGTTGGTCGACGCCGCGGCAGTCGAGGGCCGAGATTATCAACTGGAGGACATCATGCCGTTCTGGCAACTGACCTCCGAGCAGGACTGGGCGCTCTGCGAACGGGCTCAACGAGGGGTGAGTTCGTCGCGTTATGTGCCTGGACCATTGTCAACATACAAGGAATATAACGTAGCAGGATTCGTGCAGTGGTATTTGAATCAAATGACAAGCGACTATCGATCGGAGCAACGTGAAACAGCGGACTGAAATTGTCGTCATCGGTGGTGGAGCGGTCGGCTGCGCGGTCGCCTATAGTCTTGCCAAGGCTGGCAAGACCGACGTAATACTCTTGGAAAAGGAGGCGCATTTAGCAGCTGCTACGACTCCTCAAGCAGCCGGGTTGGTGGGCCAGGTTCGCAACACCGTGGAGCGTACCAAACTTGCGATGTGGTCGGTTGCAACCTTCTCGCAGCTGCAACAGGGCGGTCAGGCCAACCCCGGATGGCGTCAGGTCGGGTCGCTGCGGATCGCACTCTGCGAGGAACGCGTGGATGAGTTTCGGCACATGAAATCCGTTGCCGATGAGGCGGGACTCGAAGTTGAGTTTATCGATAATGACCTCGCCAATGAGAAATGGCCAATGCTCAACTTTAGTCGGGCCAAGGCGATCTTGTGGTGTCCTAGTGACGGCTACCTGCAACCTTCCGACTTAACGATGTCTTACGTGCGGCAGGCACGGAAACTCGGTGTGCAGTTCTTGACCAGTTCAGCAGTCACGAATGTCGATGTCCAGGATGGTCGCGTCCGTGCTGTGGAGACTGACGAGAATCAGATTGAATGTAATGCGGTGATGAACGCCGCTGGTGCACATGCATATCACATTGCCAAGAGCGTGGGCCTGGAACTTCCCATCCTGCCTGTCCGCCACGAATACTTCGTGACGGTCGAAGCCAATGGCCTCAAGCCGAGCTTACCCGTAGTGCGCATACCCGATTCAACGCTCTACTTGCGTGCGGAAGTCAATGCACTCTTGTGTGGCGGGTGGGAGCCAAAAGGACTGTCCGTCGATCCAACCACTTTTCCACTCGACGTTGATCCGCCGCCGATTGATGCTGATTGGGATGTGCTGGCCACGTTTGCCGAGCAGCTATCGCCGGAGATGCCGCAAGTGTCGCAGCTAGGAGTCCGTAGTGTATTCAAAGGTTGGCCGACTTTCACACCAGACGGTCGGTTCATCATCGGCGAAAGTTCTCGCGTCAAGGGATTCTACATGGCGGGCGGATGTAACGCTCACGGAGTCTCTGGATCTGCCGGAATTGGACGCCATCTAGTGGAGTCGATGCTCGAGCCCAATCCATCGGCCTACGTCGAGAGTCTCAGCCCTGATCGTTTCACCGAGCAGCCATGGGATTGGGCAACGGCGCGTCAGCAAGCGCAGCACTACTATGAAACGTATTACTGCCTGGGGCATTAGCGTTGCGGTGCCGCCTCTGCGCTCGCTGGCACCGGCTGAAACGCCATCGATGTTTGTAATGAATAATGGCAAACGCAACTGGCACTTGCCTCGGGGATGAGCACCAACCCATCGGCGGGAATGATGTTGATCCAGCAGCCAGGTCGCGTGGGCGAAATTGTGCGAAACCGCTGACGTCCCCTAAGGCCTGGGCCCAAATCCATCACCGTAGGGTTGCCAGAGCGAAAGAACAAGCAGTTTCCCGCGCCAGAAATCGTACCGCAACTATGAGCAGGACGCGCCAGCGTCCAGTCTGCGGACGTACCGTCTGGAGCAATTCGGCGGCCAGATTCTAGCTCGTAGATTGCGGGCTCACAGATAAGTCGGTCACCGAGAATGACTGGGTGATGCACCTGCTCGCCATGGGTGAACGCGCCCGGCTTACCTTTCTGATGTTCCGCCGTCCAGATCGTATTCCCAGACTCTGCATCGAGCACCGCGACGCGATACCAGGAGTCGTTATCACGGCTGTAAGAGCCACTAAGGATGAGCCGATCGTTCGTCACTTGTAGATACAAAATGTTGCGGCAGGAGAGCATAGACGGCGGGAGCTCTGTTTTCCACACGCTGTTGCCGGTCGCTGAATCGAGGGCTACAACATCTGCGCCGCCAGCCAGCAACTCTTGCAATTCGATTCTCCCAGTCGGATGGTCATGCAGTGACTCGACTCTTGAAGCAACAAAGTAAACGCGGTCGGACGAGATGGAAATCGTCGGATTGATCACGATCGCCCGATGATGCCAACGGAGATTTTTGCTGGGAACGTCCATGACAAAAAGTCCATTGCCGGTGACGACGGGCCGATCGTTGCTATAGTCACGATCGATCTGGTCACGACTTGGCGCAGTGCGTGACGCCGTTGCTTTTTGTATCGAGCCAAACAGCCGATTCTGTTTTAGCGCCAAATATCCCCAATGGAACTTGTGAGTTTCATCAGTCGACGGGACGCGAAGCTTCTCCTTGACCTCGCCGTTACGTGCATCGACCAACCATGCAGTGTCTTGAACGGCCACGGCGAAATGATCGGCGTCGATTGATGAATAACCGGCATCGTACGGCATGGAGTAACGTTGAGAAGTGGGTAAGTCCAATTGCCAGTATTCGGTTCCGTTGTAGGAATCGACGCAAACAATCGAATTCTCACCACCGATGAACATCCGGCCATCGGCCACTAACGGGGCCGGTGCGCGCAAGTGCCGGTCGACCATGCGAACCGGACCTGGACCGCCAAACCATTGCAATCGCAGATCTCGATGAATATGCGAGTCCTCACTGACGGCGGTATTCTCAGTGTTGCCATATTGATGGTTCCAACGTCCAGCGCCTTCAAGAGCGTCGCGAAAAGTTGGTGGCTCGTCGATATCAAGCCAGGCGAGTCCACCATGCGGTCGAAGCGCTCGCAAGAGTTCATCCACTGCCCAACGCCGTTCCGGTTGCTTGGCAAGCCCTCGTGCCGAAACGACCAAATTGGCAAAGTAGTCTGCCATTGGCAGACGCCCAGGATCGATCAGGTGGGCGGCCACTCGACTACCGTAGACACCCTGATGTAGGAGGTGTTGGCGAAGTGCGTCGACGGCACCAGGACGACTGTCAATCACGACAATGGTCATCTCTGTTTGACGCCACAGCGCATCGACGAGATCAGTGTTTTCCGCCCCTGCGACAAGCGCATATCCCGCCGTCGATCCAAAGGTCGGTCGCAGGTGTTCGCTAATCAAGCTGGCAACTCGATCGTCCCACAGTTGGGAACCAGTGGTTTCTAAAGTGCCGTCCCCCGTAGGTTCATCAGACACTTCAGTCGGTCGAGCGCCAAAGCAGTAGATGCTCCCAGCATCGGTCGTTACGACCAAATAGCGTTCCGACATCGCGACACCTAGTGCCTGGCCAGCGATTGTGAGATTGCTGAGCAATTGGCCGTCTGTCCGATCGCGCAGCTCGATCACTCCCGCTCCGCCGAGAACCAACATGTTTTCGCACGCTGCCAGGCAGCTTTGATGAGACGCCGCCACATCCCAAAGCCGGCAGGCTTTTCGTTGCGACTGCAATACACCAATATCCTCGGTCAGCCGTTGTAACAAAGACTCGTCTCGCTCAATTTTCGCCGTGTCGGCAGTTGGAGATTGGCGAAGTTTCTCAAGTTGTTCTGTGAGCTTCGCTTGACGCGCTGTCTGAGAATTAAGCTGGCGGCTGAGTTGCATGAATCTTGGCAAGTCCACGGCCACCAATTGATTCCGGCCGAGCAGATACGATTGTTGGGGTGTGACGCAAACGTGTTGAGCGGGGACACTTACGAGGGACTCATGCGAGGCCACATCTGCCGCTCCCAAAGTGCCATCGTTTCCTCGACCACTGAGAACTGAACTGTCGGTGACCACAGCATACGAACCGGGCGATCCTGGAAGTTGTGTCAGAAACCGTCCATCGCTACGGTGCAGTACGATGGGGGTGCTTCGCCCTGTTGGGACGATCAGCTGGTCTTGCGAAATGAGCAAGTAACCGTGTACTGTGTAGTCGATTTTCTTACGCCAAAGCCGTTTTCCACTGGCTGCTTCGAAGGCGTGAACATATACGCCCTGCGATGGATAGAGGCCGGCCCCCACATACGCCACCCCATCTGCCACTGCTACGTTCGTCCGCACTGGCCAGGGAGAGATGAGCCGTCCATTGCCGGGGATCATTCGGTTCTGCGGGGCCAGTTGCCGCTTCCAAATAATCTGTCCATTCGCAAGGTTTACGCAGTAAACGCACCCATCGTCGCTGCCAACCAGTACCTGGTTCCCAACCACGCAAGGTGCGTATCGCACCGGACCATCGGATGTCAGACGCCAACGCATCCTGCCAGTAGTTAGCTCCAGGCAGTACACCGAATCATCGGCCGATGAACCAAACAACACCGCATCGTTCGCCAAGACGGGATGAAACGTATGATCGTCGACAACCCTAGGCGAGATTTTCGAGAGCTCTTGCCAGTAACTACCCCGCGCTGGTGCCGGCCAGGCAGGCCTCGGTGGTTGAGCTGGAACATGCTGCCAGATAAGTTGCAAATCGGTCGGCAAGTTGGCGGCGAGATAACTTCCCCGAGTGTTGCCGCCTCGGTAAGTCGACCAGGTGCCGACTTGGGCGCCTTCGGTTGATGCGACGCTAGTCCAGATACCGACCAGCAAGGCCCACACCAGCACCATTGCTCGGCGCTTCCCCACAGATCCTACCGGACCGTTTAGCTTCGGTTCCCAGAGGCTCATAGCAGTTTGATGATTCACCGCAATCACTTTGAGTGGCGCAGTCGAGATTGTTCTGTTCATTGCCGACGGGCAGACTGCTACGTGTGAAACTGACACCAATGAGAAACAGCAGGACTCTGATATGATACCGTGTACCGGTTGGGGCAGCGACCCAGCATCGGTACCACGGCTGTATCGCTTCGTTGATTGATTCTCTTGAATAGTGCCTGTTTTCTCTGAGCTATCTTGGTTAGTGTACTAGAAACTGGTACGATCTTTTTCGCGATAGTGCCGCCGATAGTCCAAACTTCCAGGTCGTTGTCGCCAATCTCTACAATCCTCGCGAGAATCTGCTCATCTGATGTCTCTACGTGTGGTTAACCCCTTCGACGGGACTATCGTTGACGAAGTTCCGCTGAATAGCTCAAGCGAAATCGAATCCAGAATCCAATTCGCGCGAGACGCACAACTCCAGTGGCGAAAGGTGCCATTGGATGATCGCTGCCGGATCGTCCAAGCTGGGTTGGAGAAGGTCCGTTCGGCTAGTGATTCGATTGCCCGTGATATCTCACGACAGATGGGCAAACCGCTGGCTGAAGCACAGGGCGAGCTGAACACATTTTTTGCACGCGCCAAACAGGCGATTGGCGATGCGCACTCAGCCCTTGCTTCCGAAGTCATCGAGTCGACCACAGAGTTCAGCCGACGAATCGAGCATGAGCCGCTAGGCGTCGTGTTCAATCTCGCGGCTTGGAATTATCCGCTGCTGATCCCAGTGAATGTCATTGTCCCAGCTTTACTTGCTGGCAACGTAGTGCTACTGAAACACAGCGCCCGCACACCCCTTACTGGTCGAGCGCTCGCCAATGCGTTTAGCAACTTAGAGTACGAGGGCCTCGTCACCGACTTGGTGCTCACCCGGGACGATGTGGCGCGAGTGGTTGCCGACCCCCGGGTCGATTATGTGGCATTCACCGGCAGCGTCGCGGGTGGCCGCGCCATTCATCAAGCGGCTGGTAAGCGGCTACTGGATG